>DASRZQ010000225.1:0-14109 GCA_035686205.1 Geobacteraceae bacterium
CAACTTCTGAGGACAATTCTGGCCAAATGGGGATACGATGTAATCGACACATCGAACGGCAACGATGCCTGGAAGGCGCTGCAGGCAGAAGAAGCGCCCAGGCTCGCGATTCTCGATTGGAAGATGCCGGGTATGGATGGCCCTGCAATCTGCAGCAAAGTCCGGCAGGAATTGAACGAGCATTACACTTACATAATTCTCCTCACGGCACAGGATCGGGACGAAGATATGATTACCGGGATGGAAGCCGGGGCGGACGACTATATAACGAAGCCTTTCAAAACCAGCGAGTTAAGGGTCCGACTTCGCGCGGGAAGGCGTATTATTGAACTACAAAATGAATTGATAACCGCCCGGGAATTCCTGAAAAGGCAGGCTATTTATGATTCCCTCACCGGCCTGCTCAATCGTGGAGAAATTCTCCGTATCCTGAAAAATGAATTGGCCAAGGCTGATCGGGAAGAAAGCACCGTCGCCCTGATCATGGCCGATCTCGATTCATTCAAGAAGATCAATGACAATTACGGCCACATGGCCGGAGACGCGGTGCTTCGCCTGACATCGGAGCGAATGCTCTCACTGATGCGCTCCTATGATTATGTCGGAAGATATGGCGGAGAGGAGTTTATGATTATCCTCCCAGGATGCGATCTGCAAAGCGCCGGAGCTATCGCGGAAAGACTTCGGCAATCCATTGGCGAGGAGGGGATGAATACTCCGGAAGGGATGATTTCCGTCACCATAAGCCTCGGAATCGCATTGAGAGACACGGAAAACGGGCTGGATGTGGAATCTCTGATAAAGGCAGCGGATTCGGCACTATACAAGGCAAAAGAAAATGGTAGAAACCGGGTGGAGGCATTTTAATTTATGTGGTGCGGCAGTTTGGCTATTGATGATATGCCCCGAAAAGCTTATTAGACATAACGCAAGACCTGTAAGACCGGAAGTACCATTCTCCCGCGATTAACAAGCATTGTAATCGACGGGGCGAAGAGCCCCGTCTTAATCAGCATTTTCTGCCATCACGACGATGGATGCCAATCAGACCCAAAAGGCCCATGCCCATCAGCCAGAGGATCGATGGGATCGGGACGGCGGTAATAGATGTTTGTTCGGAGGGTTTCGATATTGTTGTTTCATTTTTGTTCGAATCAACAATCAAGGAAAATCCGTTTGGATCCGAAGTTAATGCCGGTATTGTTCCGACGGCATCGGAAAACATTGAAAAGAAAAATGAACCACCGGGACTTCCGTCAAGGCTAAGATCGAATATAATAGAGGATCCATACTTGAACTGTTGGAAATAATCGTTATACGGAGAAGAAGCAGTAATCGTGATATTTGACGGTAACAAGCCGTCTACGGCACCAAATAAATCTGGTTCTCCTATCAGTGCCCCCCCTCTTAAATTGGCAATTTTGGCCATAGAAGTCAAAGGCCCCGAAGAAGGATTGAACTGGAAGTCTAATGAACCCACAGTTCCAGCAAGGCTGTCAGTGTTAACCGTTACTGTGTAGCTAAATGAAGCATGCACAACGGTGGAGTGGAACAAGACCACGGCAACAATGATTAGTTGAAAATGCGACAATTTCATGGAGTCCCCCCTATTGCCGGAAAATAACCTGACGGCACAGGAAGTATAACGCTAAAGAAAGGATTTCAAGAATCAGACTAAAGACTATGAAGCAGAATATCTTTCGCAAAATTGTTTCACTAAGGTTATTGGCCCGGTTTGCGGGGATTTCCTGGCGTGACCTGGCGGTTTCGGTAGGTCCACTGATCCTGGCAACCGTTGCCACCATCGCCGCTGCTTACTGGTTCGTGCGGCCGGCGCCGCCGAACACCATCGTTATAACCAGCGGTCCGGACGGCAGCACATTCCGGCTCACGGCCGAAAAATACCGCAAGATACTTGCGCGAAACGGCATAAAGCTGAAAATTCTGCCATCCGAAGGATCCCTTGAAAACCTGAAAAGACTAAACAACCCCGCTTTCCGCGTTGATGTGGGATTTGTACAGGGTGGGCTGACCGCAGGGATGTCGGTTGACGGACTGGTTTCTCTCGGCAGCATTTTCCATGAGCCACTTGCGATTTTTTACAACAGCGCCGCTCCCCTGGATCGGATATCCGGTCTGGCCGAAAAACGAATCGCTATCGGCCCTGAGGGAAGCGGAACTCACGCCCTGGCCTTGATACTGCTCAAGGCAAACGGCATTGAACCAGGCAGCACGACGACACTTCTGGACCTGGGAGGGGAAGATGCCGCCCGGGCGCTGGTCGGCAATAAAGTCGACGCCGCATTCCTGATGGGAGATTCCGCCACCCCTCCCGTCATGCGCCGGCTCATGCATGCGCCTGGAGTGCGTTTGCTAAGCTTCGCCCAGGCAGACGCCTATACGCGACGATTCCCTTATCTGAGCAATCTCGATCTTCCGATGGGGGTATTCGATTTTGCCAACAACACTCCCTCCATGGATATTCACCTGATCGGCCCGACGGTCGAACTCGTGGCGCGCGAGAATCTTCACCCCGCGTTGTCGGATCTGTTGATCGAGGCAGCCCGTGAAGTGCATGGCCGCGCAACAATCCTGCAGCATGCGGGCGAATTCCCCTCCCCCATCGAGCATGAATTCCGCATCAGCGCCGATGCGAGGCGCTACTACACGTCGGGCAAGGGAATCCTTTACCGCGGCCTGCCTTTCTGGCTGGCAAGTCTTGTGGATCGTGCGCTTGTGGTATTGCTGCCCATAATCGTCGTCCTGGTTCCGGGCCTGAAAATGGTGCCGGCGTTGTACAGCTGGCGAATCAGGTCGAGAATCTATCGCTGGTATGGCAGATTGATAGCGCTCGAACGCGGCATATTCGCCCAGCCGACATACGAAGAGAGAATTGAATTGCTTGAACGCCTCGAAGACATCGAGAGCGGGGTAAACAAAATGAAGGTTCCCCTGGCTTATGCCAACCAATTCTACGTACTTCGCGAACACATCAGATTTGTGCGGGAAAGGCTTCAAAACAGCATTGACGGCATTTGTACCCCCAACGCTGGTTGAACCACAGCAATCAATATGATAGCGAAAACCTGACGAAGGCAGAAAGGCAGGACGTACCGCCCCGGCCACAGCATGAAGATTTCCTGAGACGCAATACTAAATTATCGCAGCGGAGTCGAAGCAAGTCCGTCGGCAAGGCCTACTGAGCCTGACGAAACCCCCGCGCGCCGGGAATCTGGTTTCCCTTGGCATACATGCATTGCTGGTAAGCGATGTCGTATCGCCTCTGGGCATTCGATCCGGAAACCCGACCGGCTTCGGCGCCCTGCGACGTCCCGAACAGCAGTCCGCTCGCAGCACCGATGGCCGCGCCTATGCCCGCGTCTCCCGAAGCCGCGCCGATTGCCGCTCCCAGCGCCGCGCCGATTGCCGTGCCGGCTACGGCGCCCACAGCCGTATTCTGGTTGGACACATCCTGCGGGGCAACGCCAAGTTGCTGGTCAGCCCAGTGCCTGCAGGACTGGTCCTCGGTCTGGAACTGCCCGAATGTCTTCCCGTCGCCCGGCAGCGCCAGAACGCTCGGACCAGTCGGGAGAGACGCACAACCTCCCAATAACAAAACCACCATTATCCACAAGGGACTTCGCACGAGCTTCAACATGTTTTATTCCTCCTTGGTATCCTTATCGGGCGGTGCAATCCGGAAATGCCGGACATCACCGGGGCCCGTCCGGATGCCTGCCCTCCGTTGCCTATTTGAATGATCTGGCAGCAATTTGGCAGGCATTATTGAAATTTCCGCAACTGCGGCACAAACGCCTTTTTCACATCCTTAAATATTTGTATTTGTTAATTTGTTGCACATAATACACCATAATGGAAAATTTGTCCAAAAATTCAAACACTGACAAGGCGAACCCGCAAACTAACCTCAAATTCTCGGATTCTTTTTTATCAGGTATTTCTCAGGCCGGCACACCTGATTATATATTTTTAGATATTTTTTGAAATTACTATAGCAACAGGTTTCCTTGCCGATAAGCGATTATGATGGCATCTCAAATAAACGGAGGAACACTTTGCAGCTAAAGCAAGCAAGAACTGCCAGGTGGGAATTGTACCGGATTGTCACTCTCTACGTTTTTTTCAGCATTTTGTGGAAATATCTTTCCGGCGCCTTCTTCTTGAAGGATGTTCAAGACCCGGTCCGTTTGATGCGCCTTGAAATCCGTGAAAGCTGTGTTTTCATCCTGATAACGGCCGTCGTCCTTTATTTCCTGATTAATCGATGTCTCATACGGGATATTACCGAACGGGAAAAGGCCGTGAAGGAAGCCTCTTTCTTCAGGTCCCTGATCGAATATACTCGCGATCCGGTTTATGTCCTTGACCACAAGGACGGATACAGGATGGTCTATGCAAACCAGGCGGCCTGTTCACATTTCGGCTGGAGCCTGGAACAGATGCAAACCATGCGCATCCCCGATTGGGATCCCGAGTTCGATATGGATAATATCGGCTCGGTACTGGAGTTGATGAAGCAAATGAAACAGGTGCATTTCGAGACAGTGCACCGCGTTGCCTCGGGTGGCCTGGTTCCGGTCGAAGTCACGGCCAATTACCTGGTGCATGGCGGCAGAGAACTGACTGCCGGTTATTTCTTCAACATCAGCGAACGAAAAACCATGGAGGCCGAGCTGAAGGAGAGCGAAACCAGGTACCGCAAGCTCTCTCAGGAATTCCAAGCTTTGCTGAACGGCATTCCGGATGGTCTGACCCTCATTTCCCCGGATCTGACCATATTGTGGGCTAATGGTTATTCCGCACAAGCGTCCGGAGTTGAACCGCTGTCGATGATCGGCAGACATTGCCATGAAGTGCGCATCGGCCGCGACACGCCGTGTCAGACTTGTCCCGTCCAGGCAAGCTTGCACACGGGACGTCAGGAAATGTCAATCGTGTCCAGCGCCGGCAGGAGTTTTGAATTGAGGGCCGTTCCGGTAAAAGACGAAAACGACGTGGTCGTCAAGGTCATGGAAATCGGAAGGGACATAACGGAACAGATCAGTCTCGAACAGCAGCTGCGCCAGTCGCAGAAAATGGAAGCCGTGGGGCAGCTGGCGGGAGGAATCGCACATGACTTCAACAACATTCTTACCGCCACGATCGGGTTTGCCTCTCTTATGCTCATGAAAATGGAACCGGACAACCCGCTTCGTCAATATGCGGAACAGATACTTTCTTCTTCGGAAAAAGCCTCCCATTTATCGCGGAGTCTGCTCGCATTCAGCAGGAAAAAGGACATGAAACTGCAGCCGACGGATTTGAACGAGGCGATCAGAAATGCCCAGAAACTGCTTACGAGGCTCATCAGCGAGGATATGGAATTCAGGCTGGAGCTCAATCCTGACGCCCTTACCGTAATGGCTGACAACATCCAGCTGGAGCAGGTGTTCATGAATCTTGTCTCGAACGCACGGGACGCCATGCAGAGCGGGGGGACGGTATTAATAGAAACCGAACCTTTTTCGATGGATGCCTCATTCACGCATGCGCACGGATTCGGAAAACCGGGAGAATACGCCCGCGTCTCCATCTCCGACACGGGCGACGGCATTGACGAGACGATCAGGGAAAAGATATTCGAGCCTTTTTTTACCACCAAGGAATCGGGAAAGGGCACCGGGCTCGGGCTGGCAATGGTCTACGGGATCATCAAACAGCATAACGGCTATATTAATGTCTACAGTGAGCCCGGTCACGGGACCACATTCAAGTTATATCTACCGATTTTTTCAGGGACCTTCGACGAAAGGAAAAGACCGGAAACGGCATATCGCCGGGGCCGCGCCGAAACCGTGCTTCTTGCGGAAGATGACGAGAACGTCAGGAAAGCCAGCAGGGAGATCCTGGAAAATTTCGGCTACAACGTCATCGAGGCAGCGGACGGTGACGACGCCATAGACAAATTCACCCGCGAAAGTGACCGGATTGACATGCTGATGCTCGATGTAATTATGCCGAAAAGAAACGGGAGGGAAGTCTACGATACGGCGAGAAAAAAACGGGCCGATATCAAGGCGCTTTTTGTCAGCGGTTATACGGCGGACTTCGTCGTCCGAAAGGGGTTTCTCGCCAAAGGTTTGCCATTTATAGAGAAACCCCTTTCTCCGGAAAAACTCCTGGCAAAAGTCAGTGATGTGCTTAACAATTAACGGGCTTACCTTATAACCGGATATCTTGTAATCCAGACATACCAATGCGGGACGTTGAAGCCGGCCCTGCGGCCGATTGCGCCGGCATAGGCGGGCCGCCGCGCTCAAAGGGCAATTATGCATTTCCAATCGTTTCCATGCATCATAATGGCTTCAATAAATTTCTATGTGGGCGTTTACTACTTCTTTTTTTATCTCAAGAGGCCGCGGTCAAAAGAATATCTTCCTTTTTCCCTTTTATGCCTGAGCGTCGGCTTTTACGACGTGTTCTGCGTCGGACTCTACAATTCTCTATCCGTTAATGAAGGTATCATATGGCAAAAGTTTCAAATGGATACCGTTATTGCCATATCCGTGTTTTTGATCTGGTTCACCGGTATTTATACAGGGCAAAAAGGCAACAGAAAAATTTCATTTCTCATTGTATGGTTTATTATTATCCTTTTTGTTTCACATCTTGTTAATCCTGAATATACACTTTCCCCATTTAACCCTTCAATCAAAAAAATACTATTATTCAATTCTTTATACATTACTTACTATGAAGGTGCAAATGGCATTGTTTATCAGATAGAAATAGTATCAGCCATAATTGCTTATATTTATCTCTGCATCTTGTTCATATGTAATTATAGAAAATATAGATTTAAATTATCGCTTTTCATTCTGATATGCCAAATCATGTATTTCTTCGGTGTTGTGAATGATTCACTTGTAGCCATGCAGCTTTATTCCTTTGTCTACATAAGTGAATACTCATTTTTCTTTATTGTTATCTCAATGGCTTATTTATTGCTGGACAATTTTGTAAATCTGCACAGGGCATTTGAGGACTTGAATGTCAACCTCGAACTGAAAGTACAAGAAAAAACCCGCGAAATCCTCGAAGCGAGGGAACAGGTGAAGCGACTGGAGGGTATCATTCCCATCTGCGTGTACTGCAAGAAAATTCGCGACGATGAGAAAAGCTGGCATCAGCTGGAACAATATATCTCCGAACACTCGGATGCGACGTTCAGCCACGGCGTCTGCCCTGAATGCCTCGAAAAATTGAACTGAGACGGCACCGCCGTCCACCGGAATAAAAAAATCTTTGATTTCAGGCGACTTCCGGTTAAGCTTTTCAAGTACAGTTGGCGGACTCTTCTGAAGTTGCCGCCGACAAATCTCGCAGGAACGACTTAAAGAACTGACAAGGAAATATGAAGACAGGTACGACAGGGAACATCCGCGCTTTCATGTTGAAAGGAGAAAGAACCATGCTCTATCGTAAACTCGGAAAGAATGGCCCCGATGTGTCCGTATTGGGATTTGGCTGCATGCGGTTACCAATTCTCGATGCAACCGGCAATGCCACCGACATATTCGACCCCGGCAAGGCCATCGACGATGAACAGGCAACGGAGATGGTCGAACACGCCATATCCAGTGGCATAAATTACTTCGACACCGCTTACGGTTATCATGGCGGGCAGAGCGAATCGTTTCTCGGCAAGGCCCTGAAAGGCAAGCGCGAGCGTGTTCTCCTGGCAACAAAGCTTCCGGTCTGGCTGGTACAGAAACCGGAAGACTTTGACCGCCTGCTGGACGAACAACTGGCGAGGCTTGACACCTCGTATCTGGACTATTATCTCCTCCATGCTCTTGGCCGGCGGACATGGGAGTGCATGCGGGAGATCGGCATTACGCGCATGCTCGACAAAGCGCGCGCGGACGGGAGGATTCGCCGGGCGGGCTTTTCGTTCCACGATGATATCCGCACTTTCATGGAGATCGTGGATGCGTATCAGTGGGATATCAGCCAGATCCAGTATAATTATTTTGACCGGGACTTCCAGGCGGGACGGGAAGGTCTGCGATACGCCGCGGCGAAAGGGATCGGCATGGTGGTGATGGAACCGCTGCGGGGCGGCAGACTTACTGAGAGGATTCCGGAGGAGATCAGGACCCTTTGGGACCAGGCACCCGTCCGTCGGACCCCGGCGGAATGGGCGCTCCGCTGGGTCTGGGACCATTCCGAGGTATCGATGGCCTTGAGCGGCATGAGCAATATGAGCCAATTGCGGGAAAACCTTCGCATCGCGGCCGAAGCCGAGCCCGGATCCCTCTCCGGTCAGGAGCTGGCCTTGGTCGACAAGGTCACGGAGATATATAAAAGCAAGCTCAAGGTCAATTGCACCAGTTGCGCCTATTGCCTGCCTTGCCCGCATGGGGTCAACATACCGATGAACTTTTCCCTCTACAACGATACTTTCATGTTCAAGGACGCGGATCTGTCGGTCATGCTGTACAACCATTTCATTCCCGCCGACAGCAGGGCTTCCGCCTGCACCGCATGCGGCGCCTGCGAAGAGCGCTGCCCGCAGCATATCCGGATCGTCGAGGAGCTAAAGAAGGTACATGCGCATCTGGCAAAAGAGGAGCCTTCCGGTAACGATGAAATAGAAGGCTAGCGCCTAAGCCAAGGAGTTTCCGCAATAAAAGAGCGGACTTCTCAGGTTGTTTAACAAGGACTTCTTGGAGATGTTCCACTCCATGCGGGAATCTTAAAAAGAAATTGCAGTGTTATAATCAAAATAGCAGGAATTGTCGGTGATATTTTCGGTTTCACCGGGTTAACACCTGACCGAGATCAGGCAGATTGTGCCGCTACTGCTGACCATAGTGAGTAAAGATTTTATGGTCTGCGGGGGACCAAAAGCTACTGGAGGCCATCAAATGCGCAAACGCATAATTACCCGGGACACTCGGGATGTCGCACCTCCCGACCAAAACTGGCTGGACCTGGAAAACCTGGCTGAGGCGGAACTCACGTCCGAGGACGCGTCACACCCGATCGAGTCGGCGTTGAGACCCGGGGAGGGACCCGGCTGGCGGGCATCAGAATCCGGGCAACAGACGGTTCGCCTGCTGTTTGACAAGCCGTTGCGGGTCAGGCGTATTCGTCTCGTGTTTCAAGAAGATGAGCAGGCACGCACCCATGAGTTCGTGTTGCGGTGGTCCTCTGACGGCGGCCAATCTTACCGGGATATCGTGCGTCAGCAGTATAATTTCAGTTCCCCGCATAATACCCTGGAAATTGAAGACTATGCTGTCGATCTTGTCGGGCTGACAGCTCTGGAACTAAGCATTGTGCCGGATATAAGCGGGGGACCCGCCCGTGCATCGGTTGCGCAGTTGTGCCTGGCATGATCACCAGAGTTGTCCCCGGAGTTCCCTTTAAGCAGTGAAGCCTCGCTGCGTGATCCAGTAACGGAAAGGAGAGGGCCGTCCGGCAAGGGGCAAGGGGAGAAATAGCTTGCCGCAGCCGGTACAATAATGTTATCCTGTTTTAAATTCACCTGACCACAGGGAGCTACCCTGTGGTTTTTTTGTTTAAAAAGGAGTCAAAGCATGATTACAGCAACGAATATAAGCCTTTCCTACGGGAACAGGGTTATCTTCAAGGACGTCAACATCAAGTTTACCCCGGGCAACTGCTACGGGCTCATAGGCGCTAACGGCGCCGGGAAATCGACTTTCCTGAAAATCCTTGCCGGCGAAGCGGCGGCAGACAAGGGAGAGGTTACAGTCGGCCCCCGGGAGAGGATTGCGGTTCTCAGGCAGGACCAGTTTGCCTTCGACGAGGAGACCGTCTTCAACACGGTCTTCATGGGACACAAGCGTCTTTATGAGGTAATGGCCGAGCGGGAAGCGATCTATGCCAAGCCGGAGTTTTCCGAGGAGGACGGCATACGCTCCGCGGAGCTCGAAGGAGAGTTTGCCGAAATGAACGGCTACGAGGCGGAGTCCGAGGCGGCGGTGCTCCTGAACGGTCTTGGGATCCCTGAAGAGCTGCGCCACAAGCGGATGAAAGAGCTCGAGGGAGGAGACAAGGTACGCGTGCTCCTGGCCCAGGCGCTGTTCGGCAACCCGGACGTGCTTCTTCTGGACGAGCCGACCAACCACCTCGACCTCAAGTCGATCGCATGGCTTGAGGATTTCCTGTTCCGTTTCCAGAACACGGTGATCGTGGTCTCCCACGACCGGCACTTCCTGAACCAGGTCTGCACCCACGTTGCCGACATCGACTTCGGCAGGATCCAGGTTTACGTGGGGAACTACGATTTCTGGTACCAGGCTAGCCAGTTGACCCTCAAGCAGAAACAGGACGAGAACCGTAAGGTCACCGACAAGGCGAACGAATTGAAGGAGTTCATCCAGCGGTTCAGCTCCAATGCCTCCAAAGCCAAGCAGGCCACCTCGCGGAAAAAACTCCTGGAGAAGCTGACTATCGAGGAGATGCCGGTTTCTTCGCGAAAGTACCCGTACATTGTCTTCAAACCGGAGCGGCCGTGCGGCGACATCATACTGGAGATCGACGGGCTTTCGAAAAAGATCGACGGGATTGAAGTGCTCAACAATCTCACTCTCAACGTGCGCAAAGGGGACAAGATCGCTTTCGTCGGCGGCAACAGCCTGGCCAAGACCACCCTGTTTCGGATCCTGGCAGGCGAGCTCGAACCGGACAGCGGGAGCTTCCGTTGGGGTGTAACCATCACTCCCGCCTATTTCCCGAAAGAGAACGGCGACTACTTCGCCAGCGACCTGAATCTGGTCGAATGGCTCGGGCAGTTCTCTCCACCGGCCGAAGGGGAGTCGTTCGCGCGCGGCTTTCTCGGGCGGATGCTCTTTTCCGGAGAGGAGGCAATGAAGAAGACCAGCGTCATCTCCGGCGGGGAAAGGGTCCGCTGCATGCTCTCCCGGATGATGCTCTCCGGCGCCAACACCCTTGTTCTGGACGAGCCGACCAACCACCTCGATCTGGAATCAATCACCGCTCTGAACAACGGGCTGATCGCATTCACCGGGGTAGTGCTCTTTTCTTCCCACGATCACCAGTTCGTCGGAACCGTGGCAAACCGTATCGTCGAGATCACTCCGGCCGGAGTAATCGACCGGGTGATGGATTTCGACACGTACCTGGAAGACGGGGAAGTTGCCGGGTTGAGGGATCAACTCTGCCGGGGACAGCGGGGATTTACGTTGTAGCTGGAATGGTCGGTAACGGTTAAATTTCATATGTGCCTGTCGCGGCAGCATGGCTGCCGGACAGGCTTTTTTTGGTATTTTACTGACTCTTTCAACGGCACAACCCTTTTTTATTCTGGAACGTCTTGTTCTTGTCGGGCGCCGGCGCGCAGTAATCAAAGCCTTCTATCGTGCGGTGATCAAGTCTGACGCCCAGTGTCCTCTCGATGACGAGGACCATCGCAGTGTCGTCGCCGGTCACCAGGGTAAACGCGTCACCGCTCCGGGCGGCGCGGCCGGTCCGGCCGATGCGGTGGATATATGCCTCGGCTGTGTCGGGAATGTCATAGTTGATGACATGGGATACCTGCGACACGTCAATACCCCGCGCCGCGATGTCGGTCGCTACGAGGACCTGAAACGCGCCGTCGCGGAAACCTTGCAGCGCAGCCTGACGACGGTTTTGCGAAAGGTTGCCCTGTAGCGAGGTCGCCCGGTACCCGGCCTTTCCCAGTTGCTCTCCAAGGCGCCTGGCCCGGTGTTTGGTGCGGGTGAAGACCAGCACCGATTCGGTGTCGGTATGGTGCAGAAGCTCCAGGAGCAGCGCCGTCTTGAGATGCTGCTCAACCGGATAGAGAGCGTGGCTGACCGTGGCCGCCGGGGCGGTGGAGCCGACCTGAACCGTAACCGGCTCGCGCAGGATGTCGTGGGCAAGCTTGCTTATATCGGCGGGCATGGTGGCCGAAAAGAGAAGTGTTTGCCGCTTGTCGGGAATTTGCTTCAGAATCCGCCGGATGACGGGCAGGAAACCCATGTCGAACATCTGGTCCGCCTCGTCCAAGACAAGTGTTTCCAGCCGCGAGAGGTCGATGGTCCTTTGCGTCATGTGGTCGAGAAGCCGCCCCGGGCAGGCCACGACGATCTCGACACCGCCTTTGAGTTTCTGTGCCTGGGTACTGATATTTACTCCGCCATAGATCGTAACGCTCCTGATGTGAGTCTGGCCCCCCAAGGCGCTTACAGCCTCGTTGATCTGCTCGGCCAGCTCGCGGGTGGGGACGATTATCAGGGCACGGATTCTGCCGCGTTCCCCCTGCATCAGCTTTTGCAGTATAGGCAGGACAAAAGCGGCGGTCTTGCCGGTACCGGTTTGAGCCAATCCCATGATGTCGCGTCCTTCCATGACCCGCGGAATTGACTGTGACTGAATCGGTGTCGGCGCGGCGTAACCCGCCGCTGCGACACCTGATGCGATGTGGGGGTGAAACTTGAATGATTGGAAATTCATGCTGCTCCTTCTGTATGTTCGCCGAAACAAAAAAGCCCCGGTTCATTTCGCGGCGGGTGAGAATATTAGCTGAGACGTCACGCGCAGGCACTCAAATAAAACCCTTGAAACCGGGGGAATGTGTTAATGTTGATGCCAGCAATGCTGGCCACTTCAACGCAGAGGTAAAATATTACATGGCAATTGAATGGTATCCCGGACACATGGGCAAGTCCCATAAGGAGATTTCCGAACTGATCGGGAAGTCAGACGTGATTATAGAGGTCCTTGACGCCCGCTTGCCCGACTCCAGTTCCAATCACCGCTCTCGAAGAAATCGGCCGCCCCGCCTCGGTTGCCTGGTCGCAGGCGGGGGTATAGACACGCAGCGAGCCGGCGAAGCTTTCCTGCGAGAACTCCGGGCCGGAAAAATCGGCCGGGTCAGTTTTGAAGAGCCGGGACCTGACACTGTTGAGGCAACCGGGGTTGGGGACATGGCCGGTGAACACACAGAGCTGTGCGAAGAAAGAAGAGATATGGAAGGCGGCAATGAAAATCTGGATTGATGCGGATGCATGCCCCCGGGTCATCAAAGAGATCGTATTCCGGGCTTCGAATCGGCTCCAGGTGCCGGTCTGCCTCGTGGCGAACAAGGACCTGTCGAAGCCGCAATCCCACCTGGTAACGTCAGTGGTGGTTGCCGAGGGGCTTGACGTTGCTGACGACTATATAGTTCAGCATGCTGCTGTGGAGGACCTTGTGGTCACGGGCGACATCCCCCTGGCGGCCCGGCTTGTTGCCAATGGAACGGTAGCCATCGACCCGCGTGGTGAACTCTATACGGAGGAAAACGTGGGTGAGCGGCTCTCCCTGCGTGACCTGATGCAGCAACTCCGAGCGGACGGGCTTGTCCGGGGCGGCCCGAATCAGTTTGGTCTGACTGATCGGAAGCGGTTTGCATCAGCGCTGGACCGCCTGCTGACGCGGATACTGAAGGGACGGCTGCTTGCCTGAGCAAATACGGCGCGAGAGCCGTACACTTCCCATTTGAAGAGATTATTCGCTGCAAATACCATAGATATCAACGTTGTGCGGCCTAGTTAGTTAACAGTCAGCCGCATCATCTGCATTAATACATTCTTACGCAATAAATTATTTGACGAAATGCAGCATATATGCTAAAAGATTATTTCTTCATTCCCCAGTAGCTCAGTCGGTAGAGCGGATGAGCGGATAAATAACATCAAAAGCCTGTGAATCCATTATTCACAGGCTTTTTTATTGAATTACTTCCTACAAACGGCAATCTCTTATTTGTATCATATTTAGCTAATAACGCATATATTTCAACTACTTATAGCTTGTAGCATTAAATCTCTATTTTCTTCTTCAGCGATCTTATTCAGCATTATTAACTAAATTGCCAAATCAAGACTTCCGAACTCACGCTAAGAAACGGGTCCCAGCGACTTTTTACTTCCAAATTTACAAGGAACTCTTTTACGCAGCCAAGAATTAGTATCTCTTGCTCTTTGTAAGGAACTTATTTCCAATGCATTATATTGACAGCTCAGCTTATGAGCGTTATTGTTGTCCGAAAAAAGTCTAAAGACCTCAATA
>DASRZQ010000226.1:0-4721 GCA_035686205.1 Geobacteraceae bacterium
GGGGGTACGATCAGCGCCGCGGCCCTCGGCGCCTATGGGTACGGCTTGCTTCGCTACGGGATGGGGCCAAGGGCGGGCACCATTGCCTTCATGAGCCTGACGACGGCTCAACTGCAGCATACCCTGAGCTGCAGATCGGAAACCATAAGCATATTCGACGAACGGAAACTTCCGCCAAACCGTTACCTGAAATGGGCGATGGCGGGCTCTTTCGCGCTGCAGGCGCTCGTCATGATCGTTCCGGGCCTGAGAAGCCTGCTCGGCATCACTCCCGTCGGCCTGCTGGACGGGGTCGTAATCGGCGGGAGCGCTTTCCTGCCCTATATTGTCAACGAAGCGACAAAACATGCAAAAGTCGAGGTTCGCAATGAAAAAGGACTTCATGTTCACCTCGGAGTCGGTGACCGAGGGCCATCCTGACAAACTGTGCGACCAGATCAGTGACGCCATCGTCGACCGTTTCCTCCAGCACGATCAATGCGCGCGCGTCATAGCGGAATGCGCGGTGGCGCACTCCATCGTTTTCATCGCCGCCCGCTTTGCTTCGAACATAACCATAGATATCCCGAACATCGCGCGTCAGGTGATTACCATGGTCGGTTACGACCATCGCACGTTCAACAGCAAGACATGCAGCATCGTCACAAGCCTGACGGAACTCCCCGGAGAGTGCGAATTACCTGAACTGGAGGAGTTGTCCGATGAAGAAATCGAGAAGATCCCCGCCCGGAACCAGGTTACGGTTTTCGGTTTCGCATGCGACCAGACCCCCGCCTATCTTCCTCTTCCCATCTGGATCGCCCACCGGCTTGCCAGGCGGCTCGCTTCGGTACGACTGCAGAAGATCCTTCCCTACCTTGCGCCCGACGGCAAGACTCAGGTGGGGGTTGAATTCAGGGACGGCCGTCCCTCGCGCATCCACAGCATAACTGTTTCCGCAAGCCAGAACCAGGCTGGTGAACCCGAATTCGGGAGGCTGCAGAGCGATATCAGGGAGGCGGTGATCAATCCGGTCTTCGCCGATGAGCCGGTCAGGCCGGACAGGAAAACGGAAATCTTCGTAAATCCGGAAGGGCCGTTTCTGATCGGCGGACCGTCCGTCCATTCGGGACTGACCGGGCGAAAGAATGCTATCGACACATACGGGGAGTTCGCGCGGCACAGCGGAGCTGCCCTGAGCGGAAAGGACCCGTTGCGCATCGATCGTGTCGGTGCGTATGCGGCCCGTTATGCAGCGAAAAACGTCGTTGCGGCCGGTCTTGCCGATGCGTGCGAAATCCAGCTGAGCTATTCCATCGGGAAATCACGACCGGTGAGCATCCAGGTAGAGACGTTCGGGACCGGATCCGTCCCGGATACGTCGATTGCCGCGCTGGTGGAAAAACATTTCGATTTTCGTCTGGCCGGTATTGTGAAGCAGTTCAATCTGAGGAGCCTGCCGATGGCCGTCAAGGGGGGATTTTACCGGAAACTGGCGGCTTACGGCCATCTGGGGAGGATGGATATCGGCCTTCCGTGGGAAGTTACCGACAAATTGCAGCTGCTGCGCCATGGCGCGGGGCTGCCGTAAAATGCTTTACAATACCGGGATAAAACGATCTTTGCCCTCTCCATGAGGGAGAGGGCGGCTGAAGGCCTGGTAAGGGTATGGAGGTGCGGGAAAGTGTTTTTGCCCTTTAATTCGGGTGATCATAAGGATCGCCCTTACAGCAGGGCGGCAATGAGAGACAACGCCGAACCTTCGAGGGCCTTCTCGATCATCGCCCCGAATACGGCTTTTCCAACCGCCTGTCCGACTTTTTCAAAAGAATGATTCAGATACTGGTCGCTGGTGACCGCCTTTTTCTTGTCGAAGTAACCCTGGCCGGTGACGATGTCGGTTATTTCACGGGAGCTGATGGTTTTGAGATCGTAATGTACGACGATGCTGCCGGTAACCGTGCTCGTCCTGACGGATTCAATGCCGCTGACAGCCGACAGATATTCCTCTATCTTTCTTCCGAGCGAGTGATTTCCTTTTAGCAGCGGCGTCTTGAATCTCAATCTGCCGGGAACTTCGTGAAAATAATAACTCATGCTTGGACTCCTAAATTTGTTTCTTTCGAATATGACCGGAAACCTCGAATATCGCGGGCATTTTCACGATTCAACGCGGTTTTCCGTTCGACATGGGCATTATTGCCTAGTAAACTTACAACCGTGTGTAACAATTGTTAAGATTTTGTTACAGCGTAAAACGGGACATAATCAGCCCCTCACCAGACGCCATGCGCCACCCTCTCCCTCATGGAGAGGGGAAATATATAATCCTTTCTCCATGAGGGAGAAGGTGTCTGCGCGCTGAAGCGCTTCGGCGCCCAAGCGTGCCCCGAAGGGGCGGATGAGGGGGCTGACGGAAGACTGGACCTGATCAGCAAAAATAAAACTGTGACAAATTTATTTTACGATCATTAACGGGTTTCTGGAAACCGGCGCCTTGAAAGACGTTGAAGAATTTTCCGCAAGTCAGGCGGCGGTGCCGGTAAAAGATTGAACTGTGTACACATTCGGCTCATATATTCTTTTAAAATTTACTCTGAATTTTTGACAAGTTTGTCTTTCCCGTCATTAAGACCGGTCATTGTAATCTGGCTCCATCCTGAACTTAAATATTCCGGATAGATACATCGGGATTACCGATCCCGGGTTTACCTTTTTTCATCATGTTTTCGTCGGCACATTTTTTGCCACACTGAACTCAAGAAGTTTTTTTCCGTTCTTTATCAACAATTCACATGGCCATGGCTTTAATTAAAACCAGAACCGAATTGTTCTTCCATTTTTCTTCCTTATTTTATTGCCTCACATACCTGCACTTGTAAATTGTTATTCCGCTGTTACTGTTAAAGTATTATCACGTTTTTCTTTCCCGATTGTTTTTTTCGTTATTGGCCCTTTCCGAGTAATGGAGAATCATGCTCATGAAAGGACATGTCCGTAGCCGGAATACACACATCTATTTCTGCCGCAACGTGATTACAAACCCCGGCCTTGCCGCGGCAATGGCGAATCTCTCGCTCATGGAAGGCGTTCACGTCGAACCCGTTCCCTGCGGCGGAAGAATTGATCCCCGATACATACTAAAGGCTTTCGAGGGGGACGCGCGCGGCGTGGCCCTCATCACCTGCCCGGTCACGCACTGCCGAATGCTGGAAGGCAATCTGCGGGCGATTCACAGGATCGGGCTTGTCCGCGAATTTCTGGAGGAATCGGGTTTGGACCTCGACAGAGTGAAGGTCTTTGTGCCGGACAGCCCCGATGATAGCGCCATCCGGAATTCCATAGCGGATGCCGGCCGTTTTGCCGCCGCACTTACGGCTCCCGCGAAGGAGGTCGCGCAACCATGAGCGAAAAGCAACTTGCAAAGGCAATCGGCAACGGTCAGTTCATTGTAACGGTTGAATACCATCTGCCTCACGGCACGGATATCGGTGAACTTCGAACATGCGCGGCGGCAATCGGAGGCCTTGCCCACGGAGTCTGCCCTGTTGAGGGCGAAAACGGCATCCGCCTCTCCGGCCTGGCGGCATGCAGCCACCTGGCATCCGCCGGGGCTGAGCCCGTCCTTCCTCTGCTGACGCGGGACATGAACCGGATAGCCCTGCAATCGACCCTGATCGGGGCTGCCTCGCTGGGAATCACCAATATCCTCTGCCTGTCGGGAAGGCATCAGACCGTTACGGGATCCGCTTCGGCCAGGGGAGTGTATGACATCGACCCTATCCAGCTGCTGCGGATCGCCGACGACTTGCGAAAACATGGCAGGCTTGCCGACGGAAAGGAGATCGGCGGACGGGTCGACCTGACCCTGGGCACGGATGCTAACCCTTTCGCCGAACCTTCGGACCTTCATCTCATGACGCTGGAAAAGGCGGTGGCGGCTGGTGCCGATTATGTGGTGACGCAGCCTGTCTTCGATATCGAGCGGTTCGAGTCATGGATGGTTTCCGTCCGCGAACGCGGAATCGACGAAAAAATCTGCATAATTGCCTCGGTAATCCCGTTGACTTCGGCTGAGGAAGCCCGTTCGACGGCCGAAACCCGCGGGCATCTGTCGGTTCCAGGCGAAATCACCAAAAAGCTGTGCAATTCCCCAGACCAGCGGGCGACCGGCATGCAAATTGCCGTGGAGACGTCAGCCCGCCTGCGTTCGACAAAAGGAGTACGCGGAATTAACATCGTCACCGGAGCCGATTACCGAACCGCCGCCGATGTCCTGAAGGCAGGCGGTTTGTCCAGGAGTTGAGCCATGCCGGCGAAATACCACATACCGGTTGTCCCGGCGCCGCCGAAACGGAAGCTGATCGGCAAGTACTGCATCGTCGACTGGCGCGAGGACTGCTCAGCCTGCCACAACTGCGTGAAGCGCGAGTGCGCCTACGACGTTTACAACAGGGAGCGCGACCGGCTGAACGAAACGGGCAAGGACTACATGGACTACCTGTACGAGTGCAAGGGTTGCCTCTGCTGCGTCCAGAGCTGCACCAAGGGGCTCCTGTCAAAGCAGGTAAACCCGGAGTATCTGGCCATGGGCGACGATGTCCGGACGCCGGATATTATCTCCAGCACCTGGTACCAGGCTGAAACGGGTCGCATCCCGGTATCCGGGGCCGGGTATGGCGGACCATTCCGCGGACCGGGCTTCGATTCGATCATCACCGACATGTCCGAGATAGTCCGGC
>DASRZQ010000227.1:0-20333 GCA_035686205.1 Geobacteraceae bacterium
CAGCCGGTTCCTGCTTTAACATCGTTTGATCCTCGCCGTTTGCGATCAGCCGGCGCACTGCCTCGCGGACAGAAAGAGGCGCGTCGCCTGAAAGCGGGGCGCCGTCCGCCGAAAAGAGGTAGCCGCGCATGCCGGGCGGCGCGAAACGGTCCGCGGTGTCCATGTTTGCCGGTTTGCCGTAGTGTTCCTGGTTGTCCGCGGCGGACCGCCCGTACAATGCAAGCGCCTGGCTGACGATTCGGACACGTTCGGCGTCGAAACGCTGCTCGAATGCGGCGTGCAGAGGCCCCAGCCGCATGTGAAAGGCCAGCAGGAAGAAGAAGATGCCTGACAGGGTCATGGCCAGCCAGAACCAGAAAAACAGTTTGAAGAACATCGTCCGCATGGAATTTCCTTGTTATCCTGCTACCGTTCGGCGGAAGGGCAGGAGTAAATGTAGCCGACCCCGCGCACGGATTTTATCCGTTCGCCCCCCTCTTTCGAGGGACCCAGTTTTTTCCGCAGACTGCTGACATGAACGTCGATGCTGCGGTCATTGTAGTTGAGGCGGCGGCCAAGCGCCTTGAATGAAAGGTCTTCCCGGCTGATGACCCTGCCGGCCGCGCGGAGCAGTATTTCCATCACGGAGAATTCGACCGACGTCAGGTCGATCGTTTCTCCGTCCCGGTTCAAGGCCCGCGCTCCGGGGTCCAGCGTAACATCTCCGACAGTCAGAATCTCGGATGAGACTCCGTGCGTTGCTGGCGGCGCCTGGACCCGCCGCTGTATTGCCCTGAGACGCGCGACCAGCTCGCGCGGGTTGAAAGGCTTCGGCAGATAGTCGTCCGCTCCCATTTCCAGTCCCACGATCCGGTCGATTTCATCTCCCCGCGCCGTAAGCATCAAAACGGGCGACTGCGATTCGGCCCGGATCCTGCGCAATACCTCGAAGCCGTTGAGTTTCGGCAGCATGACATCCAGCACTATCATGCAGTATTGGGCCTCAACGGCCCTCCGCGCCCCTTCTTCGCCGTCGTACACGGATTCGACGGTAAATCCTTCCGCGGCCAGGTAGTCGCGCAGCAATGCGCAGAGGTCCGCATCATCGTCGATAATCAGAATCCTGTCGTTCATATTCCCGGCCCCTGATTTTTGCTGTCATTATAGCCGCAAATCAGCCGTTGGACAGTAAAGATTTGTAAAAAAACACCGTTGCGGATGATACCTGACTTTACAAATCTGCAAGTTTCTTAACACACCTTAACTTCAATAAGTGCAATGTTAATGCGGGCAAAACATCAACTGTAACTGACATGGGCGCTGACTCCGTGCATTGCTGGCCATCTCTGACGACGGCCCATCTGTGGAAGCATTTATATACATAAAATAATCCCGCCGGACGCCTGACTTATGGAAATCAGATGATCGAGCAATCGGCGGGGAAAGAAAGGAGAGCAAATGTTCGGCGTTAAGATTCCAGGCCCTTCAACGGGAGAAAGGGGTTTTCCGGCCGCCGTGGCAAAAAAAATCTTTTTCTATTCCGGGTGGAAAAAACCGAATTTGCCCGTAATAGGTTATCTGCGCGAAGGCGGCTATTGCGTGGAACAAATCGTCGGATGGCGGGATGCGGCAATACCGTTGCCCAACAGGGAGCCGGACCTGGTAATACTCGACTTCGACCTGACACAGCCTGAATCGCTTACGGCGCTCATAAAAATCCGTGAAGCTTTCCAGGGCCCGCTGGTGGCATTGTCGGACTGTCTCGATGATATATATCACATCCTGGCTCTCGATCTGGGAGCGGATGATTTCTTGGGCGGACAGGCGAACCGGGCGCTGATCACAGCCAGGATCAAGGCTCTGCTCCGAAGGGACAGGAGCGGGCGGAGAGACACGGCTTCCGGCGTTATGCTGGGCAACCTCGTCATATACCCCGGCAGGAGGGAAGTGACCATTGACGGGCGTTTCATCAGTCTGACCTCCGTGGAATTCGACCTGCTTCTTTACCTTGGCCAAAAAGCCGGCACGGTGGTCAGCCGCTGCGACCTCTACCGGACGGTCCTCAACAGGGAATTCGACGTAGGAAACCGTACAGTCGACATGTATATGGCGAGGCTCCGGAAAAAGCTCGGCGATGACCGGGGGGGTCCCCGTGTGCTGAAAACGGTGCGCGGGGCCGGTTATCTCATGAGCGCCCATGTCTCCTGAGGAAAGCAGACTTTACAATTCCGTACAACTCTTGACCCATCTTAACCTTCGAAGATGTAGAGTTGTGGCATGAACTAAGTACATCCGTTCATAAATTCGATGACGTATCAATATTTCGGCAGAAATGTTGTCATTTCGAACGAAGAGAGAAATCTTGCAGGTTTTGCCGCAGGGTTTAAGATCTCTCCCTTTGGTCGAGATGACATCAAATTTATGAAAACATGTACTAAGGATTATCAGAAAAAAGGAGGATGAAATGAGCGGTTACGGTTTGAACATGAAGGCGGCTGTTATTGCTTTTGCACTGTCCGTCCCGGTTTCCCTGTGGGCAGGCGACCGTCCCCCCGAGCACGGAAGGCCTTCGGGGCCGCCACCGGAAGCGGTGGAAGCGTGCAAGGGGATGAGCGAAGGAACGGTGGTGGAATTTACCAATCGCGGCGGCGAGAAAGTCAGGGGAACCTGCAGGCAGTCCGGGGGCCGGTTGGCGGCGGCGCCCGACAACTTGTCCGCGCCGGGGTCAGGGCAGCAGCAGGGCATAACGGGGGCCGGTGGGGCCTCCGGAACAAACCCGCCTTCCAACTAAAAGGAGAATAACGATGAAAAGATTGGTTGTCATGGCTTTAATTTCAACATCGGCACTGTACGGCGGGGTTTCAAGCGCACAGGCGGCCCCTCCGCCGGATCCGTGGGAAATTATCATCCGCGAGGCGGTAAGGGAAGACGGCAATAAACCGGAAAATGCTCCGCCCGAACCACATCCGGCTCCCCGTTATGGCGGCCCGCCCATGGGGATTGATTGTGAAAGCCATTTTGGGGGCGAAATGCACGGACCGCCGGCAAGGCCTTCCGGAGAGGTGCGTTTCAATGACGGAATTCCCGCGCCTCCGGTGATGGCGCTGCATGAAGGTTGTCTGCCGTGCCTGGCAAAGGCTCTGGGGCTGACCGACGCGCAGAAGAAGCAGATTGCGGCCATAGCCCGTGAAGATCGGGACAAAGCTGCCCCGGTTTTGAAAAAGCGGGATGAAATCGTGAATCGGCTTCGCCAGGCCGAACGGGCCGCGACTTTCGACGAGAAGGCTGTTCGCTCTATGGCCGGCAGCCTTGCGCAGCTGGAAACGGACCTGATCGTTCTCCGGGCTAAGGCCCATAACCGCATCGGCTCCGTCCTAACTTCGGTGCAGCGGGTAATCATGGAAAACCTGGCGCCGGAAGCTGAATGCCCGCCCGGACCGCATCCGGGTGCGATGGAAAGAAAATAGACAAGGAGTAAGCATCGCCATACGCGGAAACGGAATTAGATCATGATTACCGCATCACGAAAAGCGATCATCATTGCAGTGGCCGCCCTGCTTATCCTGTCGGCGGCAGGATTGGCCGTTGGGAAATTCTATTTCAGCAAGCCAAAGACCACATTCATCACTGCCGATGTGACACGGATGGACCTGGAGGAGAGCGTCCTGGCCACCGGAATCCTGAAGGCATTCAAGACTGTAGCAGTGGGGGCACAGGTTACCGGGCAGTTGAAAACCCTTCATGTCGCCTTGGGGGACAAGGTGAAAAAGGGGCAACTTCTGGCCGAGATCGATCCTGTGCTCCCTCGGAACACCCTCAAGGACGCCGAGGCCCAGGTGGAAAACCTGCAGGCCCAGAAACGCTCGAAGCAGGCCCTGCTGAAACAGTACGACCTTGCCTTTCAGCGCCAGAGTCAGATGAGCGCCAGGGATGCCGCATCAAAGGCCGACCTTGAGAGCGCCGAGGCCCAGTTGGAGAGCACCCGCCATGATACCGCCGCCCTTGAGGCCCAGATCAGGAAAGCGGTCATTGCGGTAGACACGGCAAAGGCCAACCTCGGTTATACCAGGATCCATGCCCCAATTGACGGCACTGTTATTTCCATCGATACCGAGGAGGGTCAGACCGTCGTCTCAACCCAGACAGCGACGACGATCCTCACCCTGGCCACTCTGGACACCATGACCGTGAAGGCGAAGATCTCCGAAGCGGATGTCACCCGCGTCAGGCCTGGGCTGACGACATATTTCACACTGCTGGGCGATTCGGACACCCGCTATTACGGCAAGCTGCGGGCCATCGAACCGGGACCGGTTTCAAGCGGCACCAGCAGCGGTAACAGTACCACTTCCAGTTCCAGTTCGGCGATATATTACCACGGACTGTTCGAGGTTCCCAATCCCGACAACAAACTGAAGGTTTCCATGACCGCCCAGGTGGCCATTGTCCTGAACCAGGCGAAGCGGGAGCTCTGCATCCCGGTGTCCGCCCTTGGGGAGAAGACGAAGGACGGCAGGGTCACCGTGAAGGTGCTGGCAGGCGAACTGTCCGTGACACGAAGGATCCGCACCGGCATCTCCAACAACGTCCAGGTACAGGTGCTGAAAGGGCTGCGGGAAGGCGAGAAGGTGGTAGTTGGCGACAGCACGACCCTCCCGAAAACGGAATCCAGCGCCATGCCGCCACCGCCTGGCGGGAAGCGCTGATTATGAGCAGGCCGCTGCTTGAACTCAAGGGGCTGGGCCGCCGCTTCGTTACCGGCGGACACGAAATCCCCGTACTGAAGGGGATCGATCTGACTATCCGCATCGGAGAGATGGTTGCTATAGTCGGCGCCTCAGGTTCGGGAAAATCCACCCTGATGAATATCCTCGGATGCCTCGATCGCCCCAGCGATGGAAGTTACAGGATCGACGGCCGGGAAACCGGCAAACTCTCAGACGACGAACTGGCCCGGATGAGGCGGGACTATTTCGGTTTCATTTTCCAGCGCTATCACCTGCTGCCGCACCTGACAGCCACCCAGAACACCGAGATTCCTGCAATCTATGCCGGTGTGAACAAGAGCGAGCGCCGGGTGCGCGCCCGGAAGATTCTGACCCGCCTGGGACTCGGCGATCGGTGTGAGCACCGCCCCAACCAGCTTTCAGGCGGCCAACAGCAGCGGGTAAGTATCGCGCGGGCGTTGATGAATGGCGGCGACGTCATCCTGGCGGACGAACCGACCGGTGCCCTGGACAGCAAAAGCGGTCAGGAAATGATGGCTGTTCTCCATGAACTGCACGCCCGTGGACACACCATCATCCTGGTTACCCATGACATGCAGGTCGCAAACCATGCCGAGCGGATGATTGAGATCAGCGACGGCATGATTATCCGTGATCAACCGAATACAGACAGGCAAGCATCGGCACCTCCGTGCCGGCCGGAAAAGAAATCAGTCGAAAGGCCGCGAAACTTTCTTCAGGCCAATTGGGGGCGTTCTGCCGAGGCGTTCAAGATGGCACTGATCGCCATGATCTCCCATCGGATGCGAACCTTGCTGACCATGCTCGGAATTATCATAGGCATCACGTCGGTTGTCTCGGTGGTGGCGCTGGGGCAAGGTGCGAAGCAGAAGGTCATCAATGATATCAGCGCCATGGGGACAAACATCATCGAAGTGAATCCGGGCGAGGATTGGGGCGACGAAGATGCCGTCAGTATCCAGACACTTGTCCCTGCCGACCTGGAGGCGCTCAAGGCACAGGTCTACGTTGATAGCGCCTCCCCGGCAACAGGAGGCAGCCAGCTGCTCCGCTACCATAACGTCACGGCCAATGCTTCGGTTAATGGTGTGGGGGAACAATACTTCCGAGTCAGAGGGTACGAATTTGCCATGGGGATGGCGTTTGACGAGGGAGACGTTAAACAACAGGCCCAGGTTGCGGTGATCGACCAGAATACGAGCAAGAAGTTTTTCCCACGGGAAGACCCGATCGGCAAAATCATCTTTGCCGGCGCGCTTCCGTGCCGAGTCATCGGCATTACCAAGGAAAAAGAAGGGCCGGGCGGCAACAGCTCGAACCTGGAAATCTGGGTTCCCTACAGTGCCGCCATGAACCGGCTTTTGGGACAGCAGTATTTCAGCTCCATCACGGTCCGAGTCCGGGATGGCGTATCCAACCAGATCGCGGAACAGAGCATCATCAAGCTGCTCACCCAGCGACACGGGCGCAAGGACTTTTATACCAACAGCAGCGACAGCATCATGAAAACCGTTAACAAGACCACCACCACCCTGGCGCTGATGATCTCGGCTATCGCCTTGATTTCGCTGGTAGTCGGGGGGATCGGCGTCATGAACATCATGCTGGTATCGGTCACCGAGCGGACCCACGAAATCGGCATCCGAATGGCGGTCGGCGCCCGGCAGTATGACATCATGCAGCAGTTTCTGATCGAATCTGTTCTCGTTTGCCTGCTGGGCGGAATGATCGGGATTGTGCTCTCCTATGGGGTGGGAAAGTTATTCTCGCTGTTCGTCACGAGTTTCGACATAAAGTTTTCCGTTCTATCCATAGTGTCGGCATTCTTCTGTTCCACGCTTATCGGCGTCATATTCGGTTTCCTGCCGGCTCGAAGCGCGGCGCGGCTTGACCCGATCGAAGCGCTTGCAAGGGAATAGAATCTGTATGAACAGGATTTTCCGCCATAATGCGTTGCCACTCATAACGCTTCTGCTCGCGGCAACGCTCCTGCTGGGCGGGTGTGGGGGGCTGCTCAGAAGCACATACTCCCGGCCGGAGGTGTCCATACCGAGCCGGTGGCAAGAGGCTAAAGTAACCGGCACGGTCGTTGCGACCCGTGATCGGTGGTGGCGGGACTTCAACGACCCAACCTTGAGCGAACTTATCGAACGCGCTCTCAGGTCCAACAACGATCTGGCTGCGGCAGCCATCAGGGTGAGGCGAGCCCAACTCACCGCCAGGCTGACAGACACCAACCTGACCCCTTCGGTTTCCGTCAGGGCTGACGGCAGCATCAGCAGTGACCTGAAGAACCACGTAACCACCAGGTCGAGCGGTGTCACCGGGACCGTGAGTTATGAGGCGGACCTCTGGGGAAAGCTTGCCCGCGCCCGCGATGCCGGCCACTGGGAAGCGGAGGCGACCGAATCGGATCGACAGAGCACCGCACTGGCGCTGGTCGGTACGGTCGCCGCGAACTACTGGCAGATTGCCTACCTGAACGAGCGGATCGCGACTGTTGAAGCAAGTATCGCTTACGCGGAAAAGATACTTGAGCTGGTGGAAGTGAAATACCGGGCCGGTTCTGTTTCTTCACTGGATAAGGTCCAGGCTCGGCAGACAGTCGCCAGCCAGAAAGCTCAACTGACTGAGCTCCTGCAACAACGGACGGAAGCGCGCAATGCGCTGGCGATTCTGTTTGATCAGGCGCCGGAGAACAAAATGCCTGAACTTCAACGATTGCCGTATGGGGAGCTTCCAGCGGTCAATACCGGCCTTCCCGCAAGCCTGCTCGCTCAACGGCCGGATCTGCGGGCGGCGGAAAAGAGGCTCAGGGAATACCTGGCAAACGTCGACAGCACCCGTGCCAGTTACTATCCGACCTTCACACTAACGGGCACTCTCGGCACGGGCAGCAACAGTCTGGTCGAGTTTCTCAAAAACCCGTATGCCGCATTGGGTGCGGCATTGACGCTGCCGTTCATCCAGTTGAACACGATGAAGCTGAATGTGGAGATCTCAAAAACGGAGTATGAGGAGGCCGTGGTCAACTTTCGCCAGACGCTATACTCGGCACTCAGCGATGTCGAGAATGCCTTGTCGGCCCGCACTTACTATGCGGAGGAGAGCAAGCAGCTGGAAGAATCGCTGGCATTGGCCAGGAAGGCGGAACAGTTGGTCGAGGTCCGTTATCACGCCGGTTCAACTGCATTACAGTCATGGCTGGATGCCCAGGAGCGCCGGCGAGATGCCGAAATGGCGCTCTCGGTGGTCCGTCTGAGTCAACTCAAAAATTGTATGTCGCTGTATCAGGCCCTTGGTGGTGCTATGCCGGCGTCATCGCGCAATTGAAGCGGGATGGGGCCTGCCCCGAACGGGTGTTCCGGATTTTCCGTACGCGCAAAAAAAAGCCCCATGCGGTCAGCATGGGGCAAAGGCATGTTGGATATATGGGAGATATCCGATACGTTGTATAATATATTATACAACGAAATGCAAGAAAAAAATAAAAAAACTTCGGTAAAATTTCTAAAAACAAAGAATTCCTTCCGGAATTGTTTTTATGCACCTTACCATTCGTTCTCCGGGCCTACTTATCATTTCCGACGGACAGTCGAAATTCATTAGCTGATTCCCTCTCTTTCCTGCCACAATCCGGGCGTTTCTTGCCCGTCCGGGATGCTGTGTTATAATCAATCGTAATTAAACACTTTTTCCCGGTTGAGGTGGATCATGAAAAAAACGGTAATTCTAATCAGCATCGCAATGTTTGCTACGTCGGCGTTTGCCGCGGACGAGCCGAAGACGGAAGACCAGAAAACCCTGTATGCTGTCGGCCTTGTCGTGGCCCGCCAGCTTTCGGTTTTCAGACTGACTCCGGCTGAGCTGGAGTGGGTGAGACAGGGGATGACGGACGGGGTTACGGGAAAGACGCCGCTGGTGAAAGTCGAGGATTACAACAAGAAAATCCAGGAAATGGCCGGCGCGCGGCGTAACGCATACAGTGAAAAACTCGCGGCCCTCAGCAAGGATCTCATTGAAAAGGCGGCCAAAGAGAAGGGAGCCGTTAAAACCAGGTCCGGCCTGATCTATCAGTCTCTGAGGGAGGGGACCGGAGCCGCTCCGGCGGCGACCGACAAAGTGAAGGTGAATTACATCGGCACCCTTGCCGACGGTACGGAATTCGACAACTCCTACAAACGCGGGCAGCCTGCCGAGTTTCCGCTGAACGGCATTATCAAATGCTGGACCGAAGGTCTGCAGATGATGAAAACCGGCGGCAAGGCCAGGCTGATCTGCCCGGCGGGCCTGGCCTACGGCGAACGCGGCGCCGGCCTGGTCCCTCCCAACGCGACCCTGATTTTCGAGGTGGAGCTCCTGGAAGTGAAGAAATAGTCCGACTCCCTTTTTCATAAGGCATTTATTTCAAAGGGACGAAACGGTATTCCCGGTTTCCGGAAAACGGGAATTTCAACGGCAATGGTTGAAGCCGGTTATGGAGGACAAAATGAGAGGAACTATCGACAGGCGGGAATTCCTGAAACTTGTTGGCATCGGCGGTGTTGTATTCATCTCCGGCATGGAGGGCCTGGCGTTCGCGGCCGGGAAGGAAGCGCGGGATGATTTCTTTTTTGTCCAGATGTCCGACAGCCATTGGGGATTTTCCGATCCCAAGGTCAATCCGGATTTCAAGATTACCCTGAAAAAGGCGGTTGCGGCGGTGAACAGCCTCTCTGTCCGGCCCGATTTCATCATGTTCACCGGAGACCTGACCCATACCACTGATGACGACAAGGAGCGGAGAAAGCGCCTTGCCGCATTCCGCGCCATTGTAAAGGACCTGAAAGTAAAAGACGTCAGGTTCATGCCGGGCGAGCACGACGCATCCCTGGACAACGGCGCGGCTTTCCTGGAGTTCTTCGAGAATACGCATTACACATTCAGTCACAAGGGGGTCAATTTCATCGTTATCGACAACGTGTCGGATCCGACCGGGAGCATCGGCGACACGCAGCTCAAATGGCTGGACGCGGAGCTGAAAAAGCTCGATAAGGACGCGCGGATCGTTGTGTTCACGCACCGCCCGCTGTTCGATCTCGCGCCCTCATGGGACTGGGCGACGCGGGACGGCGCCAGGGCAATCGACCTGCTGATGCCGTATCGGAACGTAACAGTCTTTTACGGTCATATCCACCAGGAGAATCACCACATGACCGGCCACATCCCGCATCACGCTGCGAAATGCCTGATGTACCCGCTGCCGGCGCCGCTTTCCCAGCCGAAAAAAGCCCCCGTCCCCTGGGATCCCGCTGCTCCGTACCGGGGACTCGGATTCCGCGGGATTAAAACCGTGATTGCAAAGGGTGATTATGCTATTACGGAATATCCGCTTGCGAAAGGATAATCCATGAATTACCTGAAAAAATTCCTGATCATCGCCATTCTGGCTTTAGTAGTGCCGGTTGCCGTCCGGGGGGCTGATCCCGCTGCCCCTGAATCCGGCAAGGTAATAAAAATCACGGCCAAAAAATTCGAATATAATCCGAACAAGATAACACTTAAAAAAGGCGTGCCGGTAACCCTGGAATTCACTTCGCTGGACAGGCTTCACGGCTTCAGTTGCCCGGACCTGGGAATCCGCGGCGATATTCTGCCGGGGAAAGGGCTGAAGATTCAGTTCACCCCCCAAAAAGCAGGCACTTTCCCTTTCCATTGTGATATTTTCTGCGGCGAAGGGCATGAAAACATGACGGGGGAGTTTATCGTTACGGAGTGAAAAATATCATCCGTGACGGAATACTCGCGGTTCAAGCCCTCGCAGCCTTATGGACCGCGCCGCATGATCAGCAGGATAAGCTGGACAAAGCCGAAAACAAATATCGCAAGGACCAGCCCGATCAGGACGGAGTTTCTCAAGTGCCGTTTCCATGGTGACGGCGTCTGCAAATGACGCCAGCGCCCGGTAAGCCGGACCTCGCCGGGATTGTCCAGGTCCTTTTTCATTTCGTGGACAGACTGATACCTGTTTTTGGGGTCGCGTTCCATCGCGTGGAGTATTATCTCCTCGACCTGTTCCGTCAGATCGCGGTTAAGTTTGCGCGGGGCCGCCGGATCACCGGTCAGCCGGGCATTCATGGCCGCGAACACATCCTTGCCGGCCCCTGCAAAGGGGATCGTCCCCGCAACCATCTCGTACAGTATCGCGCCCAGCGAATAGATGTCGGTCCGTTCGTCGCCGCGTCTCCCCCTGACCTGCTCGGGCGCCATATATTCGGGAGTTCCCATCGCCGGCGTGAAACCCGTGAAAGTGAAGCGTCTTCCTATGGATTTGGCGATGCCGAAGTCCAGAATTCTTATGGTGCCGTCGGAACAGATCATGATGTTGTGCGGCTTCAGGTCGCGGTGTATGACACCGTGCTCGTGCATATGCGCCAAAGCTTCGCAGATGCGGACGGTGAGGGTGAGGGCGTCCTTCTCGGGCATGGGGCGGCCGCTTTTCAACAGATGCGTCAGGGTATTGCCGTCCAGATACTCGGTCACGAGGTAGGGGCGGCTGCGGTTCTCGACCGGTATGAATTTCAGCAGATAAGGGTGATCAAGCTGCTCTCCGATCTTTCCCTCCCGCACAAAGCGCGAGAAGAAGCCCGGATCGCTCTCGTATTGCAGAAGCGGTACCTTGAGAGCCACTTCCTGTGAAGTTTGCAGGTCGGTCGCCTTGAAAACAGTGGCCATGCCGCTCCGGCTGATGACATCGGTGATGAAAAACCTGTCATCGAGGGTATGCCCCGGCTGGAGTTCATACCCGGAAAGTTTGGGCATTGCATTGCTTAATGTCGGGGCATCATTTGAGTCCTTCATGGTCACCTTCCAGTCATCCCGAATCAGTCGGTTTCTGATTAGCAACTTAGCGCGTTTGACCTAAAGAAGGTGTTAAAATGAAGGCAAAAAGCATTAAGAAAGTATAAAGTTTTTTTTTAGCCCCCGCAAAAAGAAGCGCCCGTTTGCAATGACAACAGCATAGGTGAACGGGCGTTCCTTGTCCAGCTTCGTATTATTTTCGTCGTGCAAGGCCATGTCCGCGTTCCGGTTCCGGATGAAGCCCTGGTATCCATGATTACCATCCCCGGAGCCTGTCCGCAACCAGGGGTGGGCACAAGGCAAGGCAATTGCGGACAAGCCCGGGTCGGGTTGTCAGACGGCTTCTTTATACTGTTTACCTTCTCCGTGTCTGCCGAGGAAATCCTTGATGAATCTTTCCTCGATGCCGTAGGGCGAATGGGCCTCCATGATCTGCATGCAGCCTTCATAGGTCTCGCCGCGGCCCCAGTCCTGCTGGAGCTCGAACAGGAACTGCAGCGAATTCATGGGAACCGCCCCGGCCTGGACCAGACGCTGGACGGCTCTCTCGTGCGCCTCTTCGCTGATGTCGCCGCAGGCGTCGGTTGGAATGTATACCTCGTATCCCGAACGAAGCAGGTCTATTGCCGGGAACAGCACGCAGGCCTCCGTCCAGAGTCCCGCCAGCACGATCTTTTTCCGGCCGGTCTTTTCCACGGCGTCCCTGAAATTGCCGTCAAGCCACGCATTGATTGATGTCCTGTCTATCGGCGCGTAATCGGGAAAAACGGATGTCACTTCGGGTATCATGGCGCCGCTGAAACTCTTCGCGGCGACAGTGGACAGTATGGTCGGTACGTTGAAAAGCTTTGCCGCTTTGGCGACGATCTGCACGTTCTGTATTATCGATGTTCTGTCATGGGAATGTACACCCGCGAACATCGCCGGCTGATAATCTATGAGCGCCAGCGAACATTCTTCAGGAGTCAGCATTCCATGGAATCGTCCGGTTTCCATAAAATTTCCTCCCTTTCGATGAAACGTTTTTCCGGCATTTCGGATAGCTTATTATAACAGGTATCGGCAAATATGACTCTTGAATTTGATATTGAATAACAATATCAAATGTGGTTTCGGCCGGAGTGTGTTTGTTCCGGAGTCCGGCTCTTTAATCAGGTTACATTAAAATAACATTCATACTTCAGTTCTCTCACAGGAAAAAGCGATACCGGCCCGAAGGTTAGCTTGTTTTCTTGTCTTCTCAACCTGACTGTTGTCTTATTGCCTTATTTTTGTTACTTTTGTGATATTCAAAAATTTGCAGGTTCCTCGCAATGACCGAAAGAATTGAAACCTTTCTTACGAGAAGCCTCTACACCGAAAAATCCCCAATAAAGAAAGAACTAGTGATGATAAGCAGTTATGTGGATGAAATATTGCGCTTACTGGCTGAAGAAGCGAAGGATCTCGCTATTTCGATGCTTGATGCAACCGGCCATGTCATGAAATGGAACAAGGTTTCGGAAGAAATCAAAGGATTCCGTGCCGAGGAAATCATTGGCAAGCATTTCTCCTGTCTTTATTCCGAAGAAGACCGCGAGGCCGGAAAGCCCGGTGAAACTCTAAAAAAAGCTGAAGCCGAGGGAAGGTGTGAAGTCGAAGAATGGCGTTACCGCAAGGACGGCAGCCGATTCCGGGCTAGCGTTGCCATTACCGCATTGCGCGACAAAGATGGAAATCCGCTGGGATATTTGAAATTGACGCGCGACATCACAAAGCGCAATCTGGGGGAAGGCGATAATGAAAGGCTGGCTTCGTTCCCGCAATTGATTTCGAATCCCATTTTTGAGTTGGACGCCGATGGCAGGGTAACCTTCTGCAACGGAGCCATGAAGGAAATTCTGAAAAAAGCGGGGTGCTGTGACGACGTCACTCCATTCCTGCCCAAGAATATGCCTGAAATCCTCCAAGCCGTTCAGCAAAAGAAAGCTTTACAATACATGCAGGAGATAGAATTAAACGGTTCGACCTACGAGGAACGCATCTACCTGGTGCCACAGTTTGAAGCGATACGCATATATGCCACGGACATCACCGCGCGCAAACAGGCGGAGGAAGGGCTTCGCGCAAGTACGGAAAAGTACCGGGCCATAGTCGAGGCCTTTGACGGGTTGATATACATATGTTCGCGGGATTATCGCATTGAATATATGAATGAGAAATTGATCAACCGGACCGGGAAAAATGCCGTCGGCGAATTTTGTTACAAAATCTTGCATGACAGGGATTCCGTCTGCCCCTGGTGTATAAATGAACGGGTGTTCGCAGGCGAAACAGTACACTGGGAATTGCAGAGTCCCAAGGATGGACGCTGGTATTACGTGGTGAATGTTCCCATTCACAATTCGGACGGTTCCATGTCCAAGCAGTCCATGATCATGGACATAACCGAGCGCAAGGTGGCCGAGGAAGAACGTAAAACAACCATCGAGTTTCTCAGCCTTGTGAACGCGTGCGTCGGAACCCAGGACCTTTTCTCGGAAGCGGCGGCCTTCTTTCAGAAATGTTCCGGCTGTGAGGCTGTGGGTATACGGCTGCGTGCAGGGGACGATTATCCGTATGTTGAAATTCGGGGATTTCCGCCGGAATTCATACAGGTTGAGAACGAGGTATGCCTTCGGGATCAAGAAGGCAACATCTTCCGGGACAACGGCGGCAATCCGGTCATCGAGTGCATGTGCGGAAATGTTATCTGTGGACGATTCGACCCATCGAAACAATTCTTCACCAACAACGGGAGTTTCTGGACAAACAGCACAACGGAACTGCTGTCAGATTTCATCGAAATCGACCGACAGGCCCGCATGCGAAACCGATGCAACGGAAAGGGGTACGAGTCTGTGGCCCTTATCCCCCTGCGCCTCGGGCAGGAGCGATTGGGGCTTATTCAGTTGAACGACAGGAGAAAGGGGCTTTTCTCTCCGGAAGCCATTGACCTGTGGGAGAGGCTTGCCGGTTATTTGGCCGTCGCCCTGGCGAAATGCCGGTCGGAAAACGCGCTGAGGCAGGCGGAAGAGGACCTGCGTAAATCAAATGATGAGCTCGAAAAACGGGTTGCGAAGAGGACTGAACAGTTAACGGAAGCGGTCAAAACTCTTGAAGAGGAGATAGAAGCCCGAAAGAATACCGAAGAGGCACTGCGTGCGAGCGAAGAAAGATTCGTGCTGGCGGTACACGGGGTAAACGACGGCATATGGGATTATGAGTTCACGGCCGGCAAGGTTTATTTCTCGTCACGCTGGAAAAACATGCTCGGCTATGAACATTTCGAGATTCGGAATGACATTGAAGAATGGAAGAGCAGGATTCATCCGGAAGACTGCCAAAAGGTCATGGATACCTGGAGCGCATACCTGGAAGGCCTCACCCCCGCATTCGAGGTTGAACACCGGCTTCGCCACAAGGACGGCAGCTACCGCTGGATTCTGTCACGCGGCGCCTGCCTGCGCGATTCGCACGGGAAGCCATACCGGATGGCAGGTTCATTTACCGATGTTACTGAGCGGAAAAAACTTGAGCAACAACTCCTGCAGGCTCAGAAGATGGAATCCATCGGTCTCCTTGCCGGTGGCGTGGCCCACGATTTCAATAACCTCCTTACCGCCATTACCGGTTACGGGGAAATGATTCGCGATAATATCGCCGACATTGATATCATTCGGGAAAGCATCGGCCAGGTGCTTAAAGCAGCCGAAAGCGCCGCGGAATTGACAAGAAGCCTTCTTGCTTTCAGCCGCAAACAGGTGAACAATCCGAAGCCCGTGGTCATTGACAGCATCATCAGCGACACCAGCAAACTTATTCAGCGAATCATAGGGGAGGATATCGAGTTCAGCACCAGTTCCTGCCCCAGGAAGTTGACCGTAATGGCAGATGCAGGCCAAATAGGACAGGTGCTGATGAACCTTGCTTCCAACGCCCGTGATGCGATGCCGGAGGGTGGTGGCCTGTCGATTTCCACAAAAGAGTTGCTGGTAAAAGACGGGTCAGAAGCGCTGTATGATTTGCCTGCGCCAGGCAGATACGTTCTTGTTTCCGTCGCCGACACCGGCAACGGTATTGATGAAGACTCCATGGAAAGGCTCTTTGAACCGTTTTATTCAACGAAGGAGTTTGGAAAGGGAACAGGCCTTGGACTATCAATTGTTTATGGAATCGTGAAACAACACAACGGGTCGGTCCAAGTCAGCAGCAAACCGGGAGCGGGGGCGACTTTCAGCATTTACCTGCCGGTAAGGGATGGCGGTGCGGCCACTGAGGAGCCGACAGCCTGCGTGCCCGTTGCGGGTGGCACGGAGACACTGCTTGTCGCCGAGGACGAGGAAATTGTACAGGTCTTCTTGAAAAAGACCCTCGAAAGGGCGGGATACAAGACAATAACGGCTGGAGACGGTGAAGAAGCATTAGCATTGTTCAAGGAACACGGTGACATTTCTCTTGTCTTGTCTGACGTGGTAATGCCGAAGAAGAACGGCAAAGAAATCGTTGAAGAAATGAGGAGTCTAAGGCCCGGCGTAAAGGTTATTTTCATAAGCGGCTATACTTCGGATATCATGGGCAGCAAAGAATTGCCGGAAACTGACGTTGATTTCCTGACAAAGCCGTTCCTGAAAGTCGATTTGCTAAGGAAGGTACGGAAACTTCTGGACAAGGGCTGAAATTGAATTCGCCGGTATTCGATTCCACATGCATGCCCGACTGGCCGAGAAGACAGCCAGACCGGAGCCAGTCGGGCAGTGGACAGAACCCTTACATCAGGCCCTGTCCACCGTGAAGGCTGTTTTTTTCAGGTCAATGGTGATCGCACTGCTTGCCATGCAGCTTGTATACTATTATTTGGGCGGTGTTGGAAACCCACCGGCCTGCTGCAAGGTCCTTGGGCATGACGGAGCGGACAAAGCCGCCATCCCTGCAGGTGGTGCCGGCGGTCTCACTGTCGGTGCAGGTCCCGTTGTTGATCGAGTTGTTCAGTTCATCTTTGATCGCAAGCAGGGCATACTGATCACCGGTCAGCCGGGTCGCCTCGTACATGGAGACAACAGTAGCGTAGCCGTCGGTTGACTGAACAACGATGTAGCTGTCCATGTCTTCCGTGTCAACGCCGGCATCCCTGAGTAAGTCGCGCAACCTGGGTCCAGTCCAGACGCCCTTGGTGTTGGTGGTTGACGAAGATGCGTCAAAGGTCACCTGTTCCATCGCCTGCAGGGCGGCAAGATCATAGGACCGTGGGGTGATCCCCTCCCCGGAAACTATGAGCGAGGGAGAGAAGGGGTGCACGTCATTCGGCACTCCCTTTATGTTGGTAAAAGCGTGGACCACATCGATGTTCACCACTTTTTTGACATTCCTGCCCTCTCCGATCAGGTCATAATCTTTCCCGTCCGGGTTCAGCGTGAGAGAAACCGTCCCATTGCCGAACCTCGGGTCCAGTTCGCCCACGGAATAGAGAGCCCTGTGACCGTTCCGGCCCGTTACGAGAAAATAATCAACCTCAATCCAGTTATGATTGGTCGGATTTAGAGAGTTGGGTGATATTTGCGTGGTCGGGGGTCTTGCGATCACGCCCCTTGTGTAGGTACCATCATACCCGCCATCACTCGATGTCGCTGTTTCTTTCAAAACATCGTACCAGAAATTGCCGCCTGTTGTGCCCCAGCCGGAGATGACATCACCGGTCACCTCGTAGGCATGAAGCGGCCCGGCCCATGTCAGGAGCATAACCAATGCTGCAATTGCCATGAAAAAACCGGAATTCTTTTTCATAGTTTTCCTCCTTTTTTGATTTGAGTGCCGCGATGCATAACCTGCTAATCAAGGACCTGCGCAATGTCGCGCCCCTTCGCCAGTTCGGCCCGCCAGATCGACGCTGGTATTTCCCGGTCTCATATCGGGAGCGCCACCTGTCGCTTAAATGCCTGTGTGCTTGATGCCACCTCCTTTTTCGTGGATTCATTCTTTTTTTAAATTTTCACAACCTGGCAAGCCGGTGAAAATCTCGTTCGGAAAGACCATGATCGGACTGTTGGCGAGGCCGGGGAAACCTTTAATATTTATGAATCAGGAAATGCTTGGCTGTTAGCAGAATGTTATTCACCCCAATTTCCAAAGGTATCCATTGATGTGGACAGGCGATACCTGTTTACTCCTTATCTTTTGGTCCGCGCGAATTGCCTAAAAAATAAGACGGCCGACGGAGATAAACATCCGACGGCCGCAAAGCCACCTTAATGTTCACTCCTTTCCAAACGCGGGAGGCGCCGCTGTTTCCGGCGGCCCCCGTAGCAAAGGCCTTAGGGGGAACGGGTCGGAGTTGTTCAATTTGACCGTGTTGAGTTATTGAAAACAAAAAAACCCGTACCGATATTCTGAATCCACGGTCCGGGCTTTCTGGGATCTAACGGAAAATTAGATCAGCAAAGGATCCGACATAATATTAGTAATTTGTGGTTAAAATTAATTTACTGTACGCAAATTGTCAACAAAAATTTACTCGTAGTAGAATTTTTAAAATAGAAGGTCCATAATCGCATGGAAAAAGGATTTTGCATCCCCGTGTGATACGAGTCCTCCCGATGAAATTAACGCGGCTTAAAAGCATGTTACAGATTCAGTGGCGTTGAACCACGGCAATCTGCATATCCTGGCGGTCAGACGTCAAGGATTCAAGTATACTTATAGTATGCCGGAAAAATCTCACGAGAGGGATATCATGTCATGGAGAATGGACGGTCCTTTAGATGTTCATGGGCAGGGATATGGCCGTTCACGAAGGATGGACCGATACTAGCCGATTCCATTAGACCGTAAAGTCCGGCCGGAGGATAGCATGTTCGACAAGTTCAAAACAAGGGCCGAGTCGGTTGGCGCGGAAGTCCGCCGCTTCCCGACCAAGAACGGAGCGCTGGATTTCATTATCCGGTTCATACAAAGCGAAGGCATCGCCGACGCGCCGCAATTGCGCGCCGTCTGGTACGACTGCCGCTATCTGAACGAAGCTGACAGAAGGCGGCTTGCGGATGAGGCGCCCGGGCTCGGGTTTGAGGTTACGCGCGAAACCGCGGCCGAAGCGAAGATAGGCATCACCGGGATGGACTGGGCTCTTGCGGATACCGGAACGCTGGCGGACGACTCGACATCGGCGGAGCAAAGGCTCGCTTCCTCTCTCCCGAACATCCACGTGGCCCTTGTTGAAACCGGCTGCATTCTGCCTGACATGCGCTCCCTGCTGACGAAGATAACCCCCGGGAACAGCGGCTACCTGTCGCTAATCACCGGACCGAGCCGGACAGCGGACATCGAGAGGGTCCTCACTATCGGCGTACATGGCCCCGAGAGGCTCGTCATCATCTTCGTCGACGAACCGGGAGGATTGCACCGATGAGAAAGGAATTCAGGGAATCCATAAACAGGGCGCTGCACAACGCCAACCTGACCGGGGCGCTCGGCAGGTTCTCCGAGGCGTACAGGGAAAGCCGACTGAAGGCATACGAGGGTATAGATTTCGAGGCGCTCAGGGCAAGGATAGCCGAGCTGAAGTCTTACGCGGCGTCGCACCTGGACGTTCTTTCGGAGCTGTTCGCCGGTAATGCCGAGGCGAAGGGGGCGAAGGTCTTCAGGACCGACAGCCCGGAAAAGGTGCGGGAGTATATCCTCGGCGTGGCTCGCGAGAACGGCGTGAAAAGTGTCGTCAAATCGAAGTCCATGGCCACGGAAGAGATACACCTGAACCCATACCTTGAGCAGCGCGGCATTTCGGTAAGGGAGACCGATCTCGGGGAATGGATAGTTCAGCTCGCCGGGCAGCGGCCTTCGCACATGGTTATGCCGGCAATTCACATGACGAAAGAGGAGGTTTCGGACCTCTTCAGCAAAGAGGTGAACGAGCGCCTCGACACCGATATACCGAAGCTGGTCAAGGTGGCCCGCAGGGAGATCAGGGAAAAGTTCCTCGAAGCGGACATGGGAATAACAGGGGCGAATATAGCCGTGGCTGCAACCGGAAGCATTGTCCTCATGACAAACGAGGGCAACGCCAGGCTTGTGACTACCCTTCCCCGAATACATGTCGCGGTAGTGGGCATCGAGAAGCTGGTTGCCGACTTCGAAGATATCGTGCCCATCCTCACCGCCCTTCCGAGGAGCGCCACGGGCCAGCTGCTGACAAGCTACGTCTCGGTCATCACCGGTCCGACGCCCAACACCGACGGGTCCATGAAGGACCTGCACATAATCCTGATGGACAACCGCAGGACCGAGATGGCCGCCGATCCCAGGTTCAGGCAGGCGCTGCAGTGCATCCGATGCGCCTCGTGCCTCAATGTATGCCCCGTGTTCAGGCTGGTGGGAGGCCATGTATTCGGAGATGTCTACACCGGCGGCATCGGCACCATCCTCACCGCGTGGTTCGAAGAACTCGGGAAATCCGAGGAGATCCAGGGGCTCTGCATCCAGTGCGGCAACTGCAAACAGGTCTGCCCCGCCAAGATCGACATCCCGGAGCTGATCCTGGAGATCAGGCGGCGCCTCGTCGTGGACCGGGGGCAGCCGCTCATCCAGAAGGCGATTTTCTCTGTGGTCAACAACCGGAGGATGTTCCATACAATGCTCAGAACCGCCTCCCTGACACAGAAGCCCTTTGCCAAAGGAGGCTTCATCCGGCACCTTCCCCTGTTCCTTTCGGACCTGACGGAGTTCAGGAGCCTGCCCGCCATTGCCGAAGTGCCGTTC
>DASRZQ010000228.1:0-11255 GCA_035686205.1 Geobacteraceae bacterium
CAGATACAGGTATACGGAGAAACCGAGGACAAAAAACGCAATTGAAACTATCTGCTCTTTAATCCGCTTGAACAGTCTCCAGTCGGCCGACAGGACAAGCCATGCATACGAAGGAACGAGCAGGACCATGCTCTGGTGCGCACCGAACGACAATCCGCACAGGAAGGCGCCAAGGTAAATGTAGCCGGGGCATTCAACCCCTCTCCGGTAATTCCGACGCCATAGTAATACCAGATAGAAAATCAATGCGGAAAGAAATGCCAGCAGCGGGTAAGGTTTGTCATGGTTCGACTGGAGCCAGAGCCGGGAGGAAAAGGCAAAAGTCAGCGCCGCGCCCAGCGACGTAATTTTTACAAGAAAAAGGGAATCGGGCTTTTCCTGTCCGTCCTGACAATCCGCGAGCATGTACCCGGTCAGAAGGTAGACGCCGTAACAGGCAGCGGAGGCAGAAAACGCGGTAGCCAGGTTCACGCGAAATGCTATGTTGCCGAAAGGCAGCCAGGTGAACGGTTTCGCGAACAGCACGAAGAGAGGGTATCCTGGTGAATGGGGAGAGCCGAGAGAGTAAATCGCGGTAATAAATTCGCCGCTGTCAAAAAAAGTGACCGAGGGGGCAAGAGTTATCAGATAGAAAACAAAGGGGATTATGACGGAAAGGAGAGCAAATAAGTCGATTTGATTCGCCAGGCTAAATCTTTTCAACTACATCCCCTCGCTTTAATGATTTTTCTTCGGCATCCCTCAGTGAAATCCTGTCCCTCATGACATAGAAGAGTCCCAGTATTGTCACCGGGAAAAAATTTATCGCATGGGCCGTCAATGCCACACTCAGGGCCTTCTCTTTCGGCAGGTTGAAAGCCATCAGCCCGTAAACACATGCCGCATGATAAGTCCCCACGAAACCTGGGGAGGCAGGCACCATGACGGCAAAGACGAGAAGGATCAGGATGAACATCGCCGCCGTTATCGGAAGCTCTATGCCGAAGGCGCGAAGCGTCAGGTCGACGGTCCAGACCGACAGCGCCCACATGATCACGGACGTCAGGAAAAGAGCAAAGATGTCAGCAGGTCGAGAGGAAACCCGGATTCCTTCCACGAAAGAACCGGCAATATCAAGCACTTTGTTTCTTATCCTGTCCGGAAATGGATTCAGAATCCGTCCGAGAAAGGAAATCGCCCAGGAAGAAAATATTTTCAGTATGAAAAGGAAAAATATGACCAGAATATAAAATGCAAGGGTTGCGCTCCCCCCGTATTGCAGGCTTTTCTGAGCCCAGGACATGTTCTCCGGGAATCTGAGCCGTAGTAGAGTGAATATGAGAAGAATCAATACGGTGAATCCATCGAACAGTCTGTCCAGGACAAGGGTTGCAAACACAGAACTCTTTTCCATCCGCTCTTTTTCACCAAGGACATACGCCCTGATAAGTTCGCCCAGCCTTGCGGGGAATAGGTTGTTCGCCATGTATCCTATGACAGTCGAGGTGAACAGGTTTTTCATGCCGGTGTCTTTTAGAGGCATGAGCAGGTATTTCCAGCGGACGGCTCTTACATAATACCCAATGAGAGTGGCAATAACGGCCGGTAACAGATACCTGTAATCCATTTCGGCAAACGCGGCAAACAGCCGATGAAGGTCGATCTTCCGGAAAAGCACGTAGAGAAAAAAAAGACTTACTCCGATACCTATCCACAACTGCCAGTTGAACTTATGCTTCTTCAAAAATGTTATCCTTTCCCGGGTATTCGCCCGGGATTATTCCGGACAGGACTTCGCGACACATGGCGACATCCTTTTCGATAGCCTGCATCAGGCAGGCGGCATCCGAAAACGTCCTTTCGTCCCTTATTCTATCAACGAAGCAGACACGCATTTCCCGGCCGTACAGGTCACCCTCGAAATCCAGAAGGTGTACTTCCACCGTAAGCTTTCCACCTTTGAACGTGGGATTAAACCCAATATTGCAGGCCCCCTTGTACGAAATACCTTCACATGTAGCCATCACCGCATACACTCCGGATTTTGGCAGCAACTCCTCCTCCGGGTCGACGTTTGCCGTCGGGAAACCGAGCGATTTCCCGCGGTGCAGGCCATGGATAACCGGACCCTTGACCGAAAAATACCTGCCCAGGAATGGGACGACCCCGCCCACGTTTCCGTCTTCGATCATCGACCTTATGACGCTGCTGCTGTATGTAATACCGCCGTTTCCAACCAGGTCGAGCGTTTCCACGGAGAAATCGAATTCTTCTCCGAGCCGGCGCAGGAGGTCGACGTTTCCTTCCCGGTTTCTTCCGAAGGCGTAATCGTTGCCGATTATTATTTTCCTGACACCGACGCGGCGAACCAGGACATCAACGACAAAATCCCTGGCGGAAATCCCGGCGAATTCCCTGGAAAAAGGGATGATTATCAGGTAATCAATACCGGAAGCCCCGATCAGAACCTCTTTTTCCGCGTACGTAGTGATCAGGCTGAAGCTTCGTTCAGGGGCGAGAACCTTGAGCGGATGGGGATGGAACGTTATCACAACTGATACCCCCCCCAACTGCGAAGCCGCAATTTTAACCCTTCGGAAGATTTCACGATGACCCAGATGCACGCCGTCGAAGTTGCCGACGGTAACCACCGGCTTCAGCGGTCTACCAGTAATATCTTCCAGATTCCGGATTATTTTCATGTCAGGCCTGTTCCGCCGCTTCTTCCTTTTTTCTTTTGCCGAACAGATACGCGACCCATATGCTTATCTCGTACATGAGGTACAGCGGGACCATGACGACGAACATAGTTACCAGGTCGGCGTGAAACGCGGCCACTATCGAGCTTGCGAGAAGCGCGTATTTCCGGTTTCTCGCCAGCAGTTTCCCCGTAACGATTCCGATTCGTGAAAGCAGCAGGCTTACTATGGGCAACTCAAAAATGAGGCCGAATATGAGAATAAGACGCAGGCAGAAATTGACGTATTGACTGAGATTGAACCAGCTTCGCAGACCTTCGGCTTCATAAGACAGGGAAAAATTTATGATGACCGGCCATATGATAACAAGGAAAAATAACGCCCCTATGCAGAAATTTATGGTAGCAGTCGTTACAAAAGGGACAACCAGACGCTTTTCCTTGCGGGTCAGGCCCGGAGCGCAGAAAAGCCACAACTGGTGAAAAACGATGGGAAGGGCAAGGATAAAACCGGCGATAATGGAAATTTTGCATTGCATGAAAAACGGCTCAAGAGGCGCGCTGTAATTGAGCTGCCGGTCTTTTATCGGCATGGCCGCGTCTTTTCCCAGGCTGTAGCGGCTGTAAATCGCCGGGTATCGTTTTCTGGCCTCTTCATAAAGCTTTTTTTTCAGGTCCGTCAGGTATGTATGCCCGGTCAGGGGTTTCTCAATGAACGACAGCATATCGTTGGAAAAACTCCACGAAACCCCCATGCCTATTATGATCGCAACGACAATGATAATCAGCCTTTTGCGCAATTCGACAAGATGTTCAATGAATGTTAAATGTTTTTGGTCCGACATGCTTATCTTTCAGCGTTGTTTATTAGTCCGGCGGGCGCGGGTCCTCTATTTTAATCATCAAAAACAGCCAATTTATGAATCTAAAAATTTAAAACGCCCCGGCGACCTCCTGGACAAGCGGTAAGATTAGCACAGCAAAGCAGGCGCACGCAACAGCTTTCACCTTAATCGCCCTCTCGTCGGGTTTTTGAATCCCTTTCCTTTTTTGCCTTTTTTCGCGCTCTTTCCCTTTCCGCCAGCGGTGCCTTCCCGCCGGTGCGCATCGGCAGTTTTCAAATCCGGTTTCCTCCGGGCCGGTTTCCCGGCTTCCGGGCTTATTTCGTCATCAACCGGAATGAAGTCTATCTGCCTTTTCTCAAGGCTGACCCGGGCAACCCGGACCCTGATTTTTTCGCCTATGCGAAAGGTCTCGCCCGTATGCTCCCCAACGAGCGAATGCTGTTTTTCAGCGTAATGATAGAAATCCCGCGGCAATGAAGACACATGTACCAGACCTTCCAGGAAATATTCCACCAGCTCGACAAAAAAGCCGAATGCCGTTACCCCCGAAATGAAGCCGTCATACTCTTCACCGATTTTATCTTTCATAAACTGGAGCTTTTTCAAATCAACGATTTCACGTTCGGCCTCCATGGCGATCCGTTCCCGCCCGCTGGTGTGGCCGGCCGTTTCAGGAAGAATCTTTTCAAGCCGTTCCCGCCCGCTTTCTTTCAATTTGCCCGCCAGGATTAATTTCAGGATCCTGTGCACGACCAGATCGGGATACCTGCGTATGGGAGAAGTGAAATGGGTGTAGCAGGAAGACGCAAGCCCGAAATGCCCGAGGTTCTCCATGCTGTAGCGCGCCTGTTTCATGCAGCGCAGCAGCACCTCGTTGATCATCTTCTCCTCCGGCCGTTCTTCGGCCTGCCGGAGAATCCTTTGCAGTTCACCCGGCTCCACCCTGTCCCCGTCCATCTGAAACTCGTAACCGAAATTGAAGATAAATTCCCGGAAATCCCTGAGCTTCACCGGATCGGGGTTTTCATGAATCCTGTACAAAGACGGCGTATTACTGTCATGGATATAAGAGGCGACAGCCTCGTTGGCTGCCAGCATGAACTCCTCGATAACCCTGTGGGCGATGTTTCTTTCGGCCCGCAGGATCGCCTCGGTCTGTCCCTGCAGATCGAGGATTATCTCCGGCTCCGGCAGGTCAAAATCGATGCTGCCTCTTTTCCTGCGTTTTTCCATGAGCCTGAGCGCCAGCACTTTCATCAGGAACAGATCGTCGCCGAAAACCTCGTAAATTCCGGAATTGTCCCCCGGTCCGTTTTCCAGCAGGTCTCTCACGGTGGTGTATGTGAGCCGCGCCCGGCTCCTGATCACACTCGGATAAAACCGGGCCTCGACCATTTCACCGGCCGGATCGAAAAGCATTTCGGCGGTCACTGCAAGCCTGTCCACATGCGGGTTCAGGGAGCATATACCGTTGGACAGTTCTTCCGGCAGCATCGGGATGCACCGGTCGGGGAAGTAAACCGAAGTACCGCGGGCGTAGGCTTCCATGTCCAGCAGCGAGCCCTCTTTCACATAATGGGAAACATCGGCAATGGACACCCACAGCCGGATCATGCCGCCTTCTTTTCTTACCGAGACGGCGTCATCGAAATCACGTGCCGATTCGCCGTCAATCGTCACGGTGACGTATTCCCGAAGATCGGCGCGTCCCTTCATATCCGCCGTTTTCGGCACCTGCGGTATCGCGCGGGCCTCTTCCAGCGCTCCGGGAGAAAACACGTGCGGCAGTTCGAATTTCGCCAGGATGGTCTTAACCTCCACCTCCGGGTCATCGGGCCACCCCAGGACCTCCGCGATACGTCCTTCCGCGTAACCGCGGGCGGTGGGATACCCGGTAATTTCCACGACTACCGACTGGCCGCTCTTCGCCTTTCCAAAGGCTGACAGAGGAATGTAGATATCATGGGTAATCCGCTGTTCATCCGGCACAACGTAGCCGAAATTCCTTGAAGTCTCGAACCGTCCCACTATTTTCGAATATCCGCGTTCGAGGGTCCGTATGATCCTGCCTTCCCGCTTCCCCGATCCCCTGTCCCCTTCGATACGCACCGTCACCCTGTCACCGTGCATGTTTTCCCGGAGAAACCTGGCCGGAATAAAAATATCGTCTCCCCCCTCTTCCGGCGACACGAATCCGTAGCCGTCCCTGTGGCAGGAGAGGCGGCCGGTAAACAGATCGAATTTCGCCGGCAGCGCATACCTGTTTTCCCTTGTCTTGATGATTTCACCGCTGACGATGAGTTCGTTCAGGGCATTACTGAAGGCCGCCAGCTTTTCTTTCGCCACGCCCAAGGCCTGTGTCAGTTCCGCGAAAGTCAAGGGACGGATTGCCTTCGACCTCAGGAAGGAAATGATTTTATTATTTTGTTTATTCATTGTATCCCTTGTGTATTTTCGTTTAAAAATGTTTGCAATCACCAAAGTATTGGGTTTACTATACACAGAAACCATGACACCTTCACGCCGAGCGTGCGTGATGCCGTGATTCAACATCGATGACGTACGGGGCATTTGAGAGACATTCCCAGCCCCTGCAAAATTTTTTACAATTTAAATCAACGCGGCAAAATCCGCGTTGCGGTTTTTTATTTTAGGAGTGTAGCATGCTTTCCCGCCTAATTGTCGTTTTTCTCGTGTTTTTGTTTCTCGGTGGTTCCGCTTCCGCGGGGCCACTCTGCTCTTTCAACGATCCCGATCTCATGGAATCCGCAAAAGAATTCAGGCAGAAAAACTATGCCGTCGCATGCGACATCGCCGCCAGTGCGCATGAAACGCCCGTCCGGAATTTCCTGCTCGGCATGTATTACCACAAGCTTGAAAAATGGTCCGATTCCGCCGATGCATTTGCAAAATCCATGGAAGGATTTGAACTTCTTGCGGATTATGCCCTTTATTACCGCGCCGACTCACTCATTCGCCTCGGCCGCTATGACGAGGCGGCGGCAGAATTGCTTAAACTGAAAAAAGACTTCCCAGCAAGCCCGCTGTTCAAATCCGCCGCCTTTCTCCACGCGGACGCCCTTTACCGGAAAAATGATTTCGCCGCTGCATTGGACGCGTTCCAGAGATACGTGGAATCATACCCCTCCGGGACTAAAGCGCTCCAGGCCCTTTACCAGGCCGCGCTGTGCCGGGAGGCACTGGGCGACAGGGATGAGGCGGCAAACGAGCTTCGCAGGATATGGCTCAAATATCCCGGTTCGCCGCTGGCCCTTCAGGCGGAAAAAGACCTGGACAGGCTGAGAGCCGAAAATGTCGCCGTGGCGCCTTATACCGCGGAGGAGCTCTTCGACAGGGGGGTAATCCTCTATGACCTTCAAAAATACAAGCAGGCCATTCAGGCATTCAACTCGCTTTCCACTGAGGAGCTGCCAAAAATCCTGGCGACCCGCGTCGAACTGAAAACGGGTGAGGCTCTCTTCAAAGCAAGGCAGTACAAGGAAGCGGAGAAAATTCTCTCCAGGCTGACCATGGACAAGGACCTGGATACCGTATGCGAATCCGCTTACTGGCTGGCCCGGACCTGCGACCGTTCCAAAAAGGAGCAGCTTGCCGTCGGCTGGTTTAACATGGTGGCCGATACCTTTCCGAAATCCGAAATGGCAGACGATGCACTGTATTATTCGGCAATGATACGCAAATACAGGGGTGAAACCGGCAAAGCCGTCGAAACCCTGGACAAGCTTGTTTCAAGGTATCCGTCATCGGTGCTCGCATCGAACGCTCTCTGGGAAGAGGCATGGATCAGGTATCTCGGAAAGGACCTGAAGGGCGCCAAAAGCTCCTTTACGCGACTACTCGAATACCCCGCATACCGTGACAGGGCCCTTTACTGGCTGGGAAAAACCGAAGACGCCCTGGGAGAAAAGGACCTCTCCGGCACCGTATTCGCAAGGCTGATGGACGAGTATCCATACGGTTTTTATTCGCTGTTGTATCAAAGCCATGCGAATGTGAAAAAAGGGCCGCCGAATCCTGGCGCGGCCGGGTCTATTCCCTTGCCGGCCGGTTATGACAGGGTTAAAGCCCTGATTGCCTTCGGCCTTACCGATGAAGCCGGAATGGAACTGGCTTCCTGCAAGAGCAGGACTTCCTCAAAAGGCAGGCTTCTGGAAATCGCCAGACTTTACTGGGAAATCGGGGATTACCGGAACGCCATGGGATTATTCCGCAATATGGGCGCAATCGGCGCCCCCGAGTGGAATTTCAGCTACCCGCTGGCATTCAGCGAACATGTTTCGCGTTATGCAGGCATAAACGGGGTTCCCGAGAGTCTCGCCTACTCCATCATCCGTGCAGAAAGCAATTTCTATCCCTCGGCCCGGTCGCCGGTCGGGGCCGTCGGCCTTATGCAGATCATGCCCGGAACCGCTAATATTCTGGATAAGGACAGTTCAGGAAACAGTGCGGCAGCCCGTCTCACCATCCCTGGTATCAACATAAGCCTCGGCATGAAACACATCAAAGACCTAATCAGGCGGTACAAGGGCAATCTCATTTTCGCCGTCGCGGCCTACAATTCCGGCGCGACTCCGGTCGACCGCTGGCGCAGGAATTACCCCAACCTGGATACCGACGAATTCATTGAAAACATCCCTTATCCCGAAACGCGCGAATACGTGAAAAAGGTACTTGCAAGCATGGAGATTTACAAAGCCCTTTACAGCCTCGACTCGTCTTCCGGAAAAACATCAGCGTCCGATTTGCCAAAACCGGCAGCCGACATTTCCGGTTCCGGCCTGACCTCCGCCAAATAGTATTTCCTTTCCTTACCCAACCCTGCCCGGTACATGCGATTTTCCCCTCCCCTTAATTTAAGGGGAGGTCGGGCCTGCGCGCTGAAGCGCTTCGGCGCGCAAGCGGGAGGGGTTAATCCAGTTTCATCATAACTCCCCCTCTTATTTACGAATGACGTCTAATTATCTCCAAATATTTATATTGCAATTCAAACAAATGTTTGATATTCACGTTTTAAACACTTGTTTGAAACTCATCTGAATCCGTGACGCATTCACGCCGAGGCGAGCAGAATGCCGGGGTTTGAACTTCGCTGACACCGTTTGATGCCTGTTACACCGCGTGAACTTCGTCGGGCGGTCTCATCCCGCGGGAATGCAAGAAACCGAGGCGTTCCGCGCAGACGAAGGCGTGAAGGCGTCACGGATTCAGGAACTCAGATTGAAAGGCCACTTCACCCATGGGCGTTGAAAATGTTGAAACCCGGCTCCGCATTCTGGAAACCGCGGCCCTGGTCTTCGCGGAACGCGGATTCGCTGCGACCACGGTACGGATGATCTGCGGACGAGCCAATGTCAATATTGCGGCCGTCAATTACCATTTCGGCGGCAAGGAAGCGCTTTACCGCGAAGTTCTGCGTTACGTGCGGAGCCGCGCCTATGAAAAATACCCCATCACTTACGGACTTGCCGCCAATCCGTCCCCTGACGCAAGATTGCACGCATTTGTGCATTCTTTTCTCCTGCGTGCCCTGGGTGATGAATGGGCGGTCGGGTTCGGCACGCTTACGATGCGCGAAATGGTCGAGCCGACTGGGGCTCTCGACATGATCGTAGATGAGGGAATACGGAGCATGTTCCAGCAACTCATGGATATCGTCGCGGCGATCCTTGGGAAAGAGGCTGACGACGAACTCGTACAATCCTGCAGCAGGAGCATCATAGGCCAGTGCGTCTTTTACATGTTCAGCAGATCCGTTATCACCAGGATGGCCCCGGAACAGAAATTCGACGAAGAAGCATTGAAAACCTTTGCCGGCCACATAGTGGACTTTTCCATGAATGCGCTGCGCGGCATGAGGTCGCAAACCAAAAAGAAATCCCGTACATAGGCGTTCCCGATGAAATCACAAGAATCCCCTCCACGGATAAACAAGTGGCTGATTACCCTGACGGTAATGATTCCCGCGTTCATGGAGATCGTCGACACATCCATAGCCAATGTCGCCCTGCCGCACATGCAGGGCAGCCTTAACGCCGGTACGGAGGAAATCACCTGGGTGCTGACTTCCTACCTCATCAGCAACGCCATCATAATGCCCATGACCGGATGGCTGGCACGGGTCTTCGGCAGGAAGCGCTTTCTGATCGCCTGTATCTTCTTTTTCACCTTCTCTTCGTTTCTCTGCGGATCGGCGCCGAATCTCGCGGCCCTGGTTTTTTTCAGGATCGTGCAGGGGGCGGCTGGGGGCGCGCTGATACCCATGAGCCAGGCAATCATGATGGAATCGTTTCCGCCGCAGGAGGGCGGGATGGCAATGGCCATATTCGGCATCGGCGCGATGTTCGGTCCCGTCGTGGGACCCACCCTCGGGGGATGGATTACCGACAACATAAGCTGGCGCTGGATTTTTTACATCAACATCCCCGTCGGCATGATCGCCGTCATCATGGTGAAGTACTTCATTTTCGACCCGTCATACCTTAAGAAACAGGTTGCAAGAGTCGACTACCTGGGGCTGGCGCTCCTGACGGCGGGAATCGGATCGCTTCAGGTGGTACTGGACAAGGGGCAGCAGGACGACTGGTTCAATTCCTCATTTATCATCGCGTTCTCGATCATAGCCGTGCTGGCGCTGGTGCTGTTCGTATTCGCGGAACTGAACCACGACCATCCGATCGTCAACCTGCGACTTTTCAGTACCGCCTCCTTCGCCTCGGGCAACGCCATCATGTTCATGGTCGGATTCTGCCTATACGGCTCGGTGGTGATGCTCCCCCTCTTTCTCCAGACCCTCATGGGATACAGCGCCACCACGGCCGGTATCGTCATGGCTCCGGGCGGAATCGCCTCCGTCATCGTACTGCCGATCGTCGGGGCATTCATCCAGAGAACCGGCGGGAAAAAATTCATTTTAGCGGGCCTTTTGCTCGGCGCGCTGGCTCTTTACTTCATGCGCGGATTCACCCTGCAGGCTTCCTACTGGGATTTCGTCTGGCCCCGGGTCATGCTCGGCGCGGCCCTCGGGATGATTTTTCCGCCCCTGTCACGGTCGACGCTTGCAGGCATCCCCAGGGTTGAAATGGGTAACGCCACAGGAATATACAACCTGCTCCGCAATATCGGGGGAAGCGTCGGCATCGCCATATCCGCGACCCTTCTTGCCCGGTCCGCACAGTTTTACCGGACAAACATCGTCGGCCACGTGAGCCAGTTCAATCCCCTGCTCCAGTCACGTCTGGAGGGATTGAAACTTGGCGCCATGGCAAGGGGGCTGGATGCGGTGACGGCACAGAAGGCTTCATTGGGAATCATACTGCGCACGGTTGAGCAGCAGGCGGGCATGCTCGCATACAATTACGTTTTCTGGGTCATATCAATGGCTTTCCTGGCCGTGATTCCGCTTCTTCTGATGCTCAGATGTCCGGTTCGCAATATATGACAACCTTTGTCATTGATAACAGTTAACGCTTTTTGTATAAAATAGGTTTTTGTATAAACAGCAATACCGCCGCAACGCTCTGCAACGCACAATAGGTTTTCGCCCGGAAACCGCTTGATTTAAAGAACAACAAATTTTTCAGGATACAGGAGTCCCCTATGAGAAACACGTGGATACTGACGCTCATTTCATTGCTGCTTTCATGCGCTTCCGTTCAGGCGGATACGCTTACTTTGAGCAACTGCCTGAAAAAGGCGTCTTCGGCCAACCATGA
>DASRZQ010000229.1:0-12889 GCA_035686205.1 Geobacteraceae bacterium
TACGCTCATCTGGACGGCGTTCGCGTTGAAGAACCCCCGGAGCGTCGCCTCGCTTTCCCGAAGGGCGTCCTCCGCCAGCTTCCGGTCGGAAATATTGCGGCTGATTCCGCGATAACCCCTGAATTCGCCGTTCCGGTCGAATATCGGCGCCCCTCCCGTCTCCAGTATGACCTGGTGTCCAGCTTTATGGATATTTACATTTTCAATGAAAGCGAACGGCTTCTTGAACGCGGCGAAGTTGGAAAAGATCTCGGATATGCCGCAGGCCTCCTCTGAAGGCATGAAATCGAAGGGGGTTTTTCCCAGAATCTCGGAAGGACTGTAGCCCAGCATCTCTTCTACTTTGGGACTGGAATAGGCAAACGTGTAATTTTCGTCGATTTCCCAAACCCAGTCGCTTATTGTCTCCACCAGCTTTCTGAACTTTTCCTGGCTCGACTGCAGCGCTTCCACGATCTGGGCGCGTTCGGCGATTTCCTCGTGCAGTTTCTCGTTGGCGACCGTAAGCTCCGAGGTGCGCCTTCGCACTATCTTTTCAAGAGTCTCCCGGTACCTCTCCCGTTCTTCATCGGTCCGCTTGTGGTCGATTATTTCTTTCCGGAGCCGGCGGTTTATTCTTTCGTATTTGTTCAATATGAAAAATGCCGCGACAGTGGCCGCAAGGCTGCTGAATATTATGGTAACGGCATGGGACTGCCAGATCGTGATGGAGGGCTTTAACAGCTGTTTTGCAAATTCATAGGCCGTCATGAGCGCGGCCACCGCCAGCGCCACGCAGCCGAGAACGGCCGGACTCCCGCCGACGGCGAAACTTTGCATTTTCCTGTTTATGGTATTATACATGCTGGATGCTCGCTGAAAGCTGAAATAATAAATGAAGCCGCAGGCAACGGCATGCGGCACTATCCTTCCGCGTTGGCGAGAAGAAAGACGCCTGTTGTCTTGAACAGCATGGTATGGATCGTATTGAGTCCGGTCAGGACAATCTCCGCCTTCCTTTCATCCCGGATTTTCTTGAAGCAGCGCAACAGCAGCGCTATTCCCATGGAATTCACCCTGCCGACACGGCTGAAATCGAAACTGACCTTTGCCTTGCCGACCTGATCGGGAATCTCCTTGAGAAATGATTCGGCATGGATATCGATGTTGCCGCGAAAGACGAAACAGTCACATGAACCATCTTCGCTTCGCTCGACAATGAATTTTTCATTCATTTTTTCAATTCCCCTGTATTTTCGTTTCTCCCCCGCCCCGCCGGCGCTCCGGCTAGCCGGCGCAGCATGTCGTAACGTGAAATCCCTTCGAATCAGCGAGGTTTTCCGCCGTCACCAGCTTGACCTGTCCTCCAACCACCGTTTGCCGGCCGGGATTGATGTGGATATGCATATGGTCGAGAAAACGCCAGATGATATAGAGACCACGCCCTCCTGATTCCTCTGATATCACGGCAAAATCCTGGTTTTTGGCAAGGTGCTCAAGGACGACTTTCGGGGAAAGGTTCCCCCATCCGTCTTCCACTTCCATGGCGAGTATTTCGCCGTCGAATCCGTAGCGGAAAATTATCTTCTCCTTCAAAGGTATCAGGCGTTTTTCCCCCTTACTGTAAAGGGAAACCCCGTCTTTCCCTTGCGGGGCGCCATACAGCGCATTCTCCAGCATTTCGTCTGCAAGAAGGGCGCCCTTCTGGCGGAGCAGTTCCATTTCCGGGTTGTCCCCGGGAACGATACTCTCGAGACCGGCGATTATCTGTTCCTTCTCCTCGGATGATGATACCCTGACCTTATGAATTCGGGTACGGGGCTTCAGATATTCTCCGATTTTGAGAATTCCACCTTCGGCAATTTTTTTTATCGCCAGTCCGACCACCGACGATTCCGGCTCCTCGTCGAAAATCCGGCTGTTTTCGGAGTTGATGACCAGATGCCTGATATTGTCGCGTATCACGGGCTGCAGCGGCGGCATTGGCGCCGACGACGGAACCACCAGGAGAAACTCGCTGTCCGGGTATCTTTTCCTGAGCCCTTCAACCAGGCCGGGGTACGTTTCCGGGTAAACCCCGGAAGAAATTATTATCAGGGACGGCGCTTTTCGCGATTTTTCCAACCTGTACAGCTGATCCGCAAGACATTCCATCTCAACCATGCCGACAAGCCCCGGAACTCCGCGCAGGTAAGGCGTCCAATAGGCCCTTTCTTCATGGTCTTTGACTACGGCCAATACTGCTTTTTTCATCCGGGTCCTCCGAGGGTATGATCCAGCGGCTAACGGCAAATTTGCCGACAATACTTCCTGCCTCTTTAATTTGCCGCTTTTTTCAGGTTTTGACATTGCTGTCCGAATGAGACGACCATAATGGTTATATCATCTTCAAAGTCCCTCGAACCGGTGAAATCCATGGCGTTTTCGAGCATCCCGGTTCGAAGCTCTTTCGGCGGCAGGTTTCCGCGTTCGCGAAGGAGATGTTCAAATCTTTCGTAGCCGAATTCTTCCCCCGACGGGTCCGAGCATTCGATAATCCCGTCGGTGTAAAGCAGCAAAGTGTCTCCCCGATTGAAGCCGGTGCTGAATTCCCGGAAAGCGGAATCCGGCTCGAACCCGAGCGGAAAGCCGGAAAGGTCGTCTAGCTGATCAATTTCGGCTTCCCCGCGGCAGACATATGGGAAATTGTGGCCGGCGTTGGCATATGAAAGCCTCTCCTCCTTCAGGTCGATAAGCGCCACCAGGCAGGTCATAAGCAGCGACTGGCAAGCCGTGGCGATAATCGCCTTGTTCATGCCGGCCAGGAGTTCCGCCGGGGTAAATATTCCCATGGCGATGAGGGTATGCAGGCTTGCCTTGGCCGCGGTCGTCACCATCCCGGCCTGCACGCCGTGTCCGCTCACATCGGCGATTATCAGGCCGAGCTTGTCCTCCCCGATAGTGAAATAATCGAAAAAATCACCTCCGATTTCGGAGGAAGTCGTAACCCCGGCATCAATCTCGATTCCCTTGAACTCGAAACTCGAAAGGGGAAGAAGATCCTGCTGTATCTTGCTGGCCTTCGCCACCTCGTCCCTGATCCTGGCGCTCAGCCCGGTAAGCTTTTCCAGAAGAAACGACTGGCTCCTGGAAACTTCCATCATCAGATCCGAAACGGAAACCGTGCCGATAAAACGGTCGTCCTTTACCACCGGAAAACAGTCGATTTCCAGTTCCGGATCGACGTCCAGGAGTCTGACAAGTGCGCTGTTCACGTCCAGTTCGGGTTCCATGACCATGGTGTTGCCGTCGAGCAAAATGCTGATCGGCTTGTTGCCGTAGAGGTCCATGGCGTATTTGTGTCTCAACCGTTTGAAAAAGAGCCCTTTACGGCTGATGAAACCGGCAAATTCGCCCGCGGATACGACGGGTATGGCCGGAAGAGACTGGTTACCATGGAACAGCTCGACGACTTCCTTCACTTTCACATCCGGAGACACCTGTACCGCCTGGCGCACTATCTCGCTTAATTGTGGAATGCAGTCCCGATAGTTTTCCATAATTTCACTCATATCCGGTTATTGCCCTGCTGGCCCGCGCGACAGCCGCCGGTTCATATTCTTTCGGTTGAATGCATTGAAACTTGAGGTGGGGAGGAAATTGTAACGAAGTCTTAACATTTGCTTTTCTGATCAGTACTAATCTCCCGCAACAAAAATTCCTCCACCTTCAAGGGGGAGGCCAGGAGGGGGATGGGGTGCTTTGATGCCGGGAAACCCATCCCCGCCCCTCCCCTTGAAGGGGAGGAAGTTTCTGATGGCAGCGGAAGATTGATCCCAATCAGATTCGCTTTTGCGCCCGCTTCTTCGGGAGAGACGCAAGGCGTGAAACGTGATAAGGTACATCCACCGCCTGCCGTCTTACGGTCTTCTCGCCTGGTAGCGGATCAGATCGGAGTTCGACTGATGCCTGTTCAGCACCAGGCCGAGCACCTTTTCCCTGGGGATCATCTGCAGCGCCTTGTTCACGTCCGGTATCGGCGTTTCCCCTTCGTTCACCGTCACCACCACATGATCCACCAGAGGAACGAAAGCGAGCGCGTCCGCGCCGGCCAGGAGCGGAGGCACGTCGAAGATGACATAGCGGTCCGGATAGCGGGTCTTCATGTCCGCCACCAGCTCTTTCATCCGGACGGAACCGAGCAGTTCGCTGCTCCCGGTAAACGGCCGTCCTCCCGAAATCACCGTCAGCTTTTCAATCCCGGGCCAGGTAATCAGTTCGGAAACCGGCGTATCGTTCAGCAGATAGTCAATAAGCCCTTTTTCGCTCTCGTAGCCGAGATAGCGGTGGACCGACTGGCGTCGCAGGTCGCAGTCGACCAGGAGCGCGGTCTGCAGCAGTTCCCTGGCGAGGATCAGGGAAAGGTTGATGGCCGTCAGGGTCTTCCCTTCGCCGGGAACGGCGCTGGTTATCATTATCGTATTCCCCCCCGTCTCTTTGCAGCGCTGCAGGATCCTGGTGCGCAGAAGCCGGTATGCGTCCGTTTCCACCGAGTCGGACGCCCGCTGGATGATGCAGCGGTTCGCCGCCAGGACCACCGGATCGAGGGTCACCGAACGGGAGAGCGAATAATTCGGGGAATGCCAGCCGGTCCTGGGCTTCTCGTCCGCCACGGCCGGAACTTCGGAGTCCGGTTCCCGCTGCTGGGGGATAGCGGCTTCGATCCTGGATTTAAGGAACCCGCCCAAACCCCTGCCGCCGCCGGACTTCACATCGGAAGATTTTTCCATTTGCTCCGGCTCCGGCTCGATTTCCGTGCATTCTTCACGGGTTTCCGGTTGCGGCTCGATTTTCCCGGGCCGCGCGTCTTCCGGTTTAACGCTTTCCTTTTTTACCTTGATCATAGGCCGTCAACTCCTTTCAAATGCTTAGCCGCAGAAGCAGTTTCGCCCACAGGATGTCCAGGTCCATGACCAGCAAATGCACCAGCAGGAGCCCGCCGGCCACGGCCGCCGCGGACCCGATAATCAGCGCTTTGCGCATTTTGCGCCGCCGGGCGATGTCTTCGGCTGTAGCCATTATGGGAATGGCCGCAAGTACCGGAAATCCGGTCCCCTTCGCCAGCGCCTCCACGCCGCGCGCCGAGCGGTCGCCGTGCTCGCGCAGCGAAGCCGCGCCCGCCCCCGCGCCGACACCGAGAATCGCCCCGATCAGCAGTATTGCCGGGATGTTCGGGCTGAAAGGCTTTTCCGGCAGCCGCGCGGCATCGATGATGGTGAACTTCTCGCCCTTCTGTTCCTTTTCCAGACCGTGTGCCACTTTGGCTTCCATGTATTTCTTGGAAAGGTCGTCGTATTTCGCCTGCAGATTGTTCCGCTCCACCAGCAGCGCCTTGTATCCCTCCTCCACCCGGGGACTGGCCTCGATGCGCCTGCCGTAGCTTCCCCTCTTTTTCTCCAGGACCGCCACCTGCTTTTTGACTGCGTCGATCTCGCTCCGGGTGCTGGAAAGCTCGGAATCGATCGTGACATAGGCGGGATTGTCCGGCTTCGCCCCGAGCCCGTCTTTTCCGGCAGACCGTATTCTCTTCTCAAGTTCGGCGATTTCGACCTTGATTTTCTTCACATCGGGGTACTCTTCCGTGACCCTGCTCCGCAGGTTGGTGAGCTGGACCCTCAGCTCGTTAAGGTGAGCCTTGTCCTGGCCGGCCGCATCGGTGGGAATCGCGGCCAGCTGGGTCTGAAGGTATCCCTCGCGCTCACGCAGAGAACGAAGCTGGGAATTGAGGACGTCGATATCCCGGTCGACCCGGTCCATTTCCTGGAAATTGAGCTGGGCGATTTCCGGCAGGGCGTTGATGTTCTGCTGCTTGAACGCCGCGATCCGGGATTCAATCGCGTCCAGGCTCGATTTCACCTGGTTCATCTCGTCTTCGAAAAACCTGGATGTGCCGATGGTCTGCTGTTCCCGCACCCTCAGATTCTCTTCGAGGTAAAGGGATGCCAGGACCGTCGCGACCTGCTGCGTTACCGCCGGGTCTCTCCCGTCGTACGACAGGGTAAATGCAATGGTGGCCGGCCGGGGGTTGCCGGTGCGCGGGTCGATGACATCGGCGCTGATGGTCTGGAATTTGATGTCATCTCTCATTTTGTTGACGATCTCTTCCGTCGTCCAGGCCGATTTGAGGTCTGAATAAAGGTTGAACCGGCTTATTATCTCCAGGAGCTTCGGTGTGCTCATGATGCGCTGGTTTATGGTCTGGATGCGCTGGTCCGCGTAGCCGGTGACGGTTGGGGCCACGTAATCGCGCGGGATTTCCTGGTCTTCGATGAGAATTGTCGAAACGGAGCGGTACTTGGACGGTATGACAAAGGCAATGATGGCGGCGGCAATGAACACCGAACCCGCGGTAACGGCGATCAGCCGCTTCCTCCTTTTCCAGATCTCCAGCAGTTCGTACAGATTCTTTACTTCCGTTGCCATGCACGGCCTCATTCAAAAAGTGAGATATGAGACGTGAGACGTAAGATGTGAAAGGCTTTAGTTTAATGGCTTCCAATCCCGTCTTCCGTCTTCCGTCTTCCGTCTTCCGTCTTCCGTCTTCCGTCCTTCACGGCACCACTATCACGTCGCCCCGTTTCAGCTCTATGTTCGTGCTGACCCTGCCCTCGATCACATCGTCATAACGGAACGGAAGGACGACGGTTTTGCCCGATTCTTTTCTCAGCACCTTGATCTTGTTGCGGCTGGCGAACGGGTTGAGCCCCCCGGCCATGGCCAGCGCCTGGATCACGTCTATGTTGGCGTTCAGGACCTGCCGCCCCGGTGCGTTGACCCTCCCGATAACGTAGATCAGCATGCTGTTTGACTGCTTGACCTCAATGCTGATCTCGGGCTCGGGATAATAGCGGACCAGCTTCCTGGCGATTTCGTCTTTAACCTGGCTGATCGTTCTGCCTGCCGCCTGTATCTTGCCGATCAACGGAAAGGAAATTGTTCCGTCGGCAAGAACAACGACCGTGCGGGACAGCATCTCGTCTTTCCATACGGAAATATCGAGAAAATCCCCCGGTCCGATTACGTATTCCGCATCCGCGGCGACCGGGACGGTCCCGGCGGAATCCGGCCCGCCGCCCGCGGACGGAGCCGCTTTTTTCGCATCGGAGGTTGTTCCGGCTGAAACGGATACCGCCGGTTGACCCGATGCCGCGGACTGTACCGGTCCGCCGGTTTCGGTTTTCTTGAGTTCGGTGCTTTCGGGCTGTTGCGGAGCGGTTGCGGTCCGACCTGTCTTTTCTTCTGTGCGGCCGGTATTACCGGTTGCCGAGATTTGCACGGCGGCAGGCCTGTCTTGCCTGTTTTCAACATTCTCTTTCGGCAAATCCGGCGCCTTTGCGGTTACAGGAGCCGATCGGGGCACGGAGTCCTCTTTACGTGGTTGCCTGTCAACGGCCGTTTCCCGGGATTTTGTGGGGTTTTGTCCGGCAACGGGGGCTTCAGGACCGGTTGGAGAATCAGGTTGCCTTGAATCAACGGTTGCGGAAGGACCGGCACCGTCGCCCTTTTTGGTTTCGTCCTCGACGGTAGTGCGGCTGACCGGCGCAGCCTCTGATCCGGCCGGCTTTTTCTCCGTCGTTTCGGCCTTTTCCCGGTCCGGCACTGAAGTGCCGGCGGAATCTTCCCACAGGTCCCATTTGCCGGAGGCGAGCAATTCCGGGACGGCCGCCGGGACGGCGGCGGCAAGGCACGATATCAGGAACGTACAGGCAAGAACTGCTTTTATTCTGGGCATGACAATCCTCTTGGATATGTTAATTCAGCGACGCTACCATCTTTTCGTTACACCCGGATTACAGATGCTTGAAAATTATATTAATTTGCTTCCTGACGTCCGGATTCAATCCCCCACAGGGCGTCAGGGCTTCGCCAGAATCATTCGCGCCTCATCCCTGCCGGCAAAGTCGCCTCCGGCGGAAACCGCTTTTTCGAGGTACTTCCTCGCCTCGGCCTTGTCGCCCTTTTTATACAGGCCCATTCCCAGGTGGTAATTGACGGTCCGGCTCCATGGAGCCATGGCGCGGGCGCGGGCGAGCTCCGCGACGGCCTTGTCCGTCTCGCCCTTCTTCAGGTAAATCCAGCCCAGAGTATCCAGGACCGTCGCCTCGCCGGGTTTTATCCGTTCGGCCCGCTGCGCCCAGTAAAGGGCCTCGTCCAGCCCCTTTCCCGTTGTGGCGCTCTCATTGATGAGAAAGGCCAGGTTATTTGCCGCCAGCCAGTTGTTCGGGTTGATAGCCATGACTTTCCGGTAATTCACGATGGCGTTCGGATAGTCGCGCAGGGCGTTAAAGACCTGACCCAGAAGGTCCAGGGCGATTTCATCCCTCGGATTGCGGGCGATCCTTGACTCACAGAGGGCTATCGCCCTGTCGGACCGGTTCCGGCGGATATTGAGACCGACCAGCGTGGAAAAGAGACCCTCCGATTGGGGGCTGAGCCTCACCGCCTGCTCCATTTCCCTGATCGCCCCGTCCACGTCCCCCCTGGCCAAACACAGTCCGCTCAATTTCACATATCCCAGGGGAAGTCCGGCTGCCCGCTTTTTGAGCGCCGAATACTCAACCTCCGCATTGCCGAAATCCTTGCGGAACATGAACAGATCGCCGAGGTCCGCCCTGGATTCCAGGTCGTCGGGGTTCGCGGCGATCAGCTTTCGCAGCTGATCCTCGGCCCGGCGGAAATCTTTCTGCTCCGCGTAAACGCGGACCGCCTCCCTCTGTATCTCCCGTGAACCGGGGTCGAGACCGAGCGCCTTCTGCAATGCCTCGTTGGCCAGCTTCGGATTCCTGTTCGCCATGTATGCATGGGCCAGGAAGACATATCCCATGGGCAACTGGGGGTAATCGGAAACGACGGCTCCGAATGACGCGACCGCATTCACCCCGTCCCCCTTCACCAGGCAGATCCTTCCCCTGGTGAAAAGAGCGTCGGCATTTTTCGGCTCGGTCTTCAGCACTTCATCGGTGATAGCCGATGCTTCGGCGATTTTCCCCGCCGCCAACAGCCTCTTTGCCAGTTCGTTTTTGGCTCCGATGAGGTCGGCGTCCTTTTCCCTTTTGCCCAGTGTCAGGCACTCCCTCAGGACGGCTATCCCCTCATCGCCCCTGTTCGAGGCAAAACAAATTCCGCTCAGGGCCAGGCGCAGCCTGATGCTTCCCGGCACGATGGTTATTCCCCGCTTCAGTTCACGTTCCGCATCTGTAAAACGGTCGCGGGCCGCGTAAAAGCCTGCAACCTGCAGGCGCCTGGCTTCATTCTTTTCATCGGCGGCGGTTATTTGCTCCAGCACCCCCGAAGCCTCCGCCTGCCTGCCCCTGTCCCAGAGGAAACCCGCCAGTCCGATACGATATGCCGGATTCCCCGGCTCCAGACCGATGACCTTCCGCATCATCGCCACGGCCTCCCCATCCCTTTTTTCCTGCTCATATAGGGCCGCAAGCTTCAGATATATGGGCGAACATCGGGGGTTGGCCTCAACCCCTCGCAGAAGGATATTTTCAGTCTTTTTCGGATCGCGGTCCTGCTCGTAAACCGTTGCCAGGAGCAGATATACGTCGGGTTTTCTGATTCCGCGGCCGACCATACCCTCCAGGTGGAGCCGGGCCTTGTCGTTTTCTTTTTCCGCCACGAAGACCGCCCCCCTCAGAAGCAGCCCGTCGATGTTGCCCGGCTCCCGGCGCAGGATCAGGTCTGACTTTTCCATGGCCTCCGCGAACTGGCGGACCGCAAGGAAGATGACGCCGAGTTCGTACTGGGCTTTCGAATTGGCCGGATCGAGTTCCGCCGCACGGCTGAAATCGCCGAAAGCCTCCTTCACGTTTCCCTTCATCATCGCGGCTTTTCCCAGCATGCGCCAGGCATCGGAGTATTTCGGGTCGACCTGGACGGCGTTTTTGAATTCCAGGGAAGCCTTTACATAGTCTCCCTTGTCGAAAAGCGCCTTGCCTTTGCTGTAAAATTTCGCTTTTTTCGCCTCCGGGCTCGTGCAGCCAATTACCAGAAGCGCGCAAAAGCAGGCGACGGCACACCTGGACAAACTTCGTCCCTTCAACACATTTCCTCCATTGTCCACGGCTCGCGGCAGGTCCGGAAAAGCGCCCTTTCCCCGCCGCAATGGCCGCTATAGAAACCGGTACGGTTGTTTTTGAGAGATGTTAACAGCGGTTTGTTACAAATGTGAGGAGTTTATATGAAGCTTTTAGAAATTCGCTTTTATTGGAAGGACTTAAATATGCAAAAAAGGCCAGAAAAACGGACATTCTCCGCTTTCCGGGCCTTTTCATAAACTACTCCATCTCGTGCCTCTTCCGACACGTCGCAAATTGAATCAAGCACGATGATCAAGCAGAATCAGCAGGTAAACCGGCAATCAGCCCTTGATCTTCCCCCTCGGAGTTTTTGCCGGAGAATGCTTTTTGGCCGGAGGTCTCTTTTTTTTCACCGGTTCGGCTTTCGCGGCGGAAACGGTCCCGGTGATTTTTTCCGCTTCGGGCTCTGAAATTTCCACCCCCGCGGCTTTTTCCGTTTCCGGCGCCGCGACTGCCTCTTCGGTGACATGTTCGACCGGCTTTTCCGGTGGCTTGGCTTCCGCGACTTTCGGCAACGCCGCCGAGGCTATTTCCTTCACCCCTTCCACCGCGCCGGTCATGAGCCCCCTGGCCGTCACCACGGTCGTTTTGCCGATCGCCGAAGCCGACTCGATGGCGCCGCAAACAAGGGTCTTCGCCACTTCTTCGAGGTTTCCGCCAACCTCCTTCGTCGCTTCCAGCACGCCGTCGGAGGTTGCCCTGGCGATCTGCGCCACGTCACCCCCCACGTCCGACGCCTCCTTCACCGCGCACCTGAATGTGTGGTCGGCGGCTGCAACGATATCTCCTCCCACATCATGGACGCCCATGATTATCCCCTTGGCGATGTTTCGCGATGTGGACGCCAGACCGATGCCGACCGTTTCCGCGGCCCCTATGCCACCTTTCAGCACGTCCCTGGTAACGTTTATGAATCCTCCCGCAATCGAGCCCGCCGCCGTCAGCGCCGATGAGACGGTATTTCTGACGAGATCGACGATTGATTCCTGAATGCTGTTTGCCCCTTTTATGGAATTGATCAATTCCCGCTTGATTGTGGCGCCGGTTGTCCCAGAATCATGTGTTCCCGCCCCCGGTGGCCTCTCCATATAAAACTCCTTTGCCGCCCTGAAACCATTCCTTTAAATGCCCGCTCCCCGGCAAATATGTTTCAGGCCGGCAGTCCCATCTGCCTTTTGATGCGCTTGTCCCTACCATAAGCGTTTTTCATGCGGACGACGGCTCTGCCTCCTGTTTGGGGTGAGCGGCCCTCGGTTTCGGCAAAGCGGCCCCGGCCACGTCCTTGACCCCTTCGACTACGCCGAACAGTATCTCCCTGACGGTCCTGATTGCGGAGTTACCCACCGTGCCCGCCGCGTCAATGGCGCCCGAAACAACGACTTTCGCCACCTCTTCCACGTTTCCGCCGATTTCCTTTGTCGCTTCGAGAACTCCGTCGACGGTCCTTCGCGCCACGACCGCCACATCGCCGCCCACCTCGGCGGCCCCCTGCACGGCACTCCTGACGGTCGTGCCGGCGGCTGAGATCACGTCGCCGCCCACATCACTCACGCCCATTATGATGCCTTTGGCGACGCTCTTGGTGCTTACGGTGAGGCCCGTCCCCACTTCTTCGGCGGCGGCTATGGCCCCTTTCAATACGTCCCTGGTGATGTTCACCCCTTCGGTCGCGACCGACCCCGTCGCCTGCAGGGTATTGGATACCGTGTTCCTGACGAGGACGACAATCTCCGCCTCGATTTCATTTATCCCCTTGAGGCTGCCGACTATCCCTTCCTTTACCGTCGCTCCCGCTTTCCCTATCTTTTCCGCGCCCTTTGCCTGTTCCTCTTTCGCGGAACCTTCTTCCCCGGTGATTTCCTCTTTCATTTGAAACCCCCTTTCCACGCCTTTCATACTCCACCAGGTAATTATACCATTCCATGAACATTACATTTAGTTTTATTGTTGCAATTTGTTACAATTATGTAAATTTTTGTCGGCTTGTAACAATCCGGTTTTTATAAAAATTCGATCAATATCGCCGGCCGGACTTCCACCGGGCTCATGCCGAGGCCGGTATCGAGAAGGGTAAGAATTTCAACTGTGCAGGAATTGGATCCGTCCGCTGAACCCGCGGAATCCGATATTACGGATTATCGCATCTACTTCGTTTGAGGATTTTTACTCAACAACGCGGCGTGGCATCTGTTTATTTTTTGACGGCCTTCCAGGTGCAATCCAGCCTGTCCGGCGGCAGACAAGGTTTGTTCAAATTCACGAATCGAAACATGTCCTTTGGGTTCCGCGACGAGGCACCTCGCCCCGGGTTTCAGCGAGCGGGAAATGTCGAGGAAAAACGCCCGTTCATCAGACGTCTCGTGTACTACGGCAAAAACCAGCGCAAAATCGACGGTTCCTTCAAATTCGCCCGGATCAAGAGAATCCGGTTTACACACCCGCGTGATTATCCTGTCCGCCAATCTTGCTTTCCCGGCGCGACTTTTCAGAGACTGAAGCATTTTTTCCTGGACATCGACGGCGAAAACCCTTCCGCCCGGCCCCACCATTTCGGCAAGCGGAAGCGTAAAGAAACCCATCCCGGGGCCGATATCAAGGACGGTCATCCCCTTTTCGACAAACGGGCACATGATCTTCTCGGGGTCATGCATCAACCGCCTGAACGGATTGACTAGCAAAAATCCCAGCCAGTACGGACATACCCTGTGCGCCATTATGGTTCGCCCCCCTGCGTTTCAACCGGGCGCGGATCAAACTGCGGCAGCTTTGCGCCGGATTTTTGATAA
>DASRZQ010000230.1:0-49203 GCA_035686205.1 Geobacteraceae bacterium
GCGGTGAAGGTAACCCGGGGGCCGCTCTCAAGCTTCACGGCCAGGACACTGCGGTCTCCGCTCCACTCGGCGCCGGTAACAGCCGCTTGCCGGCATGCGTCCATTCCCTGAAGGAGTATATCTTTGGAGGTCAGGCCATAGATCATCCCCGCGGGCGTATCTCGCATTATAGCCAGCGGGGAATGCAGTTCGGCGGGTTGTTTTGAATCAGGCACTTTTTTGACTCCGGACAAAGGTGTAAATGCCGGCTGTTATTTCAGGTAATGAAGCGCCTCTTCCCCCAGCACCCTGACCACCGCCAGCGAAAGAAGCTCTTCGGAAGGCTTGCCGGTTGCTTTCATCATCTTCAGGGCGTACCTGGCGATGTTGATGCCGTCCCGCACCGAATACAGCTCATCGGCTGCATGGGCGCGCTGGAGGAACCCCACCACGTACTGGAGTATCTTGCCATCGGCAAAGGGAAGGTTTTCCCTCAGGATCAGCAGCTCCTCGTCGGCTTCGGGAAAATCAATGTAAATCTGCGGCTGGAGGCGGGAATGGATGTATTCCGGCACTTCAAAGGTGGATGCGTCCTCGTTCATTGTCACCACGACGCGAAAATCCCGGTGCGCCGGTATCTTAAGTCCGGTTATGACCGATTCCACGTATCGGCGGTCGTCGAGAAGCGGGGCCAGGGAAGCCCACGATTTCTCGCTCATCCGGTTCCCTTCGTCGATGATCAGCGCCCCGCCCCGTACCATGGCCGTCACCAGGGACGAAGCGGCGTACTGGATCCTGTTGTCAGGGCCGATCACCGGTGTTATTATCAGGTCTTCAGGCCGGGTATCCATGGTTGCCTGGAACAGATAAACTTCCCGCCCGAGTTTTTTCGCCGCCGCATAGGCAAGGGTGGTTTTGCCCACTCCCGGCTTGCCGATGAGCCTGGGATTGAAGGGGATGTCGCGGTCGTCGATTACCATCCAGGCCGCCAGAAGCTGCTGCAGTATTTCCTCCTGGCCGATCCAGGTCAGGGGAAGCTCCACCGGGTGGGCGAGGGAAAAAGAGATGCCGTCAATAGTAATGCGTTCCATTCCGAATATAACCTCCGTTAAGCTATATTTATCATAGCCTGCCATGGAATTGCAAACCGTCTTGTTTACACATATACTGTAGTAACCAGAAACCGTGAAAAGAAGGAGCGCGGCATGATCAGCATGCAGGATATCAAAAGGCACTACCAGTTCACCGATGAAGACGCGGAACTTCTCGCCCTTGTGAAGCCGCTTGCGGAAGACAACAAACAGGATCTGGCAAAGATGTTTTACGATTATCTGCTGGGAATCCCGGAAACCGCCGAATTCCTGATGGACGACCTGGTTCTGCAGAAGCTGAAGGTATCCCACCAGGAATGGTTTATGCGCCTTTTCTCCGGTGACTATGACAATCACTATTACCATACTCTCCAGAAAATCGGGCTTGCCCATGTTCGGGTCGGCCTGAACGTCCATTACGTGAACGCATCGATGAACCTGGTACGCGAGTATACGAGTCACCTGATCAGGGAAAATTTCCCTGATACCGAACAAAGGAGAAAAATTATCGATGCGGCGCAAAAGATGCTGGACATCAACCTGGATATCATGAGCGCTTCATACAGGGAAGAGGAGCTGAAAAAGTTTTTTGTCTCCCACCGCCTTGAATCCCGGCTCATCCTGGCTACGGAGAGATTCACCTACGGCCTTAACCTGGTGCTGGTGCTGGCCCTCGCCGGTGTGTCCATATCGGTCGTATTCATGTTCGGGTGGGACATTACCCATATATTCCGGGGAAGCATGGAACAGGGAATTCTCAGCGCGCTCGGCACGCTCCTTATCCTCTGGATGATGATAGAGCTTCTGGGTAACGAGATCAGGAACATCAAAGGGGGCAAATTCAACATCCTCGTGTTTATCGGACTCATCATGGTCGCGCTGATAAGGGAGATTCTGATATCCACCCTGCGCCATGATCCCCTTGAGACACAGCTCTTCCTCGCAGGAACTCTCCTTATTCTGGGCATTGTCTACTATCTTGTGGCAAAAACCCAACAGGAAAAAACAATTTCGTAAAAATAGGGTTAATATCCTGCTGAATCGGTGACGGATTCAGGATCCCTGTAACTGCTCTTCCGTCGCTTTTTTCCTGACCAGTTCGGCAAGGCACTCTATAAATCCAGGTAAAGCATTGAGAGAGGGAGCGCGGTGAAAGCCGGTAATGCCCAGCGAACGGGCCAATTCCGCATACCGGATGTCAATTTCGTACAGGGTCTCGATATGGTCCGAGACAAAGGATACGGGCACGACAACCAGATTTGTGCAGCCCTTTGACGCCAGTTCGCGAAGAATGTCCCCGGTCTCCGGCTCCAGCCATTTCACCGGGCCTGAGCGCGACTGGAAGGACAGCTGGAAATCCATGCCGGGGATGCGCTCCATTACAAGCCTCACTGTTTCCTTAACCTGGGACAGGTACGGATCGCCTGCGTCTATGAAGGATTGAGGCAGAGAATGGGCAGAGAACAGTATCCGAGCGGCTTGCCGTTCCGGAAACCGGACAAGAGCCTCTTCGATCCTTTCAGCCAGCGCTCCTATATATAAGGGGTGGTCGTAGAAGCAGTCCACATGGGAACATTTGAAAGATACGCCGGATTCTCCCAGCACCCGTGTCAATTCGTTAAAGGCGGAACCGGTAGTAGCCCTGGAGAAATGGGGATAGAGGGGGAGTGCGATAATCCGTTTGATCCCCTCCCGTTTTGCGGCGGCGAGCGCTTCGACGGTGGTGGGCCTCCAGTAGCGCATGGCGGTAAAGCAGCGGAAACCGTCGCCCAGCCGGGCCTCCAGCGCCCGTCCCTGCGCCTCGGTAAGCTCTCGGATCGGGGAACAGCCGCCGATCCTTTCATACTGTCGCTCGACGACCGGCGCCCGTTTCCGGGCGATGCGCCGGGCGATTAAAGGCTGAAGCAACGCCGGGCCGATCCTGATGATGTCCCTGTCGGAAAACAGATTGCGCAGAAACGGTTCGACCGCGTCAAGCGTATCGGGGCCTCCCATCTGCAGGAGCAGTACGGCGGTTTTGTCAGACATTTTCGTTTCGCTCAAATCACACTCACCAACGGACATGCAAATAATCGCTTCTCCCGTTCTCCGATTCCCCGTTTCACCGTCTCATGATTTCCGCGACAGCCGGTGAACGCAGTCGACCATGAATTTCGCGTTTTCCGGCGGGGTCGTGGGCAGTATGCCGTGCCCAAGGTTGAAGACATGACCCGGACGGCCGCCGTTCTCGCCGATTATCCGTTTCACTTCGGATTCTATCACTTCCCGGGGGGCAAACAGCACCGTCGGGTCAAGGTTTCCCTGGACAGCAGTGTCTCCGAGCAGGTCGCGGGCCGTTCCCAGGTTCACATGCCAGTCAAGGCCGGCCACGTCGCCTCCCGCCATCCTGACCTTGTCCAGCATGGCCCCTGCGCCTTTTACGAAATGGATTAAGGGGACTTCTCCGGCATCGAGCCCCCGGATAAGACGCGAAGTATAGGGAAGGACATATTTTTCGTAATCGGCCGGAGAAAGAATTCCCCCCCAGGTATCGAAGATCTGGACCGCCTGCGCGCCGGCCCGTATCTGGGCGTTCAGGTAATCGACCATCATTGCGGTCACCTTGTCCATCAGCGCCGAATATGTCGAGGGTTCCGCGTACATCATTTTCTTGATCATCGAGAAGTCCTTCGACCCTTTCCCTTCCACCATGTAACATGCGAGGGTAAAAGGCGCGCCGCCGAAGCCTATCAGCGGGACCCTTCCCGCCAGCTCCCGGCGCAGGATGGCTATGGTCTCAAAGACAAAGGGTACAGCGGTTTCCATACAGGGAACGCTCAGCCTTCCCACGTCATCCATGGTCCTCACCGGCTGGTCGAAAACGGGTCCGGGCACGAAGTCGATCTCCATCCCCATCGTCTCCACCGGTATGAGGATGTCGGAGAACAGGATGGCGGCGTCCACGCCAAGTATGTCGACTGGCTGAATGGTCACCTTCGCGGCCAGCTCCGGGTTTTTGCAGAGCTCCAGGAAGGTGTGGCTGGCGCGCACTTCCATATATTCCGGCAAGTAGCGGCCGGCCTGGCGCATCAGCCAGACCGGGGTGCGGTCAACCGGCTTGCCCCGGCAGGCGTCCAGAAAGCGGTTATTCATCAAAATCCTCCTAACGGAAAATCCAAAAGCTCTCTTTTACAGGGATATTCAGGATAAAAACCTATAAATTTTAGATATTTTTACAATTCTTACTCTTTCAAAAAAGTGGACGAATGTACAGGGAAGGAGTGGGCAAATTGCGCCATTTCTGAAAGACGGATTAATACCTGAATCCGTGACGCCTGAACTCCGAGGCAAGCAGAATGCCGGGGTTTAAACGCCGCTGACGCCGTTTCATGCCTGTTACACCGGATGAACTTCGTCTGACGGACTCAACCCGCGGGAATGCAAAAAACCGAGGCGTTCCGCGCAGACGAAAGCGTTAAGGCGTCACGGATTCATATAATAGTCAAACCACTTTACGAAAATTCTGCCGTAAAACACATTTCATCCCGATTATTCCGAATATCCCTGTTAAGATTTGTTTTTAAGCCTGATCGGCACATAACTGCAGAACGGCTCCTCTTCCATGTAGTCGCCGTAAACCGCATCGGCCCTGGCCCGGCAGCCGCCGCACACGTTAAGGTATTCGCACTGGCCGCACTTGCCCTTGTAGCTGCCGAAATCCCGCAGCTCCCGAAATAGTAACGATTTCTCCCAAATCTCCCGGAACGGGGTCTGCTTCACGTTGCCAGCTGCCTTCGGGAAATAGGAGCACGGCTTGACGTTGCCGAAGCAGTCGATCAGGCAGATGCTCTGGGCGGCAATACACCCCTTGCCGCCTCCCGTGGAAAAACTGAGGGACCTGCGCTCGAAGCTGACCCCTTCAGCCCTGGTCTTTTGCGGGACGATCCGGTAATAATGGGGGGCGCATGTGGGACGCATCAGGATTTCCTGTTCCATCATTTCCTGGCGGTAATGCCAGTCGAGAATTTCTTCGTAATCTTCCCCGGAGATCAGCTCGTCCATGATCTTCTCGCCCCTGCCGGTCGGAACGATCATGAACATGTACCAGGCGGTTGCCCCAAGCGATTTGGCAAGCCGGAAGACGTTTGCGATATCGGCCTGGTTGCGTTTGGTAAAGGAGGAGTTGACAAGGAATTTCTGCCCGTTTCGGCGCAGGGTCTCCGCCGCCCTGATCACCCCGTCGAAGGCGCCGGGACACTGGCGGAAGTCGTCGTGGATCTCCGCCGTGCTTCCGTCCAGGGAGAGGGAAACCATCTTGATGTCCGTCTCCCGCATCATGCGGCACACTTCGCCGTCAATCAGGCTGCCATTGGTGGCCATGCACATGCGCAGGCCAATGGACGTGCCGTGCCGGGCCAGGTCGAAAATATCGGGGCGCAACAGCGGTTCCCCGCCGGAAAGGACTACTACGGGCTTGCAGAAGGCGGCGATTTCGTCCAGAAGTTTTTTTCCTTCATCGGTAGTGAAATCTCCCTCGGATGATGTGATATCGGAGGAACAGCGGCAGTGGACGCATTTCAGGTTACACCTTCTGGTGACCTCCCATGCCATCCATTTCGGTATAAATTGTTGATCAGTCATGGGTTTGATTCTACTATGAATGAGTTTGAAAAAACAAGGAACGGTTCAAGAATAGCAGTTTTTTCCCATCCCTCAACAACATTAACGCAATATGTTCGTCGAACCGGATACACTGAGGTTTGCCGGCTATTCCGCCGCGGCTGGCGGCTTTCTTCCGGAGTTGTATACTTAGTCAGATAGTATTCGCTATTCACCGGCTCAAATGGAAAAGTCCATGGACATCATCAATAACCTGCTTCCAAAGATTGAGCATTTCCGGATGCTCGGCTACTGGATCGTCCTGCTGGTATGCCTGCTCGAATCCATAGCCTTCGTGGGCGTCCTGGTGCCGGGCGCCTTTATCGTCGTGGCATTCGGTTCCCTGGCCGCACAGGGTTATTTCGACCTGGGGGATCTGATCTGGTTCGCCGCACTGGGGGCGATTATCGGTGACGGGATAAGTTTTGCGCTGGGTAAAAAAGGTAAGGTTCTGTTTTCGGATGATAGCAGGTTCTTCAAGGCGAGCTACCTTACAAGCGGTTACGGTTTCTTCAGCAGGCACGGGGCGAAGAGTGTCTTTCTGGCAAGGTTTATCGCGCCGCTAAGGGGAGTGGTCCCCTTCATCGCAGGCCTGTCAGGGATGGACACCGGACGGTTTTACTTCTGGAACGTTCTGAGCGCCCTTGCATGGACCGTCACCCATCTTGTCCCCGGATATTTTCTCGGACACGCCTGGCGCCTCGTCGAAGTGTGGTCGTCCAGGTTCGGCATTTTCCTGGCGGCGGTGGCGATATTTCTGGCTTGCGGCTACCTTCTCAAAATGTTTCTCATGCGAAAAGGAAAACAGCTGCTTGATTTTATTGCCTCGATCATGATGTCGGTAAGCAAATCTATAATGGAAAGGCCGTTTATCGGCAGGTTAATCAATGATCATCCCCGCACGGCTTCTTTCCTGCGTGGCAGGCTGCGTACGGGCCATTTTACAGGATTGCCCCTTACCTTTCTTCTGGTCGCGTTTATCTATATCCTGCTCCTGCTCATGGGTGTCATCGAAGACATCGTGACATCGGACACCATTGTAACCGTTGACAGAAACATCGAAAACCTCCTTTTCCTGTACCGCGATCCCGCCCTGGTAAAAGTTTTTTTGTGGATTACAGTGTTCGGCAGACTGAACATCATCCTCGTCCTTGCTTTGGCGGTTTTGATTATTTTATGGCTTCGGGACAGGGTCTCTTTCATCGCTCCGCTGTTGATAACATTGAGCGGAAGCTACCTCTTCGTCATCCTCGGCAAGGAAGCCCTTCACCGTCCCCGGCCGGTCGGGCTCGCCGTCTACCACGAATATTTCTTTTCCTTCCCCAGCGGCCACGCGACCATAGCCACGGCCGTTTACGGCTATCTCGTATACTACCTCTGGACCGAAACCGAAGCCTGGAAAAACCGTCTGAACATACTTTTTACCGCGGGTATCGCAATCGCTGCCGTGGGATTCAGCAGAATGTATCTGGGCGCCCATTTCCTCAGCGATATTATCGGGGGATTCCTCCTGGGCCTGCTGTGGCTGATAATCGGCATCTGTGTCCGGGAGCTGCGCGAACCTCCTCCCGCTGAACGGCCGTTGCCCGCTATCCGGCCGATGAAAACGAAGATTTATACAGCGGTTATTATTGCTTTCGTGTGCGGATTTTATATTTATTCCGCGTACAATTTTCACCCCGCCAGGTACTTTCCCGAACAGGAACAGTTGAAGGTGATAGCCGGTAATAATATCATGCAAATTTTCACCATTTATCATTTGCCCGAGTATACGGAATCCATTACCGGCGCCAAACAGCAGCCACTGAGCCTTGTTATCACCGCAAAGGACAACGGGACGCTGGCGGAAGCATTCAAAAAAGCGGGGTGGCAAATGGCCGATCCGGTTGACCCGTCTACCCTCGCGAAAACCGCCAACTCATTCATTTTCAACAAGAGTTATCCTCTGGCCCCCATGACTCCGTCATTCTGGGACGATAGGGCAAACGACCTTAATTTCGTGAAAACCAGGACGGTAATGGCCGGGAGAAAAAGGCATGAAGCCAGGTTCTGGAGTACCAATTACATAACGACAGCCGGAGGCAGGATTTACGTGGGAACCGCAGTTTTTTCAGAAAGCCCCAGTTGGCGGATCATTCCGCGCATCGGTCCGAATCCCGACAAGGAAAGGAACGGTCTGCTCTCCGACCTGGAGCTGGGCGGAGAAGTCACGGAGTTTACACGTTCGAGCTTCGTGCCGCCCATGTCGGCAAGGAGTTTTGCCGGTAGCCCGTTTCATACGGACGGGGACATTGTCGTGATTCGATTGAAATAGGCTTGAAGTGCGTAAGCGGCGCTCAAACCCCGACATTCAGCTTGCCTTGGCGTTCAGACGTTACGGATTCAGGTATAAGAGAAGCCCTGATTTCAAGGACACCGGATTCGAACCGGCATCGATAGCGGCGATCTTTTCTTTATTCTTTCTCAAGCATTTCCTTTCCTGAGAAACAGATAGTAATACATGAAATCATCCACAATGTAACCCAGCAATGCCCCCGCGATGATGTCGCTGAGAAAGTGATAATCGGTAACGATCAGGGCGACGGCCAGCAGCAGTAAAAAGCCGATGCTGGCGCTCCTGAAGCGGGGATAAAACCGGATTACCCCAAGCGCCAGAACCATGAACAACAGCATGTGGCCTGAAGGGAAACCGCTGAAATCACTGCCGCCGTCAAGCCAGTGGAAGCCGTAAAGATACTTCTGTTTAAGCCACGCCCGCGTGGTTACCTTTCCGAAGAGGTCTTTCAGAAAGGATTTGAGCAGAAAGGAAACGGGGACGGTGCATCCCGTCAGCAGGAAAAAGCGCGTGTTTCTGTTGTCGATCTTTCGCCGCTTCAGAACGGAATAGGCTATCCAGCTTGTAACGGTATAAAAAATCGCAATGTGGATGAGAAGATCGGGGATATCGCATGAACATAAGGACATGACGGAGCCTTCTTTCATCATTTCGCCGAAGAATCCCGCGATCCTCTCGTCCATGTACAGATGACTGAAGATGATTACCAAACATGATGCGGTGACAAGTATTGTGAGACGCAGATGTTTCATGGGATTGTATTGTCCTTATGGAACCTGATCGCTGTAAGGCCCTATTCCTCGATCTTTTTATTGAAGATTATCACGGCGACAGCAAAGGCAATGGCAGCGGTTAAAACAACGGTAAAGGCATATCCAAGCCTGATGCCGCCGTAAAGGAGAGCAATGCGGGCGCCTTCGAAAATCGCCGTAGTGGGCAGGGCCTTGACGAACGGAAGAATCGCCGACGGGTAGGAGGAAAGCGGGAAAAATATTCCTGACATGAAAATCAACGGGACGATCACGACTCCCTGCATCCTTCCGATGTTCTCCGGCTTGTCGATAACTGTCCCGCAGATGGTCCCGAGGCAGGAAAAAATCATCGATCCGATAATGATGAAAAAGAGATAGGCCAGGATATGCGCCAGCTCAAAACGAAAGGGGGTGAGGAAAAAGATCACCGTGGCGACCGCCACTCCTTTTATTGCTCCGTGTGAAAAGCCGCAAAAAATTTTGCCGATGACGATGTCATACACGGTTATCGGGTTGACCCGGTACTCTTCTATGGTGTGCTGGACCCGCCGGTGAAACCACATGCTCCAGGCGCTCTCGTCGAAGGCGGCGTTGACCGCGGTCATGGAAATGAGGCCGGGCGCGATGAAAACCGCATAGGGGATTCCTTCCACGTCGGATATATAACCTTTCAGCCCGATGCCGAATGCAAGGTACAGGGTAAGCGGATATGCGACTACCGCCAGCAGCTCGGAGATTATGCTCCGGCGCAAGACCAGCATGTCCCTTCCCCATATGGAAACGGCTCCTCTCAGCATTTCGTACTCCGTGCGACGTGCGACGTGCGACGTGATTTTTCGAATCCCGTTGCCGCTCCCATGCGCGTTGGATGTGGAACATCGCACGCAGCATGCTGAACTTTGAAAATCGCACGAAAACAGTTCATTCCCTCACTTTCCTCCCGGTAAGTTCTATGAAAACATCCTCAAGAGAAGGCTCCTTCAGGCAGATGCCCTTGATATCCGAACTGCCTATCCTGTCCATCAGCGGCTTCAGGCTCCCCTCGTCACTCAGCTCCAGCATGAAAGTGTTTCCCTTTCTTGCCATGCTCCTGACAAAGGAAAGTGATCGAAGGACCTCTTCATAATTGTCGGCATTGGCCCGGAACTCAAGTTCATAGACATGGGCATGGGCGAAGGCCTCCTTGAGCTGGGCGGCGGTCCCGTCGACCAGCGCCTTGCCGTGATCCATAATTACGATACGGTCGCAAAGGGCATCCGCCTCGTCCATGTAATGGGTGGTAAGGAAAATGGTCATTTTCGTTCTGAGGGACTGGATGTAATCCCAAAGGGCCCGTCGCGACTGCGGGTCAAGGCCCGTTGTCGGTTCATCGAGAAATAGAACGAGTGGGTTGTGGACAAGCGCCCTTATGGCTACCAGCCGGCGCTGCATGCCACCGGAAAACGTGTCGGGAAAATCATGCTGCCGCCCCGCCAGCCCGGTCAGCTCCAGCAGCTGGTCGATCCTGGGATTGTATTCCGCTGCGGGTATTCCGTGCATCCGGGCATGAAGAACCAGGTTTTCCCTGGCCGTCAGATAACGGTCCAGATTGTTCTCCTGCGGCACCACCCCTATTATCCTTCGCACCAGCTTCCCGTTCGCCACGACATCGTATCCTTCCACCAGGGCGCTGCCGGAACTCGGGCGCATAAGCGTTGTCAGAATCTTGATAAGGGTTGTCTTGCCGGCTCCGTTCGGCCCGAGAAGGCCGAAAATAATACCTCTTTCGACATCCAGGGAAAAATCATGAACCGCCCGCAGGCCGTTGAAGAACTTGGTAATCGATTGCAGCGAAATTGCAGAGTTCATATGTTGATAGTGTACGTTGACCGTTGTCCGTTAAAGCGTCCCTTTTGGTCCTTTACCGACACGGATGACGGGCACGGTTAACGGACGGCGGCTTCACGGCAGGGTGAAATAAAATGTCGCCCCTTTGCCCACTTCTCCTTGAGCCCATACCCTGCCTCCGTGGCGTTCTATTATCCGCTGCACCGTGGCAAGTCCGATGCCGTGACCGGAAAACTCCTCCTGGGTGTGCAGGCGCTGGAAGGCACCGAAAAGCCTGTCGGCCTGGTCCATGGGAAAGCCCACGCCGTTATCCCTGACAAAGAACGCCTTTTCCCCGTCCACAGAGGCTGAACCGAATTCTATTACGGCATCCTTGTTCTTCTGCGTATATTTCCAGGCATTGCCCAGCAGGTTCTCCATTACGACCTTGATCAGGCGCTTGTCGGCGGCGGCTTTCAGGGCCGGGGGAATCCGGAAGGTCACGCGGCGTTCCGGCTCCGTCTGCCTCAGGTCCGCGGCTATGATGGTGGCGACATCGCTGAGATTCACCGTTCCGCGTCGCAGTTCGCCGCGGCTGACATGCGACAGTCTCAGGAAGGCGTCGGTCAGCTGTTTCATGCGCTGGCTTGCCGCCTGCAGTCTCTGCAGGTAGTGACGACCCGTCTCATCCAGCTGGTCGATGTAATTTTTGACCAGCTCCCGGGTAAAACCATCTACAATCATGAGCGAAGTGTGCAGATCATGGGAAACCGAGTAACTGAATGCCTCAAGTTCCTTATTGGCGGCTTCCAGCTGCGCCGTGCGCTCCGTAACGCGTTTTTCAAGCTCGCTGTTGAGCCTCAGCAATTCTTCTTCGGCATGCTTCCGTTTTTCCTCCACCCCGATGGCGGAAGCGATGATTTCGAGTAGTTCACCGTCTTTTTTGCTGGGCTGGTAATCTTGCTGAAAGACAACGCACAGGGAGCCGATATTAACCCCTCCGAAGGTTACCGCCTTGCCGAAATAGGTTGCCAGGTTATATTTCCTGACGTTCGGGTCCGTCTCCGCATATCTGCTGTGCGGCAGATCACGTATCAGACTAAGCTCGTTCCGGCGGTCCCTGATCACATCCCAGCAGACATGACCTTCGGGTTTGTCCACCGCAACGAAATCAGGCGGCGTTTGCCATCGGCCCACCGCATTCAGCATGCCCTCACTGACGCGGTTATACAAAGCGCACGCCCCTCCCAGCTCCTCTCCGCAGAGCTTCACGAGAAGATTTATATTCTCGTTTGAATCGGTGCCGAAACTCAGCAGGCACTTGTTCAACTTCGCCAGCCTTACTTCGGACTGCCCGTTATCGGAAATTTCGCGTTTATTCTTCATCTAGTTTTCCCGCAGGGGCAGCAAAACGATAAAAGTGCTTCCCTGTTCCAGGACACTTTCGGCCCAGATGTACCCTCCGTGGGCATCCATTACTTTGCGGCAAAATGCGAGGCCGATGCCGGTCCCCTTGTTTTTTGCCTTGCGGACCCGTCCCTGGACGAATTTCTCGAAAATGGTATCGAGGATGTCGGGCGGAATGCCCATGCCCGTGTCCGAAATTTCTATCTTGAGAAACCGCCCCTTTTCCGGCGGCTTGCTGTCCGGATAATTATTAGCGGGTATTCTTCCGCTGACCTCCCCGGCATCCGCGATGCCGGCCTTCAGTCTGATTTCTCCCCCGTCGGGAGTAAATTTGAAGGCATTGGACAGGATGTTGCTCATAAGCCGAATAAATTTGTTGCGGTCCACCCTGACCCTGGGAAGCAGGTCCTGGAAAACCGCTGAAAATTTAATCCCGGAGCGCTCGGACAGGGAACGGAAATCCGCCATCGCCCGCTGTATCATGGCCACCGGATCTTCAGTGGTGAAAGTCAGGACCATCTTGCCCGCTTCGAAACGGTAAAGGTCGAGCAGCGTATTTATCATCTCCACGACCTCAGAGCAGCTTTCCATTGCCGATTCCAGGTAATCCTTCTGCTCGGCGTTGATCTTGCCGAGACGGCCTTCGCGAACCAGGTCTATGGCGCCCACCACCGCGGTCAAAGGCGTTTTCAGGTCATGGGTCAGCATGCTGACGAAATCTTCCCTCTCCTGCTCCATGGCTTTCAGCGTCGAGATGTCCCGCACGATTTCCACGCTTCCGATGATATCGCCCCGGCCGTTAAACAGCGGCGCGGCGCTCGACATGACGGGAATCTTGCCTTGTCGGGCGTCCAGTTGATAGGTAACGTCCAGACACGGGGCCGACGTCCGGAGCGCGACCATGCAGGGAAGCTCCTTTTGCGGGATATCCGCCCGAAGAAACGACTCGACCGGCTTCCCCCGGTAAGACTCCGAATCCGTTCCAAGAAGAAGTTCCGCTTTTCTGTTCATGGTAATTATCATGCCGTCCCTGTCGACCGCCACCAGAAGATCGGCCATTCCCTGGAGAATGGCCTCCATCTTTTTCCGCTCTTCATCCAGCTGAAGCTGGAGCCTCCTGTTTTCCTCCCTGGTCCTGTTGAGCTCCAGCGTCCTCTCCACTTTTTTCAATAGATCTTCCGTGGAAAAAGGCTTGGCGATATAGTCCAGAGCCCCTTTTTTCATGGTTTCCACGGCGATGTCCTCGCTGCCGTGGGCGGTCATCATGACAACCGCCAGCCCTGGCCTGTTTTCCTGGATCTTTTCCAGCACCTGTATTCCATCCATTCGCGGCATTTTGATATCCAGCAGCACAAGGGAAAAGTCATCCTGGTCGATCAATTTAACAGCCTCGAAACCGTCCTTCGCCCTCAGGGTGGCATAACCCGCGTCTTCCAGCTGCAATTTCAGGATCAGGGCAATATCGGCTTCATCGTCAACTATGAGGATTTTGTCATTTTTCATAATCTTCTCCACAAACCGGAACCGTAAAGGTAAATATATTTCCGCCGCCAGTTCCGCTTCGATAAAAAATCCCGCCGTGGTGTTTCTCTATTATTTCCTTGCAGATAGCCAGTCCGAGACCGGTTCCGCCCCGTTCTCCCGAGTCGTGACCGTTGATCTTCTGGAATTTCTTGAACAGCTTGCCCCGGTCCGACTTTCTGATGGCCGTCCCGTGGTCGATTATGGAAACTGAAATATAACCCCCGTCTTTTTTCGCGTCTATGGAAACGATTTCTCCCTCGGGAGAAAATTTTACCGCATTTGAAAGCAAATTGGTAATTACCTGAATTATCCTGTCATGGTCGGCGAACACCGGAGGAAGGTCATGACTGACGGTTTCCACCAGTAAGACATTGCGTCCGGAAGCAAATCCGGCCATCTCTTCAATTGCTTCCGACACGAGCTTGTCCACTGATTCAGGCTTGAAATTAAACTCGATCTTTCCGCTTTCGATCCTTGATATGTCAAGAATATCGCTGATCAGCCTGATCAGCCTGTCTGTATTTCTCTGGCAGACAGCGAGCAGCTCCCGTTCAGTGTCGAGCAGTTCCTTGTTCCGGGTCAGTATCAGCTGAAGAGAGCCTTTGATGGAAGTCAGGGGGGTCTTGAGTTCATGTGATACCGTCGAGATGAACTCGGTTTTCATCCTGTCGATTTCTTCTTCCAGGGTCACGTCCCGGATCGACATGACGACGCCGGCGAAGTCCCAGGTCTTGTCCAGCAGCAGGGACATGTTCACCTTGAGTTTTTTCCCCCTTATTTCCAGTTGTTCTTCACGACCTTCGGAAAGGCAATCTCCGGCCTGCATTTCCCTTATGAAATCAACCAGTTGACAAAACCCGCCCAGGGTGCAGACGCTATCGATGTGCTGCTCCAGTACCCGGGATTGGGGAAGGTCGAAAATTCTCTGGGCACAGGGGTTGAAGAGAATGATGCGGTTATTCTGGTCCGTGACCAGCACCCCCTCCGCCATACTGGTTAAAACGGCTTCCAGCCTCCCTTTTTCCGTCTCCAGCGCGGCAGTCCTTTCCGCAACCATGTTTTCCAGCTTTTCGTTTAATTCGCGAAGGCTCCTGTTCAGTATTTCCAGGTCCAGGGTCTTCCGTTTTATGGTCAGCTCCCGCTCTTCAAGGGCTTCCGTCATTTTGTTGAAGGATGCGGCGAGCCTGCCGAACTCGCCGTAGGAGTGTATGCTGACGCGATATGCAAAATCACCGACTTCGATTCTTTCGGCCGCGTGCGAGAGTTCCAGTACCGGCCTGGTAAGCCTGCGGGCCAGAAAGTAGGCCGTTATGAATGAAAGGAGTATACCGAGGGCGCCCGACAGAAAAATGCTTTGCATGTGTCTTTGCCGGATGTTAATGATTTCTTCGCTGAGAATGGACTTGCGGAGGTGATCGGAAAGGTTTTCGGCGGTTTTGTACTCGGAGGAAACGCCCGGAGCCTGCCCGCCGACATTTGCGTCAGTTGTTTCGGATGGCGAGTCAATGGTCCGGATGGCCGCAAGAAGCAGGAATAAATATGATATGAAAATGACGATCAGGAAGGAAACAAACAGCTTGGCTCGTATGCTTATGAGAGGTTTCACGCTCACCGGTCCCTCATCAGGTTTCTTCCGATTTCAGGTCCCTGCTCATTAACTCCATTACGGCATGTCGCGCCGGCTTGTCTTCGTACAGTATCTGGTGAACTTTTTCGGTGATGGGCATGTCCACATTGAGCCGTCGCGCCAGGTTGTATGCCGATTGCGTCGTTTTCACCCCTTCCGCAACCATGCGCATTTCGCCCAGTATGACGCCGAGGCGCATGCCCTGCCCGAGTTTCATGCCGACGGTGCGATTCCGCGACAAATCGCCGGTACAGGTCAAAACGAGATCTCCCATGCCCGCCAGACCGGCGAAGGTGGAAGGCTGCGATCCCATGGCGGCCCCCAGCCTGGCCATTTCAGCCAGTCCGCGGGTGATCAGGGCAGCCCTGGTATTATGGCCCAGGCCCAGGCCGTCGGAAATGCCGGCGGCAATGGATATGACATTCTTTATCGATCCGCCCAGTTCCACGCCGATTACATCGCTATTGGTATAGACGCGAAAATAGCCCGTGGAGAAAGTTTCCTGAACGGTCAGCGAAACCCTTTTGTCCGCGGCCGCGGCCACTATGGCGGTCGGCATCTCCTGGGCCACTTCCCGGGCAAATGTGGGACCCGACAAAACGCAATATTTACCCAGCATTGAAGGGGGCAGGATTTGCGCGCAAACCTGCGACATGGTCAAAAGGGTTTCGACTTCTATCCCTTTTGAAGCATTTACGATGACAGCGCTTTCGCTGATATGGGGAAGCGCCCTGCCGAGAACGGCGCGCGTCACCTGGGACGGTGTCACGGCCAGTATCAGCTCTTTTCCCGAGACAGCCTCCTCCAGGTCGCCGGTAAAACAGAGGTGCGGGGATAACTTGATGCCGGGCAGGTACAGGCTGTTGACGCGGGTCTTTTTCATCTCCAGCACCCCGTCCGCCTCATGGGCCCACAACGTAACTTCCTGGCCTTTCTTGGCCAGGAGGTTCGCCAGGGTCGTCCCCCAGCTTCCAGCTCCGATCACGCCTATTTTTTTCAAAGCAACAAGCCCCCCATGGCAATTAATCCCAGAGCTCCCCGTCTTCTTCCCAATCCCCCTGCAGCCGGAGATCGAAACCCTCGGCAACGGCCTCCCTGGTGACTTTCAGGCTCTCAAGCGCATATTGCCTGATAAACGGACTTCTCCGGCCGGAAAATCCCGGTTTGAGCAAATCCAGCGCGACCGAAAGGGTCTTCTCAACCAGTTGTCTTTCCCTGCCGGTTCTCCGCATCAGGTCGGCTATCAGGAAAAGCCTTCTCGCCATCCTTTCGGAATTGGGAACTACCTTTTCCTGTATGAAACCTTCTATAAAACCTTCAAGGGCCGTCGCGAGCCTGCGTCCCGCGGACCTGTTTTCCAGCAGGTCAAATGCCTCCGCAAGATCGAACGTCCTTCCGTCGGCCGAAAACCAGCCGCTGAAATATTCTTCTTCGAACAGGGACGCGCTCTGGCCCCCAAGCTCGCTGGAACCATCCAGCCTTTTCAGGTCAAACCCGGGAAACCGGGGCGAATAAGGTTCCGGTACAAGGGCCTCCGCCGGCAGTACACCCCGCTGCACGTAAAACTCCGCGGGGAGGTGGGAGGAGTTCTTTTTATTCAGCGACAGGGCATCGCGGATCAGGAGTATCGCATATGCCGGTTCGATTTCATTAAGCGTCTCTTCTCCCGTTACTTCCAGGTATAACTTGTCATATTTTTCCCTGGAGATGTCGCTGTAGCCGAGGGCGTCTACCATTCCGTACTTGTCGTTGAGCTGCATGAAAAGCACGTCAAGCCGTCCTTCCGTTCCCCAGCGGGAAAACCAGAGGGTCCGGTTGCCCGAACCGTCAATGGAGCTGACCGAGCAAAGATAGGAAGGCCGGGGAGAAACTCCGGCTGTGGGCTCATCAGGCGTTATACCGAGAAATGAAAGCCTGCGCAGGCTCCGTTCCGCAAGGCTGCGCAGCTGCGGGTTTCCCGGGCAATCGAAAGCCTTGAGCAAGGAAGCGGCTTTTTTTTCCCTTATTCTGCCGAGGGTTGCGATCGTTTCTCCGACTATGTCCATGTCTTCGAGCCTGAGCAGAATTTCAAAAAGGGACATGACACGGTGATCGTTGATCCGCGCGATCTGCCTGATTACGGCAGCCTGGGTCTCCCGGGGATAGCACAGGAAATCTTCCATAAAGCGCACCATCCCGGCCTCACCCTTGTCCAGCAACCTGGGAATTGTCAATTCCAGGGGACCGTTCAATTCCGCCAGGAGTTTCGAAAAAGGCGGAACGCTTATATCTATGCCGTAGTCTTCCAGCACCGAAAGCAAAGCGGCCTTGCCGTCTTCCTCCAAATCACTTCTCTTGAGGGTGATGCGGATAATCTGGTCGATCCATACCTCGTCTTCGAAGAAATCGAGAAGGAAGACATAACGGCTTATGTGATCGCCGTTCTCTTCCCGCCACAGCCTTCGGATCAACGGTGAAAGCGCGCGTTTGCCGGCTTTCTGCAGTCGCGCGCCGATCTTTTCCATTTCCTCCATGGTGATATCATCCCTTTTCAGGCTTTCCAGGAGATTCACTATGGTATGCCTTTCCGTGAGGCTCTTGTCAATCTTATGGCAATATTCCATACTTTTCTTTCTTCGGCAAAACGGCGCCACTTATTCCAGGTCCGAATCCGTTTCTTCGCTCTCATCGGTTAATTCTACCACCGAATCTTCGGAATCGTCGCTTTCATCTTTTTCCGCGAGCTTCGCGACCGCGACTATCCTTTCGTTCTCCTCGGTAACCATAAGCCGCACCCCCTGGGTATTGCGGCCTATGACCGAGAAGCCGGCCACGGGAACCCTGAGGATTTTGCCCTGATCCGTTATCAACATCAGGTCGTTTTCATCGGTCACCTGCTTGATGTCCACCACGCACCCGTTTCTTTCGGTGGTTTTTATGGTGATGACGCCCTTGCCGCCGCGGGACTGCAGGCGGTATTCCCCGAGGTCCGTGCGCTTGCCGAAACCGTTTTCGGTAACGGTAAAGATGGTGGAATCCGAATATGCCTCGTTGACGATGGCCATACCGATCACCATGTCATCCTTTTCAAGAGTCATGCCGCGGACCCCGCGGGAGACACGACCCATGGGCCGCGCGTCTTCCTCGCGGAAGCGGATCGACTTGCCGTTCCTGGAGGCCAGGAGCACGTCCCGCTTCCCGTCCGTCAGGGCAACGGCGATCAGCTTGTCCCCTTCGTCCAGGTTGACCGCGTTGATGCCGCCGGAACGGATATGGGCGTATTCCCCGATCGGGCTTTTCTTCACCACGCCGAAGCGGGTCGCCATCATCAGGTACAGGTCCTCGTCGAATCCCTTGAACGACAGGATCGCCGTCACCTTCTCACCTTCCTGCAGATTGAGGAGATTGACGATTGCCTTGCCGCGGGCTGCCCTTCCCCCTTCGGGGATCTCGTACACCTTGACCTGGTAAACCCGTCCCGAGTCCGTGAAGAACAGCATGAAGTCCTTGCTGGAGGCGATGAACAGGTGCTCGACGAAATCCTCCTCTTTGGTCTTCATGCCGGTCTTCCCTTTCCCGCCTCGCCTTTGGGCACGGTAGAGGGTGGCCGGACTGCGCTTGATGTACCCGGTGTGGCTGATGGTGACCACCATGTCCTCTTCGACTATGGTGTCCTCCAGGGAAATTTCGGCAGTTTTATCGACGATTTCAGTGCGCCGCTCGTCTCCGAATTTCTCCTTCAGCTCAGTGAGCTCTCCCACTATGATCTTCAGGATCTCCGCTTCCGAGCCGAGGATCTCCTTCAGCCTGGCTATAATTTTCAGTATGTCGTTATATTCCTGGAGAATCTTTTCCCGCTCGAGGCCCGTCAGGCGCTGCAATCTCATTTCCAGTATCGCCTGCGCCTGTTTGTCCGAAAGCTGGACAGAAGGAACATACGGGGAACGCTCCTCCTCGGGGATACCCAGCTTCGCCAGATAGTTCGGGTCGGAAAAGTTTCCGGCCATCAGGCCGAACTTTGCTTCTTCGGGGTTTTTGGCAGCGCGTATCAGCTCGATGACCGCATCGAGCCAATCAAGGGCTATCTTCAGGCCTTCCAGGATATGGGCGCGGGCCTCGGCCTTTTTCAGCTCGAAAATTGTGCGTCGGGTGATGATCTCCCGCCGATGGTCGATGAAATGGTTGATGGTCTCCCTGAGGGTTAGCACCTTCGGCCTGCCGCCGACGATGGCCAGCATGATGATGCCGAAGGAAGTCTGCATCTGGGTCTGCTTGTACAGATGGTTAAGGATGACCTGGGGATTCTCGTCCCGCTTCAGCTCTACGACTATCCTCATCCCGTCCCTGTCCGACTCGTCGCGGACGTCGCTGATGCCTTCGAGTTTTTTCTCCCGCGCCAGTTCAGCTATCTTGGCGACCAGGTTCGCCTTGTTCACCTGGTATGGAATCTCGGTGATGATGATCGACTGGCGTTCCGTCTTCTTCTGGGTTTCCACGAAAGCGCGGGCGCGCATCTGGATTATTCCGCGGCCGGTCCCGTATGCCTGGAGAATCCCTTCGCGACCGTAGATGAATCCACCGGTGGGAAAATCCGGACCGGGAACAAGGGAAATCAGTTCCTCGAATGACAGGCGCGGGTCGCCGATTATAGCTATGATGGCATCAATTACCTCTCCCAGGTTATGGGGAGGGATATTGGTGGCCATGCCGACGGCAATGCCGGCCGAGCCGTTGACCAGCAGGTTGGGAAACTTGGCGGGCAGAACCAGCGGCTCCTGGAGAGAACCGTCGTAGTTCGGGCCCATGTCCACCGTTTCCTTGTCCAGGTCAGCCAGGAGTTCGTGGGCAAGCTGCGACATGCGGATCTCGGTGTAACGCATGGCCGCCGGCGAATCGCCGTCGACGGAACCGAAGTTCCCCTGGCCGTCCACCAGGGGATAGCGGAGCGAGAAATCCTGGGCCATGCGGACGATGGTGTCGTAGGCCGCCGTGTCGCCGTGGGGGTGGTATTTACCGATGACGTCGCCGACCACGCGGGCCGATTTCTTGTAGGGCTTGTTCCAGTCGTTGCCCATATCGTACATGGCGTAGAGGCAGCGCCGGTGCACCGGCTTCAGCCCGTCCCGGACATCGGGCAGGGCGCGGCCGATAATGACGCTCATGGCATAATCCATGTACGATCTCTTCATTTCGTCTTCGATGTTGACGGAAGTTTTGTTTATGGTTTCAAGCATTGCATCCCCATGTATAAAGGCTCAGGACCGCAGTTGAAGAGCCGGAGTTATATGCCGGCTCCGTGCCCTGTGCCGTTTTTATTTTATATATCAAGGTTAGACACATTCAGCGCGTTCTGTTCTATGAAATCGCGCCTCGGCTCCACCTGGTCCCCCATCAGGACGGTAAAGACGTTGTCCGCTTCAACGGCATCCTCTATCTTTACCTGGAGGAGTGTCCGGTTGGCCGGCTCCATCGTCGTCTCCCACAGCTGTTCCGGGTTCATTTCTCCGAGTCCTTTGTACCTCTGGATGGAAAGACCTTTCTTTGCCGTGTCCATGAAGAAGGCCAACAGGTCCAGGCCGATGGTCGTATTGAAGAGTTCCTTCCCTTCGCTTGAAACGATGGCCCGTCCGTTGCCGAACAGCTCGCGCACCTTCCGGTGGCTTTCCCTCAGCAGTCCGTATTCGTAGGAGGTCAGGATGTCGAGGACATGGGAGTCGATAGCGACCCTCAGGTTGCCGAGCCGGACGATGATCCTCCCGTCGTCCAGAACGGAGGCATCGGCGCCGTCGTAGACATCATGCAGCCTGTCGAAATAGGGAACCAGCCCGTCCAGGTCCTCTATTTCATTGATGATACCGAGCCGCAGGCAAATACGGACCAGCTCCTCGTTGATTCCCTTGCGGACCACCTTGTCAAGCAGGGTCCTGAATTCGACCAGTTGGCGTACGATGGGAATGATCTGCTTGCCCGTGTATGTCTTGGAGCCGTGCTCCAGGAACATTGTCATTTCGTCAGTTCCCTCTTCCAGGAGGTAATTCTGCATTGCCGCCTCGTTGCGCAGGTAAATTTCCCTCTTGCCGCGCTTCACCTTGTACAGCGGAGGCTGGGCTATGTATAGATGACCGCGTTCCACGATCTGCGGCATCTGGCGGAAGAAAAAAGTGAGGAGCAGCGTCAGGATGTGCGAGCCGTCAACGTCCGCGTCGGTCATGACAATGATCCGGTGATAACGGAGCTTGCCGATATCGAAGTCGTCCTTGCCGATGCCCGTGCCGAGGGCGGTTATGAGCGTGCCCACCTCCGCCGACGAGAGCATCTTGTCAAAACGGGCCTTTTCCACGTTCAGGATCTTGCCCTTGAGGGGCAGGATCGCCTGGAACTTCCGGTCGCGACCCTGTTTTGCCGAGCCTCCGGCGGAATCACCCTCCACAAGGTAAAGCTCGCAGAGCGCGGGGTCCCTTTCCTGGCAGTCGGCAAGCTTTCCGGGGAGGTTGCTGACATCCATGGCGCCCTTTCTCCGGGTCAGCTCCCTGGCCTTGCGCGCCGCTTCCCGGGCGCGGGCGGCATCGATGGTCTTTTCCAGGATGCGTTTCGCCACGGCGGGATTTTCTTCCAGAAATACGGCCAGCTTTTCATTCATCAGGGATTCGACATAACCTTTGACTTCGGAATTGCCGAGCTTGGTCTTGGTCTGCCCTTCGAACTGGGGCTGGGAGATTTTTACCGATATCACCGCGGTAAGTCCCTCCCGCAGGTCTTCGCCGGAAATGGAGACCTTTACGTTTTTCAAAAGGTTATTGGCCGTGGCATAGGAATTCATGGTTCTCGTAAGGGCTGCGCGAAACCCGACCAGATGGCTTCCACCCTCATGGGTGTTGATATTGTTGGCGAAAGAAAAAACTTTTTCGTCGTAGGAGTCGTTATACTGGATGGCGATTTCCATTTCCGTTCCGCCTTTTTCCCCGCGGAAATAGATCGGCTTGGGATGAAGCGGCGTCTTGTTCCTGTTCAGGTATTCGACGAAGGAGACGATTCCTCCCTCGTAATGGAACTCGTGGTGTTTTCCCTCCTCGCGCTCATCCGTTATGGTTATCCGCACTCCGGCATTCAGGAAGGCAAGCTCGCGGAGCCGCTGTGAAAGGATGTCGAAGGAGAAGTCGGTGGTTTCGAAAATGGTGTTGTCCGGAAGGAAAGTAATCTTCGTTCCGCGCTTTTTCGTTTCGCCGGTGACGGCGAGCGGTCCCTGCGGATCGCCCCCGCGGTAGGACTGGCGAAAAACCTTGCCTTCCCTGCGTATCTCCAGCTCCAGCTGGCTGGACAGGGCGTTGACGACCGATACGCCGACACCGTGCAGACCTCCGGAAACCTTGTATGATGTGTTGTCAAACTTGCCGCCGGCGTGGAGAACGGTGAGAACAACCTCGGCCGCCGATTTCCCTTCGGTGGGATGAATATCGGTGGGTATGCCGCGCCCGTTGTCCACCACGGTTACCGATCCGTCCACATGGATCGTGACGCTTATGTCGTCGCAATAGCCTGCCAGAGCTTCGTCGATTGAGTTGTCGACCACCTCGTAAACGAGATGGTGAAGCCCCTGCGCGGAGGTCGAGCCGATATACATGGCGGGACGCTTGCGAACCGCCGAGAGCCCTTCCAGAACCTTGATCTTGTCGGCGCCGTAATCGTATTTCAAATCTTCGGACATCTGTTACCTCATTGAATAATCTTTCCCTCGCAAACGGGAAAGACGGTGTAATTATTTGTCCCGGCAAGGCCGAGATTATTCATGCTGGTGGTAGTAATAAAAACCTGCATTTCCTTTTTTAAAAGAAATTGCATCAAGTTGCGGTTCCTGCTGGCGTCCAGTTCGGAAGTCATGTCGTCAAGCAGCAGAACGGGAGGGCTGCCGTGTTTGGATTTCGCCAGTTCTATCTCGGCCATTTTCAGCGCAAGCACGAAGCTCCGCTGCTCGCCTTGCGAACCGTGTAATTTCAATATCCTTTCGTTCAGGCACAGCTCCACGTCATCCCTATGGGGACCTGACAGGGTGACGCCCCTGCGTTTCTCTTCCGCCAGGTTTTTTGCCATGGCTTCAAGGATGCCCGAGCGCAAATCACCGGCTGAAGCGCCTAGAAGGCCTTTTCCCATAACTTCGGAACGGTAACTTATGGAGGCATGCTGTTCCGGACCAGCTATTGTAGCATAAAATTCGGCTAATAGTTCAGATATCTCCCTAAGGTAACCCACCCGCGATACCATGAGGCGAGCGCCTGCCTCGGCCAGTCTTTCGCTCCAGACATCCAGTCCGGCGGAAAGACCGCTTTTAAGGAGACTGTTCCTGTTTTTCAGGATCCGGTGGTACTGCTGGTGAATGGACAAATATCCCATATCCGCGCTGAAAACAGCTCTGTCCAGATATCTCCTGCGCTGCTCCGGCAAACCTCTCACCATTGCTATGTCTTCGGGAGAAAAAACCACCATGTTGAGGCAGCCGAAAAAGTCGGATGGTTTGGAAACCGATTTGTTGTCCACCCTTATTTTTTTGCCGGATTGTTCTATGGAGAGAGATATCTCCCGAACAATCCCGTCTTTGTCGGCCCAGCCTTTCAGAAGGGAATACGGAGAGCCCGTCTTGATGAGATCGGTGTTCCTGGCCATCCTGAAAGATTTCATGGTCCCGAGAAGATAAATTGATTCAAGTATATTTGTTTTTCCCTGGGCGTTGTTGCCCGTTAAAACATTGAACCTTTCATTTGGTGACAGCTCCGCTTCGTCGATGTTGCGAAAGGAGAAAATGTTTAACTTCCTGAGTTTCATGTCGTCCCGGTTTGCTGTCACAACAAAAAGGCCCCTCAGTTCAGAGTGGCCTTTTCAAAGGCATGATTGCTGATCCGCAGACCATTAAAGCCTCATGGGCATAATCACTGATAAAAAATCTCTTGTATTCAAAGGCTTCAGTATAGCAGGCGAAAGCTCATCTTTAAGATACAACTCGATTTCATCATCTTCGACAACCGACAGAACATCGATCAGGTACCTTGCATTGAAGCGTACCGCGGTAGTTTCTCCGCTATAACTGACCTCCATGTTTTCATGGGCTTCGCCAAGCTCGGGGTTGTTGGCGGAAATTTCCATGGTACCGGCTTGCAGTTCAAGTTTCACCCCTTTGAATTTGTCGCTTGAAAGTATTGACATTCTTCTAAGGGAGTGAAGAAAACCGCTGCGATTTATGGTGGCGACTTTGTCGTTATTGGCCGGTACAACCCTCGTATAATCGGGAAAATCCCCGTCAACGAGTCTCATGATGAGAATGGTGTCGTCTTTCCTGATTACGGAGTTATTGTCCGAAAATGAAAGCTGGATGTCTCCTGTCCCTTCCTCGGATAATTTTTTGATTTCAAAAATGCCTTTTTTGGGAAAAATCACCCCGTTGCTCAACTCTTTTCCGGTGTCACCAGAGAAATCGCTCTGCGAGACCGAAAGGCGATGGCCGTCCGTCGCGACGAGTTTAAGGCAGATTTTTCCATCCTCTTCCGTTGTCTTGAAAAAAATGCCGTTAAGATTGTACTTGGTCTCATCCTGGCATATGGCATAAATGGTTTTCTCGACCATATTGTTCAGGGTTGCGCTGTTGAGCTTCAAATAGCCCGTACCGCCTATCGCGGGAAGGCTGGGGAATTCTTCCGACGAAAGTCCGACTATATTGAAACGTGCCTTGCCGCATTGAAGGTCAACCCAGTCGTTTTCGCGTGTTGAAAAGAATATTTCCTCTTCGGGAAGTTCTTTAATAATTTCGTAAAGCTTTTTTGCCGAAACAGTAATTTTGCCGTCTTCCGTGACGGAGGCACTGTAGGAACTTTTCATTCCGACTTCGAGGTCGGTGGCGGTAATTTCGATTTTGCCGCTGGATGCCTCAATGAGGACATTAGAGAGAATGGGCATGGTCTTTCTGGTTTCTATAATGCCCTGGACCTTTTGCAATGCTTTAAGGAATGTTTCTTTTGCGACGGAGAATTGCATATGTCCTCCAAAATTAAACAGGCGACTGAATCTAAAGTTTATAAATAAAGAGAAAGTAGTATAAAGCAGTTTACTGTTGATTTGTAGAAAAAATGTCTAAAATGTTATTTTTCCGAATAAGAAGCTGTTGAAAACAATGTTTAAACTTCAGGAATTTTCGATTGATTATAAACAGGCTGAAATCTTATCAACAGATGCTTCGTTATTATCAACAGGTTTTCATGGCTCAGTCCAACAGGCCGCGTTTTATTGTTTCTATGGTGTTTTTCAATTCAAAGTCAAAAGACAGCTGTTTGGTTATTTTCTTGACCGAATGGATTATGGTCGAATGATCCTTGCCGCCGAACCTGTCGCCGATTTCCGGGAAAGAAGCCTTGGTAAGTTCCCTGCACAGGAAAATTGCAATCTGGCGGGGAACTACAAGGTTTTTTAGTCTTTTTTCGGATTTGAGATCGGATATTTTGATGTTGAAAAAATCCGCGACAAATTTCTGGATCATCTCAATGGTCAGATCTTTATTCTTTTCAACAATAATGTCTTTTAGCACTTCGCGGGCCATTCTGAGGGAAATCTCGTTTCCCGTAAGGCTTGCGTATGCTCCCAGGCGAATGAGCATGCCTTCCAGTTCGCGTATGTTGCTGGTGGAGCTGGAGGCCAGAAAAAGGGCGACATCATCGGGAAGGATTATGTGGTCCGTCTCGGATTTTTTCTTCAGGATAGCAATTTTGGTCTCAATGTCGGGCGGCTGTATATCGGCAATCAGGCCCCATTCAAAACGGGATCGAAGCCTCTGCTCCAGGCCGGGCATGTCCTTGGGGAATTTGTCGGACGTGACCACAATCTGCTTATGGGATTCATACAGTGAATTGAAGGTGTGAAAAAATTCTTCCTGGGTCCTTTCCTTGCCGGCAATGAACTGGACGTCATCGATGAGCAGGACGTCCATGCTCCTGAATTTGCTGCGGAATGAATCCATTTTGTTGTAGCGGAGGCAATTGATCAGTTCGTTCATGAACTTCTCGGAACTATAGTAGCAAACCCTCGCATTGACATTATTGCGGCAGACAAAGTTGCCGATGGCGGTCAAAAGATGTGTCTTGCCCAGACCCACGCCTCCGTATATAAAAAGAGGATTGTAGTTGGACGCCGGATTGTTGGCGACCGCCTGTGCGGCCGCATGGGCGAACTGGTTGCTCGCCCCGCATACAAAAGTCTCGAAGGTGTATTTCGGATTCAGATTTGGTATAAAATCAGGACCCTTGACAATTTCTGTGTCGGAAAGGGTTTTTTTTGCAATTTCTTCTGTTTCGGGAGCATATTCAGGTATATATGATTTGCCGTCGGGTTTCTTGTGTGAGACCTTAAGCTCAACATCAAGCTTGGACTTGTGGATTACGGAAATTGCCTCCTCGATCATGGAAAGGTAGTTTTCGCTGATCATCTCCTTGAAGAAGTCATTGGGGGCTTCCAGAAAGATGGAGTCATTCCTGATCTCCATGAATCTAAGGGGCTGAATCCAGGTGTTGAAGGTATGCTGGGTGAGCACTTTCTGCAAATTGGACAGCGCTTCAAGCCAAACCTTTTCCATACGTTAAACCTTCTTTGTGTATCAGTGAGTTATACACAATTTTATCAACACCTGTTGATAAAATGAAATAGTTCTATAAAATCAGGAAGTTGGATGATTGGAAAGGGAAATAGCACGAACAATTCATACTGAATTAAAGAGTACTGAAGACTACCAAAGACACGTATATTTTGCAAGGTGAAATTTTCCGTCAAAACCAATTTAAACCTTGACAAAATTTCACCGGTATGGTTATAAATTAACTCTTTATGTACAATATTTTATTGAATCAATAGGGAGCACAAACAATGAAGAGAACATTTCAGCCGAGTAATATTTCCAGAAAAAGGACACACGGTTTCCTGGTGCGCATGTCGACCAAAAACGGCAGGCTTGTGATAAAGAGAAGGCGCGCGAAGGGCAGAAAAAGATTGGCTGTGCAAATAGCCGCCAAGTAGTGCTGACTCAATTTACATTCAGCAAATACGAACGCCTCAGGAAAAGGCCGGAATTCATCAGATTGTCAGAAGCCGGCAGAAGCTTCCATACGGCGCATTTTATTATAGTTTGGTGTGATGTGGCGACATGTCATGCAAGAATTGGTATAACCGTCAGCCGAAAAGTTGGAAAGGCGGTCGTGAGAAATCACATAAAAAGGCTGATAAGGGAATATTTCAGGCTTAGCAAGAATAAATTTCAGAAGGCTGAATATAATATAATCGCGAAAAGGGGAGCTGAGAGGCTCCTTTTTCAAGATGTACGCCTGGAGCTTGATAAAGCCTTAACGGTTATCGTATCAAGTAGAAAATGCTGACGAAAATCTTCATATTTATCATCGAGTGCTACCAGAAGCTCATATCGCCTTGCCTGGTCGGCGCCTGTCGCTTCTATCCCACCTGTTCACAATATTCAAAGCAATCACTGGAAAAACACGGACTAGTAAAGGGCACGGCATATTCATTTATTCGTATCTTAAAATGTCATCCTTTCCACCCGGGTGGTTATGACCCGGTGAAATAAATCAGGAGATTTCATGGAAAAGCGAGCAATTGTTGCCGTTGTTTTATCAATAGCGTTTTTATGCGGATATTACCTGCTGTTTCCGCCGCCACAGAAAGAAATTCCAAAAAAGACCGTTCAGGAGACGAAAACGTCTGCGCCGGTGACCACCTCCACGATAAAGGTAGTCAATGACAGGGTGTCAACGCAAACTTTGCCGAAGGCAACGGCCGAAGGGGTTAAAGATGTGATTGTCGATACCGACCTGTATCGGGCGGAATTTTCTTCGCAGGGAGGCAGTATCAAAAGTATTGTCCTCAAGAAATACAAGGAAACAAATGAGGTAAACGGAAAACAGGTCGCGTTGATAAATGAAAAAGATCCGGCGCTGTATGCGTTGCAGACGGCTTCTGCCGCAGTTCAGCTTGCTCCTTCAACCGTTTTTGGCGTCTCTGAAAACGGGCTAACTGTTAAAAATGGCGAAATACGGAATCTTGAATTCAGCTACACGTCGCCTCAGGGCGTTACGTTGAAGAAAACCTACATTGTCCATGGTGGCGGTTACGATATTGGTTTGGTGAACGAAATAATAAACGGCGGAAAGGAAAAGATTTCCGGAAACCTGCAAATGATTTTTCCTTATCAGGTACAGGACAAAACCAGGCAGAGCAGGTTTGAGATAAGTGGTCCGGTGACATGCGCGGAAGACAAATTGAATACCGACACCGTGAAAAGCCTCGAATCTAAATCCAGGAACTACGCCAAACCGGAATGGACCGGCTTTGCCGACAAATATTTCCTTAGCGCTGTCTTGGCAAAAGACAATGATATCGATTCGGTAAACTTTACAAAAGCGCCTAATAATATAATAAATTCAACGATTTACTCTCCAAATTTCGAAATCGCGCCGGGACAGGCATACACACTTTCGTATAAAATTTTCTTCGGTCCCAAGGACCTCGATATACTGAAAGCTCAGGGAGACAGCCTGGAAAAGGCACTCAACCTGGGGTGGTTTTCGGCGATTGCCAAGCCGTTGCTCCACGTGCTTGTTTTCTTTTATAAATACACACACAATTACGGTGTTGCGATAATCATTATTACAGTCATCCTGAAAATACTGTTTTTTCCTTTGACGCACAAGAGTTACAAATCGATGAAGGAGATGCAGAAGCTTCAGCCGATGATGCTTGAGTTAAGGGAAAAATACAAAAATGACCGGGAGGCGCTGAACCGGGCCACCATGGAGCTGTACAAAACCCATAAAGTCAACCCGCTCGGCGGATGCTTTCCAATGCTGGTACAGATACCCGTGTTTTTTGCCCTGTACAGGGCTCTCATGTCTTCCATCGAACTGCGCCATGCCCCGTTTGTCCTGTGGATAACGGACCTTTCGGCAAAGGATCCATATTACATAACGCCGATAATAATGGGCGCCACCATGTTCATACAGCAGAAAATGACGCCGTCGACAATGGATCCTGCCCAGGCTAAAATGATGCTGGCCATGCCCATAGTATTTACGTTCATGTTCCTGAACTTTCCATCGGGTCTGGTAATATACTGGCTGGTGAACAATGTGCTGACTATTGCACAGCAGGCATATATAAACAGCAAACTGAAGGAATAGAAGAATATTCTGAACGGAGAGAAAGTTAAATGTATGTAAGGGACACGATCGCGGCAATCAGCACGCCCGTTGGAGAAGGTGGCGTGGGTATTGTCAGGGTCAGCGGCGACCGGTCTAAAGAAATAGCCGAGAGAATATTCACAGGAAAAAATAGCGGTGGCATGAAAAGCCACCGTTTTTATTATGGCGAGATAAAAGACCCCGCAAGCGGTTCGGTTCTTGATGAGGCCATGGTTGTGCTCATGCTCGCGCCAAAAACATATACCCGAGAAGATGTATTGGAGATTCAATGTCATGGCGGGTATGTCCTGGTGAGCAGGATACTGGAACTGGTTCTGAGGCAGGGCGCGAGATTGGCTGAGCCGGGGGAGTTCACCAAAAGGGCATTTTTGAACGGACGCATAGATCTCGTACAGGCCGAAGCGGTGATTGACGTGATCCGGGGCAAAACCGACGCTGCCGTTGCGCTAGCGCAGCACCAGCGGGAAGGTCTCCTGTCGCGAAAGATACAGGAAACAAAAGATGATATTATACATGCCCTTGCTCTTATTGAAGCATTCCTGGATTTTCCAGAAGAGGATTTGGAATTTGCGGAAAACAGTGAAATAACGGGTCATATAAAAAGAGCAATTGAAAAGGCTGAAAAACTTATCGACGGCTTCAACGAAGGCAGGGTTTTGCGAGAAGGTGTCTCCGTTTTGATTGCCGGGAAGCCTAATGTCGGAAAATCAAGTCTTTTAAACACATTGTTAAAAGAAAAAAGGGCAATTGTAACTTCTGTGCCCGGAACGACCAGGGATGTAATCGAGGAAGTAGTAAACATTGACGGTCTGCCGGTTAAAATGCTTGATACGGCTGGAATACGCGCTACGGAGGACGTTGTTGAACTGGAAGGGGTAAAACTCGCACTGGAAAGAATTGCGCTGGCCGATTTGGTGCTGCTGGTTCTGGATGTATCACGTCCATTGGATGATGAAGACAATCTTATTATTGACGCGGTAAGAGCAAGCAATGTTATAGTGGTTATGAACAAAAGCGATCTGGACGTGGTGATGGAAATCCCTGAACAGCTGAAAAACAGGGCGAGAGTTGAAATATCAACACTGACCGGAGCAGGGATACGTGCTCTGAGAGAAATGATATTTAAAAAATTTGTTCACGAAAAGGCAATAGACGGAAGGGAATTTGTCGTGCTTTCACAGGCGCGCCACAGGGATGCGCTGATGAAGACAAAGGATCATTTGAATACTTTTCTGGATAATTTCAATTCGGGAGTGAATCTGGAAATAGTCGCCCTGGATTTGCGGGCGGCCCTTGGCGCTCTCGGAGAAATAACCGGAGAGACGACACCGGATGATATTCTGAATCACATATTCGGACGGTTCTGTATCGGGAAATAGTTCATGTTTCACGTGAAACAATTTCCATAGAATAAGAATCATCAAGCATTTTCGTGATGGAAGCACTACTTTTTTGGCAAAGCTTATTTCTATTCCGTGCTGATTTGCCGGATGTGTCATGATTAAAGCAGTAAATTCTTTTAGAGTTATATCCGGTCATTCAGATTCAAATTCAAAGGTAAGGCAGATGGTTGTTTCTGACAAATCGTATGATGTCATTGTCGTCGGAGCCGGGCATGCCGGGTGTGAAGCTGCCCTGGCCGCTGCACGCATGGGCTGCTCGACGCTTCTGCTGACAATAAATCTTGACGCAGTTGCCCTCATGTCGTGCAACCCGGCCATCGGCGGCCTGGCAAAGGGGCACTTGGTAAAGGAGATTGACGCGCTGGGCGGCGAGATGGGAAAAAACATCGACGCCACAGGCATACAGTTCCGAATTCTCAATACCAAAAAAGGTCCGGCCGTACGTGCTTCCAGGGCACAGGCCGACAAGCAGCAGTACCGGCTCAGAATGAAGCACGTACTGGAAAACCAGGACAATCTCGAACTGAAGCAGGGTGAGGTTGTCGGGCTTTATGTCGAAGAAAGGCAGGCAGCCGGAGTCGAAACAAAAGTCGGTCTCAGGTATCCGGGCAAAACTGTTATCCTGACAACGGGCACTTTCATGAAAGGCCTGATACATGTAGGTCTCACCAGCTATCCGGGCGGAAGGGCCGGTGATCCCCCTTCGGTCGGTCTTTCCGATCAGCTCCGGGACCTCGGTTTTTCCGTCGGGCGTCTGAAAACGGGGACGCCTGCAAGGCTGGACGGGCGCACCATAAATTTCGGTATTCTGGAAACACAGCATGGCGATGAAATTCCCCAGCCGTTTTCATTTTCCACGGACCAGATAAATTGTCCGCAGTTGCCGTGTCATATCGCCTATACAAACGAAAAAACACATGAAATCATACGGTCGGCGCTTGACCGTTCTCCCCTGTACGCTGGCGTGATTCAAGGGGTCGGCCCGCGATACTGCCCGTCGATAGAAGACAAGGTTGTGCGTTTTCCGGAGAAAAGCAGGCACCAGACATTTCTCGAACCGGAAGGACGGGACACCGTCGAGATTTATCCGAGCGGGCTTTCCACGTCGCTGCCGATAGATGTCCAGTTTGCCATGTACCGGTCTATTGAAGGCCTTGAACGGGTTGAAATAATGCGGCCGGCATACGCGATTGAGTACGATTATGTGGATCCGATTCAGCTCCACGCTTCCCTTGAGACGAAGACGATAAGGAACCTGTATCACGCGGGTCAGATTAACGGGACATCAGGCTACGAAGAGGCGGCCGCTCAGGGAATCATGGCGGGCATCAACGCGGCGCTCAGGGTCAGGGGGAAAGAACCGCTGATCCTCGGACGGAGTGAAGCATATATCGGGGTGCTTATCGACGATCTCGTAACGCTGGGGGCCAAAGAGCCGTACCGCATGTTTACCTCACGCGCCGAATACAGGCTGCTTTTGCGCGAGGACAACGCCGACCTGCGCCTCAGGGACAAAGGATATGAGGTCGGCCTGCTTGCGGAGGAAGAATACGGGGCTTTCCTGCAAAAGAGGGCAAGTATCGGTGAAGAGCTGGAACGGCTGCGGCGCGGCAGAATCGTTGCATCGGAACTGAATCAGCACTTCCTGGAAAGGCATGGTCTTACCGGAATGAACAATGCATTGACACTTGAACAATTCCTGCGTAGGCCGGACATTACATATGCCGACCTTTACGAAGTCGACCCGGATTCGAGGGACGTCCCGGCCGCGGTACGGGAACAGGCCGAAATACAGGTCAAATACAAGGGTTATATCGACCGTCAGCACCAGGAAGTGGAGAAATCCGCCAAGATGGAAGGAACGCGCATTCCCGGAGATCTCGACTACGCCTCGATATCCGGGCTTTCGGCGGAAGTGAGGGAAAAACTGCAGCGTTTCAAGCCGGATACGCTGGGACAGGCATCCAGGATTCCGGGCATTACGCCTGCCGCTGTTACCATACTTTCAATTGTGATAAAGACACTCAGGGTCACATGAACACACGATTAAAAGACCTTGTATCGAAGGGCGCGTCGGAACTGGGCATAGGTCTCTCCGATGAACAGCTGGAAAAATTTTCTCTATATGCCGAAGAATTGAGAAAGTGGAACAGAAAATTTAATCTGACTTCAATTACCAGGGAAAGCGACATTGCAGTAAAACATTTTGCCGATTCACTGACGCTGCTGCAGGTAATCGGGATTAACGGAAGCCTTCTGGACATCGGGTCCGGCGGTGGTTTTCCTTCGATTCCAGTTAAAATCACTCTGCCGATGCTCCGTGTAGTCTCGGTGGATGCCGTGGAGAAAAAAATTCTTTTCCAGCGCCATATGGCAAGGGTCCTGGGGCTTGATAATTTTTTCCCAATCCACTGCAGATGCGAGGAGTTGACGGCAGAGTACGCTGAGAGCTTTGACTGGATCGTGTCGCGGGCTTTTACGGACATAGTCGCGTTTGCGCGACTTGCCCTGCCATTCCTGCGCGACGGTGGACGAATAATCGCCATGAAGGGAAGCAGGGGGAAAGAAGAAGCAGCAGCGGCTATTCCCGCGCTGGCGGAAGCGGGGGTCGCGATCTCCGACGTCATGGAAATAAAGCTTCCCGTCACTGGTGACCAGCGCAGTCTTGTCGTCATGAAAAAATTATCGCAATGAATACGCAACAAATATTCAAAATAGTGAATATTTAATATAAGGCTCAAAAAAACGGTTTTGACAAACCTTGGGATGTAAAGGATAAAACGGGTTTGATTGAAGCGTGAAATTCTTGCAGAAGTAAAATTTGGAAGCCGGTTTTTTCCACGGTTGCGAAAATTTTGCTCAGAAAAGAAGACCATTATTAAATCTGATTGGGATCAATCTTCCGCTGCCATCAAAAACTCCCTCCCCTTCAAGGGGGAGGAATATTTGTAGCGGGAGATTAGTACTAATCAGATTACTAAAAGCCGGTCCAAAAACCGGTACAATTTCGCGGTCAAGGGAACTTCATATGGAAATAAGAGTTTACTATGAGGATACGGATGCGGGCGGAGTCGTATATCACTCAAATTACCTGAAGTATTTCGAACGCGGCAGAACGGAGTTTTTCAGGGACCGCGGCATATCGGTCAGTGAGCTGGCTCGTGACGGCTACATCTTTCCGGTCGTGCACGTGGAGCTGGATTACCGTGCTCCGGCCCTGCATGATGATCTGCTGAGCGTGGAGACGGAAGTGCTGGAAGTCGGCAAATCGTCTTTCACCCTCGGGCAGCAGGTTTTGCGCGTAGTTGACGGCAAGGTGCTGGCGGACGGCAGGGTCAAGCTGGCATGCGTGGGGCCTGGCATGAAAGTGAAACGACTTCCGGAAGAGCTTGCGCAGGTCCTGGATGAGCAAAGTTAAAACTTGATACATGAGCATGAAAAACCTGACTCGCCTGGATTGCGTCTGGTTCGGACTTGCAGGTGGAGTTCATAATCGCGGCTGAGCTCACTGGCTGAAGCCGGCATGAAACAGCTCAGGCGGCGATTGAACATATCAATCGTAGGGGTGACGCATGCGTCGCCCAATTCAGACTGAATCAGTGAAAGGAGGGCTAGGCATGCCTCGCCCCTACGTTGTGCCATGATATATTTAATCGCCGGAATAATAAATTAACTTGTCGTCAGCCCTTTGGCCCATTGTTTGTGAGGAGCATGAGCTATAATCTTTTAGTCGTTCTCGGTCCGACGGCTTCGGGTAAAACGAATCTTGCGGTGCAACTTGCCAGGACTCTGGGCGGCGAAATCATCTCGGCCGATTCGCGCCAGGTATACCGGGGAATGGATATCGGCACGGGGAAGGACCTCGCGGAATATGGCGATACGCCGTATCATCTGATAGACATACTGGAACCCGGAGCCGATTTCAATGTTTTTGAATTCCAACGTCGTTTTGCCGTCGTTTTTGAAGACATCAGGGAGCGGGGAAAACTGCCTGTTCTTGCCGGCGGAACCGGCATGTACCTGGACTCGGTCCTTGCGGGGTACAGGATGGCGGATGTTCCTGAAAATCAGTCGCTCCGCGCCGAACTTGAGGGCCGTTCCATGGGATATCTTGCAGCCCGCCTCATGGAGGCGAACCCGCGGATGCACAACACCACCGATCTCCTCGACCGAAATCGCCTGGTGAGGGCAATCGAAATTGCCGAATTCGAGGCTGCAGACACCATGCCCGCATTACCGGAGATCAGGCCAGTCATTTTCGGCATCAGATGGGACAGAGGTTTACTGCGGCAAAGGATCACCAAACGGCTGAAAGAGAGGTTGGAAAACGGGATGATCGAAGAAGTGGCGAGGCTTCACGGGAACGGCGTACCGTTCGAAACCCTCGATTACTACGGACTTGAGTACCGGTTCATCGCCCGATACCTGAAGGGCGACCTCAACTGGAATGATATGTTCCAGAAACTGAACAGCGCCATCCATGATTTCGCCAAGCGTCAGGAGACATGGTTCCGCCGCATGGAGCGCAACGGTATCGGGATAAACTGGCTGGAAGGGGCGGGAAACCCGTTCTCGGAAGCCCTGAACGTTCTGAGAAATATAGAGAAACAGATTTAATTCCCACCTCATTTTTTCCTTCAGTTTACACAATTTAACCTGGGAATGCGGATTAACGCGGATAATACAAAGGTTTAAGAGAAAGATAAAAGCAGCTTCCGGATGAATCATTCGGATTCAATGTTTCAGGTTTAATGATGATAGCGACCCATCCTGGCTTTGTGGGCGATGTTGGGTGCCCTGTGACAATCGAAACACTTCTCGTCTGTCAACTTTTGCACTTCTATTGATGACGCGGGCTTGGAAGTATTTGGCATATTGTACTTTGCCGTCTGGAAATACTCGTGGTTTCTTTCGTCGCTGAGGATCGGCGCCTTGTAGGCAACCGTCCAGTTATTGTTTAAAGGAAGGGTATGGCACTGGTCGCAGCCGCCCGGCGGTGGAATTGCTTTCCAGCTGGCGAACATGGCGCAGCCTGCAAGAAGGGCAATAAATGACCCCACAATTAATAATGTTAAAAATTTCATGAAAATTATCCCCAAATGAAGTTCAAGCAGGCGATTTTATTCACGCCGTTTGAAAATCATATCATAAAGACAAAACAAAGCAAAAGCAACGACAATGATTTGTGCTATAGTATGCTGCATGATTGAGTGCGTGTCTGGTTGTAATCTTGCTCAGGGTTTTCCTCTAAGTACAAGAATTCATAAATTTGATGTTACCATGGCCAGAGAGAGAGTTTTCAGTCGGTCCAACAAAAGCTTCAAGGTTTCTCTTTAAGTATGAAACGACAATATTTTTGCCGAATTAACGATGTTTCACCGAACTTATGACTGGATGTGCAGGGGGAATGGAATTCATGAAAACCAGAAACAGGGAGACTCTCTTCAACGGACTGGTGGTAAACATAGAGCAAATGGATGTCATGATAGGGGAAAAGGGGTGGCATACTTATCAGGTCATGCGGCATCCGGGAGGGGTCGGCGTGCTGCCGCTGCACCCGGACGGCGCGGTGTCCCTCATCCGCCAGCTCCGTCCAGCGGTTGACTCTTTCATGCTGGAAATACCGGCAGGACGGCTTGAACCCGGAGAAGAGCCGGCCCGGTGCGGGTTGCGGGAACTGAACGAAGAGACCGGGCTTTCCTCCGGCAAGATTGAATCCCTTGGTATCGTGCATACATCGCCGGGAGTCCTGGACGAAGTAATCCACCTGTTCCTTGCGACGGACCTTGTCCCGGGACAGGCGGACCCGGAACTTTACGAAGATATAGAGGTGGTGAAAATACCTCTCAAGGAGGCCGTCCGGATGGCGCTTGACGGATCGATTACCGATGGGAAGACTGTCATGGCGCTGTTTCGGGTTTACATGAAAATTTTTCAACAGGACCCCAGATGAAATGGTCGGAAGCAAAACGCAAGGTTTTCGAATTCGACAGAAATATCGTCGTGTCGGCGGGAGCCGGTTCCGGCAAGACCGCCGCGCTGGTGGAGCTGTACCTGCGCCTGCTGGCAGGCGAAACATCTCTGAACCGCTCTGTAGCCGTTGACGAGATTGTCGCCATAACCTTTACGGAAAAAGCAGCGGCGGAAATGAAAGAGCGGGTTCGCGAGGGGGCCAAAAAAAGAGCGGGGCAGGGAGAAAGCGCCTCGACCTGGGAACAGGTCCTGCGGTCCCTGCCGTCGGCCTCTATTTCCACGTTCCACTCATTCTGTTCCAGGATCCTGCGTGAAAATCCGGTTGAAGCGGGAATCGACCCATCGTTCACCGTTCTCGACGAGCTTGCCTCGAAGACCGAGCTCGCGGCGGCCGCTGACGAGGTGATAGAGGCTGAACTGAAGGTGCGCAGCCGGGAAATACTTCTTCTGCTCGAACAGTTTCCTCTTACGGGCGCGGGACCGGGAAAGGGCCTCAGAGAGCACCTGATCGACCTGCATAATGAAAGGAGCAGCACAGGATGCGAGCTTGCGGCCATTCAGAAAATGTCGGAAGACTGGATGACCGTCGCGGAGAAGCATTTTGCCGAAAATGTTGACACCTTGCGCAGCCACATGGTCCGAGTCAGGAACATTCTGAACGGCAAGGAACTCGTCTTTCATAAAAAACTGCGCGATTTGCCCGAATTATGGGAAAAACACTACCTTTCAACCGACAGTCATGATGCGCCGGAAATACTCGCTGCCATGCGTGACTGCATAGCGGGGAACTGGGGAAAGGATAAACCGTTCAGGGACAACCTGACGGAGTGCCTGGACACTTTGGACCTTGCCCTGCACCAGGTTCGTTGCGGCCCGACAGTCGAAGCCCTCCTATCTCTCCTGGAGAAACTTGAACACAATTATCAAAGGCGGAAGGCAAACCGGAGCGTCCTGGATTTCGAGGACCTCCAGACCGGGGCGCGCGACCTGCTGCGGCGCGATGCCCGGCTCAGGGAGGAATACAGGGGCAGGTTTGCCGTTGTCATGGTTGACGAGTTCCAGGACACCAACCGGCTGCAAAAGGAACTGGTGGAGCTTCTGTGCGGCCCCCGGCAGCGTCTCTTCGTGGTAGGCGACCCGAAGCAGTCAATTTACATGTTCCGAGGCGCGGATGTAACGGTCTTCGTGCATTCCCAGCGGGAAGTGGCGGAGGGTGGAGGGCACAGTCTCTTCTTCCAGGAGTCGTTCCGGTCGCGGGAAGGGATCATAAACCTCGTAAACGAGCTCTTCAAGGGGGTAATGACCGGCGGGGGCGGGGATTTCAATGTCCGCTACGATTCCGGCGACATCCTGACGTCAGAGCGCCGGGACTGGGACGGTACTCCGTGCGTGGAGCTCCTGAGCGTGGAAGGAGAGGGTAATTCGCCGGTAAAACGCAGGACTGAAGCGGCTGCCGTTTCCCGGATGATCCGCCGCATGGTATCGGGAGAAGCGGGCGTTCAGGTATATGACCGACGGGATATGACGGATGAAAATGTCGAACCGGTGATCTCATATTTTCCACGTAAACCGCGATGGGGTGATATCGCCATACTGTTTCGCCGTTTTTCCAACCTGAAGCTGTTCGAAAGGGAACTGCGCCGGGCGGGCATCCCGTATTACGTGGTCAAGGGTAAAGGTTTTTACCGCTGCCAGGAGATTCTCGACCTGCTCAATTTTTTGAAATACCTCGAATTCGGTGGAGACATAGCCGCCCTTGCCGCGGTACTCCGTTCGCCCCTGTGCGGCATTTCCGACGAAACCCTTTACCTGATGGGGCGGAGGGAGAAGGGGCTTGCCGGGTGGAAGGATTTTTTCAATTTACAGCCAGGTTCCGGTGATGAATCGATGCGGCAAGGGATTGAAGAAGCTGACCGGGCGAGGCTTGAAAACCTTCGGCGACTTATCCTCAGGCTTAGACCGCTCAAGGACTGCCTTTCGCCCGCCGAACTTCTGGAAGAAATTATCACCGGTGCCGATTTTTCCTCCATCCTGCTGACCACATTCCAGGGCGGTCAAAAGGTGGCCAACCTGCGCAAGCTCATAGAAATTTCCCGTTCCCTTGCCGAATACAGGAGCGGTGCGCTGCGCAATTTCATCAATTATCTCGAACGCCTGTCGGAGGAAGAGCCCACCGAGGCCGAGGCGGTCATTTCCGTCGAGGGTGGGGACGTGGTCAGGCTCATGACCGTCCACCAGAGCAAGGGACTCGAATTTCCGGTCGTCTTTGTTCCGGAGATCGGGGCCGGAAGACGGCCGGACAATTCTCCGGTCAGATATGATGAAACCAGGGGCATCGGTATTAAGGCGCAGTTTGTCGGCAATGAGGCGCGCCCGACTCTTGCCTTCGAGGAAATCGGCAGGCTCCGCGGCCTGAAGGAGGACGCGGAATCGCAGCGTCTACTTTACGTCGCCCTCACCCGGGCGCGGGATTATCTGGTCGTTTCCGGAGAAGGATCCGGTCCATGGCGTTCGTGGATTGACAGTTTCGTTGCCGGAGACCACTCTATGCTGATTAAGGTAACAAATGTCGACAATTTACTGGAAGGTGAGGACGGGCACGGGCTATTGTCCCTAGACGCCGGCAGCCTGCCGCTGGAACCCGGCTCAATATCAGAAGCGGTCAGGCGTTCCCTTCATTATGCCCCTGCCGCGCCGTCGGTGGTCGTTATTTCACCCACCGCCCTGGAGGATTTTGCCGCATGTCCCCGCAAATATTTCTACAAAGAAATTCTAGGCCTGGATGAAGGCCTCATCGCCGGGCTTCTCGGCCGTAATTACGGGCGTCACGAAAAAACCCGGATGACGATGGGGGCACTGGAAAAAGGAAACCTTGCCCATGACATGCTGGAAAATATGAATTTTACGGGTAACAGGACGGACATGATCGCCTCTTGCCGCCGCACGGCGGGCATGCTGGCCGTCGACCCGTCTTCACGGGAAGTGGAAGAAGTAATTGAAAATGTGCTCGCACTCGCCGAGACAACTCTTGCCGGAGCGCTGGAATGCAAAAAAATCCGTCGTGAGTACCCGTTCACCCTGAGGGTGGACGGAGCGGCGACCTACTACATAAAGGGCGCCATGGACCTTGTGGCCGAGGGGGACGAGGAAGTAACGGTTTACGATTACAAGTACATGAAAAAGAAAGACGCTGATCTGGAAGGTTACCGGTTCCAGGTCCGGACCTACATGACGGCCCTTGCGGCCGGACATCCCGGCAAACGGGTACGGGGCAAACTGCTCTTTCTGCGCGATGGCGGCGAGGAAACCGTCGATTGCGATTCTGCTGCGTTTAAAAACATGATCAGGAAGATCCTGGACACAATCAGGTCGCTGAATTCCGAGGAGGATTTCGTCCCGGTGGAAGGCTGCATGGATACCCTTTGTCCGTTCAGGCATCGATGCATGCCCACGGATAAATAACCGGTAAAAGTTCTCACCGCGGTGATCGCGGATTTGAAATTTTTCCAGCTTTGGCTGCATCCTCGCAAATCCGCCTAAATCAGATTTGATCCGCGTTCTATTGCCTTTTATTCTTTCCTGTCTTGTTCCGGCTTTCCTCCGCGGAAGACAGCTTTTTCAAGGTTTATCCCTCTTGTTTATCCTCCGTTTCACCTTGCCCAGTTGACCCGGACGAAGCTTTCATTCTGGCTCCACTGATAATGCAGGTCACCTTTGTGGGCCCTGTAGACATCGCGTCCGATTTTCTCGGCCAGCTTTTCTTCGGTCGTTGCAATGGTAAGCACGTTTCCGTCCTGGTTTATCTCCATTATCCTGCTCAGCGGGTTTTTGGCCCTGTACAAGGCCTCTTTGCGCTTGATCAGATCGAGGATTTCCTCCTCGTGGCGAACCAGGTATTCACCGGAGAGGGTAATTATTCCACCGGGGTTGTTATCATGAATACGAAGGCAGGAAGGGCAGACGACCTTGGTGGCTCCGGGGTCGGACCGCACCCTTTCCAATTCGGCCTCATCCATGTACCAGCGCTTGTTGCGATAGATTATGCCGCATTTCCTGCAATAGGAGACTTCTTTGGTACCGTCTTTGTGCATGTAGACATCCGTGCTCCGCGCGGCCCTCAAACCCTTTTCATCGCGCCCGAACTGGCTTGACAGCCGGGTCGAATCGTCATGAGCTCGTCTTGTCATATTGAAAGCCCCCCTTCCTTTGGTCTCTTCCTTTTAATATTATATCACCGCTCAGGCCCGATAGGCCTTTAATAAGCTAGTACGGATTCCTCCACCGGTATATTCTATCCATCCCTTAGTACATGTTTTCAAAAATTTGATGTCATCTCGACCAAAGGGAGAGATCTTAAAGCATGCGGCAAAACCTGCAAGATTTCTCTTTTTGTTCGAAATGACAACATTTCCGCCGAAATATTGATACGTCACCGAATTTATGAACGGATGTACCTGGTTTGATTTGTCAGATCATCAATAACAGAGAGATGGAATAAATAATCGCGATTTTTTCATGCTGACGCCTGCAAGCCGACCCATTACCATGTGACGACGCGGTTCCTCCCGCTTTCCTTTGCCCGGTACAGAGCCTTGTCGGCCTTGTCCACCAGGGTACGCGCATCTTTGGCGTCATCCGGAAAAGTGGCGATGCCGACGCTGACGGTGAGCCGCCCGCCGGGCTGGCTTTCCTCGTGCGGAAAAGTAAAATCCTGAAAGGCTTTTCGAAGTTTTTCGCCGACCAGCCGTGCCAGTTCCTTTCCCGTTTCGGGCATGATGATGAGAAATTCCTCCCCCCCGTAACGGACGCAGACGTCAGTATTGCGGATATTCACGCGGAAAATTTCAGCGGCCTTCTTCAATACTTCGTCCCCTTTCAAATGACCGTGCAAATCATTGTAATTTTTGAAAAAATCGATATCGATCATGATCGCGGAACAGAGCCTTCCGTATCTGGCCGCCCTTTCCAGTTCCCGGTTGAAGGTGCGCCAGAGGTGGAGGCGGTTGTACAGCCCGGTCATCGGGTCGGTGCATGCCTGGGTCGCCGCGATCTCGTAGCTTTTTCTCAGGTATTCGAAATTGAGCTTCTGAAAAATAAGCCTGCGTATGTTGGCCAGCAGTTCCGTTACGTCGATAGGATAGACATAATATCCGTCAGCGCCGATTCGGGCGGTTTTCGCCTTTCTGCCGGGAGTGGGGCCTGGACTGACAAGAATAACCGGAATGTGTTTTATCCGCTCACGTGACTTGAGTTGCAGGCACACATCGCTCCCGCTCATTGTCGGAAGCGACCGTTCGATGAGAAAAAGATCCGGAGGGGAAGCGAGGCCTTTGTCGAGGACTTCAAGGCCGCTTTCGGCCGTAACTACCTCATAGCCTTCCTCCTTCAGGCAGTGAATCATCATCTGGGCGGTCTTCGGTTCGGATATGGCTACGATGATCCGCGGAGTTGCGCTTTCAGGGGGCAGGATCCCGCCTTTCGGCAGCATGAAAGTAAACGAGCTTCCTTCACCCGGATAGCTTTCCACCCATATTTTCCCCCCATGCAACTCCACCATGCGCTTGACGAGGGAAAGGCCGAGGCCGAGGCTCCCGGATGCGATGTGGGAGGTGTCCACCTGCTCGAAACCGGAAAAGATGCGGTCCATATCTTCCCGGCTGATTCCGACTCCCTGGTCGGCGACGGATATTTCCACGAAGCTGCCTGCGCTTTCGTCGCTGACCTTCACATCCCGTGCGAGGACTGAAATAAACGAGCCGGGTGGGGAGAACTTGATGGCGTTTGTCAGCAGTTCTTCCATAATAAACCTGAACTTCTTTTCGTCGGCGGTAATATGTGCGATTTCGCACTGAAACGTGGTCCGGATGGTGATTCCCTTGTCTCCGGCGGCCGCCGTCAGGTCGGAAAGAATGTTTTCCAGGGTTGCCCGCAGATCGAAGCTTTCGGGGAGAAAACTGGACATTCCGATATCGACGCTGCAGAGCTCGAGGATCCTGTCAATCATGGTCCGGACCCTGACACTGTTTTCAAGGATATTTTTCAGATAATCGCTCAACTTGTCGGGGACCGCTCCCTGGAACCGCTCACGGACCAAATTGGCGTAATCGATGATGTTGTTAAGCGGCGTACGCAGTTCCCTGGACATGTGGGACAGGAATTCCCCTTTTACCTGGTTTGCGAGAAAAAGCCTTTCCCTTGCCCGCTCAAGTTCAACTGCCTGCTCCTTGAGCAGCTTTTTCAGCAATTCCATTTCCTCCGGAACGGCGTTTTTTTTTCTTGCCGACATTCAGCACCCCTACGCTAGCGGCCACTTGGTTGTGTGTGGATCAATTCCGGACTTGGCGGAGCTTTCATCCCTTTCCCGAAGTATTGCCCGGGCCGGAGCGCCGTCACCCTCCAGTACTTTGAGCGGAAGACAAATGAGCTCGTAAACGCCGCCCTTTATTCCATCCAGGTCCAGTCCCTCAAGGATGATTACACCGTGCTCGAGGAGCTTGCGGTGAACAGTGCCGTCGCCGTCGAAAGCCTCGATGGAGAGGTAGTCTATGCCAATGAGTTTTATGCCGATTCCCGCCAGGTAATCGGCGCCGTCATCAGTCAGGTGCGCGAAATCTTCCGTAAAGCCGGAACTGCTCCATAGCAGCGAGTTTTCCGTTTTGAGCAGCAGTCGCTCCTCCCCTTTGACGGGAAAGCGTTCCAACTCCTTTCGGCCGATTTTCTTCGTTCCCCCGATCTCAATGACAAGAGCACGTCCGGACAGGACGGAAAGGCAGAGGTGGTCGACCGACACTCCACGGCTGTCGATGTGGCGCGGCGCATCGATATGGGTCCCGGAATGGGTGGACATTGAAAGCCTGGAGACATTGGCGGCATTACCTTTGTCGACGCTCAGGGCCGGTTCGATTATTACCGGCGGATCGCCGGGATAAACCGGCATGGCGTTGTGCAATGGCGCGCTGATATCGTAGATTTTCATTAGTGCCTCCATAAACGCGCAAATTATCAGAATTACTCATTAATTATACACTGATACGGACGTTTTGCCACCTCGCTGATCAACCGCGGGCACTTCGAGTCAACCTTGTCGAGGGGGAATTCATCCGGGAGATAATAAAAAGAACCGGCCCTTTTCAGGAGTGGTTCTTTTGTTTCCGTATCTGGTGGAAAGTTGAAAGAGGCTCTCTTTGTTGATTTTGCAGTATAAATATTTTCTCAAAATACGAAATGAAGACAAAAATGTCGTTCATTTATCATGACCGACTATTTTCTTTCCCCTCCTGCATTTCGCTAATTTGTGTTAGGATCGGTTAAACAGTTTTGAACAGGATATCGACGAATGAATAAACACAATGCCGTAAAGGACGACGAATACTGGATGGGGCTTGCCATTCGGGAGGCAAAGAGGGCCGCCGGAAGGGGCGAAGTGCCAATCGGTGCCGTTATCGTCAGGGGAGATGAAGTCCTTGGCCGGGGCCATAACCAGCGGGAAGGAAAAAATGATCCTGCCGCCCACGCGGAGTTGACGGCCATCCGCATGGCGGCCCGCAAGGCGGGAGCCTGGCGGCTGACCGGCTCGACAATTTACGTAACCCTGGAGCCGTGCGTCATGTGCATGGGCGCGATCCTTCTCGCCAGGCTCGACCGGGTGGTGTTCGGCTGCTACGACCCGAAGGGAGGCGCCGCCGGTTCCCTGTACGACCTCTCCGACGATCCGCGGCTCAACCACCGGGTAGAGCTGGCTACAGGCGTCAGGGAAGAAGAGTGCTCCACAATGCTGAGCGGATTTTTTGCTGAACTCAGGAAGACAAAAAAGGCGCGGAAAGACTAACGAAATGCAAAATCTCCATTTAACGGGGATATACATGATGAACAGGGATGAAACCAGACTCAAAATTCCGGTTAATTGCTTGAACTCAAAAGCCTTTTACAGACATTCCGAAAGAACGAAAAAACGAACAGAATATCAACCTTGATACATGTTTTCATAAATTTGATGTCATCTCGACCAGAGGAAGAGATCTTAATGCATGCGGCCAATCCTTCAAAATTTCTCTCTTTGTTCGAAATGACAACATTTCGGCAGAAATGTTGATTTGTCATCGAATTTGTGAACGGCTGTAATTAGTGCGATTAGACTGTCGTGCGCTGATTGAAAACCTGAAAAGCATACAGCATCTTTAGCCACGGATGTGCACGAATGAAAATCTTAACCTCATAAAAAGATTCTTTTCATTTTTCACAGAAAGACATTTGTTTGCTTATGTATTGTTGTCTTTATCCGTGAAAATCCGTGTCCATCCGTGGCTAAAACAATCTTTTTGAACTATAGTTTTATTATCCCTGCCCCATCCCCCGACTCTATCACCCATTCCTTGCAAACGGAAACAAACTCATCATCCACCGGTGCGGTTATCCTGATGTGCCGTCCCTTTTCCGTCGGGAAGGCCATCGACAGGCAGTGCAGCATCATTCTGGGCGCAGTCGCGCCGCCGTAGGTGGTGTCCCCCACTATCGGCAGGCCGTGGTGGGCCAGGTGGACCCTGATCTGGTGGGTGCGGCCGGTCAACGGCCTGGCTACAACCAGGGTTGCCCCGGACCCTTCGGCCAGGACCCTGAACCGGGTCCGGGCCTCCTTTCCGGGGATGGCGACCCCGTAGCGCGAGCTTGCGATTTTGGCTATCGGCGCGTCGGTTTCCCATTCCGGTAGCGGCGGAACGCCGGTCGTCAGCGCCAGGTAAGTTTTTTCCATTTTTCCATCCTTGAGAAGGGCGGAAAGGTACGCGGCGAAACGCCTGTTTTTCGGGAAAATCATCACCCCCGAGGTTCCCCGGTCGAGGCGGTGAATAACCCTGGCGGGCTCCCGGCTTCCGCTCCTTTTCAGGTACATTTCCACCGCATATTCAACTGTTCCTTTCAACTGGTACGGCGTACGCTGGCAGTTGATCCCGGCCCCCTTGCACACCGCCAGGCAGTTTTCGTCCTCGTGGAGCATATCGACGGCGTCGTAGGCCAGTTCCCGGCAGTTTTCCTTTTCCATGATGCCGAGGGTTATCTCGTCTCCCGCGCGAAGCCTTCGCGACGCCACCCTCGCTTTCTCGGTCCCGATCGTACAACCTCCCCAGTCGATGATCCTGCGTATCAGGCTTTTGGACAAATGGGGAAAAAGGCTTTTTATACCGTCGTCAAGGCGCAAACCTGCCTGCTCGGTTCCCGCAACTGCTTTGATTATCAACGTTTTTCTCCATGGTTGAAAATAATTTGATTAGTCGTGTTGCATTATAAATATTTTATGGTACTTTTTTTATTGTATACAAATTTTTAGACGATTTTCGGGAGAAAACATTTCCGGTGAGTATTGTCACAGTGGGGAAGAAATACAGCGTCTGCGCCACCTGCGAATTCTGGAACGGGCCCCGAAGCGCCGATAGCGGCTGCTCCACCTTCGACAATAAAGCGTCGGGCATATGCATGGGTGAAGGGTTCAGCAACTGGAAGGTCGGCGCCGTGTCGACCTGCCTCAAGTGGAGGCACTGGAATGCGCTGGACGATACCGAAGCATGACGCCCGCCGCCGTTTTCGCCGTCAGCGGAATCGGAGCGGCGGCTCTACGGTTAAATGTTTTTCAAGAGACAGGATACCACGGAAACCGGCCCCGTACCAAAGGAATAACGGGAAACTTTGCAGGATCCTGATTTGTTTGATCTTCGCGCCTTTGCGATGAACAACTTGGACAATTTTTTATTTTGGATAATCTCCATGCGCGGCTTTCGGGGGAATGACCCGCCGGCGGCCGCTGAATTGAAAGCGACTTGTGAATTATGTCATCGAAATGCAGAGGGCAAAGAACCTTTCCTTATTGGCAGCATAGTCCTAGTACTGTAAGCAACCCCTCTGACACAAAATCCTCCATGGGACTGGTATGAGCAAATTTTTAGTGCTGTTTGCGAGGTTTCCCGCATTCGCGACCCTCGTTATGCTTTCCGGGTGCGCCGGATATGTCGATCTCGCTCCGGGAACGGTGAAAAAGATAGAGTGTCCACCCGGTTCGCCCGTCGTGGAGAGGCAGCAGGTATCGGTCACTGCCGCATTTCCTGTGGAGGCGCCGCCTTCAGCCGATTACGTGATAGGCCTGAATGACGTGCTTTACATCAATATAAACGGAAAGCCGGAATTCCTGATTTCGGGACCTAATCTTAACAGCAAGATCCAGGGGAGCCGGGTGGACGGCAACGGCGACGTCCGGATACCGCTGGTCGGTCCGGTCCGGGTGGCCGGGTTGACGGTCTCGCAGGCCCAGGAACGCATTCAACAAAGCCTGGTCAGATACCTGAAGGAGCCGTGGGTGGTCGTGGAGGTGGCCGAGTACAAGAGCCATCCACTATATCTCCTCGGCCAGTTCAAGGCGCCGGGTACTTATTACATGGACCGCCCGCTCACGCTGGCCCAGGGTATCGCCCTGGGAAACGGCTATGATACGAGCGCCTACCTGAAAAGCGCTCGACTGGTCCGTGATCACCAGATTATGCCCGTTGACGTGTATGACCTGCTGCTCAACGGAAATCAGACGCAGAATGTCTGGCTGAGGGCGAGCGACATGATATTCATTCCCGACAATACCAACCAGCAGGTTTTCGTGTTCGGCGCGGTGAAAAAGCCGGGGCCGGTTCCCATGCTCCAGGGCGGGCTCAACCTGGCACAGGCCATCGGCAGCGCCGAGTTGCGCGATACCGGGTATGACTTCAAGCATGTGCGTATTATCCGCTCCCTTTCCGTTACCAAGGGGGAACTGCTCGTGGTCGACTTCGACAAGATACTTCGCGGGCAGGCACTTCCGCTTCCGCTCATGGCGGGTGACATCATCTATGTTCCGCGCAGCAATATCGGCGCGTGGAACGATGCATTGAACGAGATAATACCGTCCCTGCAGGCTATAAGCGCGCTCCTGCAGCCTTTTGTACAGATCGAGTACCTGAAGAAGAGTTATTGATAAGGGGGCTAGTGACTGGGGACTGGGGGCTTGTAAAGTCTGAGAAGCTGAAATGGAAAGGCTAAATTTCGCAAACCTGAGCCTGGCCACGGATGCACACGGATTTGCACAGATTAACAGGGCAGGCACGGATGTCCCGATTTTGCGTCGCGAGTGAAGGCTTTTTGCTCGTTCATCAATTTTTAATTCCCTTGCGCCCCGCGCGCTTGCCGCGGGGCAATCTGTTTTCAGCCATCCGGATTTTTACGTTGTCCATGAACTCCGACCACTGTATCCGGCTAGTGTAACGTGTTGATTATTAAAGTAAAAAGAAGCATGCATTATCTTTTATGCTAAAACAGGTTGAGTATTCACTTGGCGACATGGTATAAATATTTCTTGGGTTCCCGAGGTCAGGGCAAAATTTTTTCTGCCCTTCGCTGAGTTGTTCGTGGGATGAAAAATGTGATTTATAGTATATACTTTGTGAATTATATTTTTCGGGAGGCCAAACAAAGATGTTGGATAATGAAAAGTTCCCGGCTAATGCTGAAGAGGATGAGGTCAATCTTCTTGACTTGGTGGCCGTGATAGTGAAACGCAAGTGGATTATCCTGACACTTGCAGGGGCAGCTTTGGTCTTTTCGGTTCTATACTGTTTTATGCTGCCGAATATCTATTCCGCAACGGCAAGATTCCTCCCTCCCACGAGACAAATCGGCCCTCTTTCCGGGCTTTCGATTTTAATGGGAGTCAGGCTGGCGAATCTTGCGGGACCCCAGTTTGGAGATGGCGCAAATCTATGTCTCGGTGTCCTGAAAAGCAGGGCCGTGGAGGATGCCGTGATTAATCGTCTTGACCTTTCAAAAGCATATAATACTGAAACCGATGAGGAAACACGGAATGCACTTGAAAGGAATGTCAGAATTCAGGCCGATAACGGCATGATCTCGGTTACTGTGGAGGACAAAGACCCGAAGCGGGCGGCAGCTGTTGCCAATGCCTTTGTCGAAGAGCTGGACCCAAAAATCAGGGAGTTGAAACTCTTCGAGGAGGACACGGAAAGGATTTACCTGAAGAAAGTCCTCGATATGGTGGGCAATGAACTGGAGAAGACCAAAGAATCGCTGAAATTGGCACAAGACCTGAATGGAGGACCGGCTGCCCACCTACGGTCGATTGCCGGTCTTGAACAAAACGCGCGTTTGAAGGCGGAGCTTGCAGGCAAGGAGATTCAGCTCGAATCCTTGAAGGCCGGCGGGAACATGGCAAGTCCCCAAGCTAAGGCCCTGAAATCGGAAATAGCGATAATTCGTGAAAAAATCAAGACTGACTCTGCCGGTACAAAGGCTGAAGATAAAAAAGGACTCCAAGAGCTGAAGATAAGGCAGGAGCTCTTCGACCTCCTGAAAAAGCAATATGAGCTTGCGGGACTCTCCAAAGACAAGGACCCGTCATCCATAACGGTTCTTGACGAAGCCGTCGC
>DASRZQ010000231.1:0-3488 GCA_035686205.1 Geobacteraceae bacterium
CGCCGGAGCGCGTCACTATTACCTTGCCGTTCTCGAGAAGGGGCAGGCCCTTTTCCCGGCAGTATGCCTTCATCAGGAAATTCCCGTTCAGGCATGATTTCGCTTTCAGGGTATCTGGCGAGTAATAAATGCCGGCATGGAGGACGCCGCTGTTCCTACCCGACGCGTGGAGGCCCGGCTCGGCCTCCTTCTCGATGATTACTATATCCCCATATCCCGCCCTGACGAGCTCCGCGGCTATGGTAAGGCCGATTATCCCGCTGCCGGCGATGAGTATCTCCGCGTAACCGCAATTCGTTTCCATCATGGGTCCTCTCCTGTTTCGGATTGTTTTTCCTGGTATTTTGTAACTCTTAAATCTGCAGCCGGATTGATCCCCTTCCGATGTCATCAAAAACTCCCTCCCCTTGAAGGGGGAGGAATATTTGCAGCGGGAGATTAGTACTACTCAGATTGCGAAATGACCGGTGTTGCGGAGTACCAGGACAATTCATAATGCGGCCTGCCTGATTACCCTTGCCGGGCTGCCTACCGCGATGACGCCCGGCCCGATATCGGAAAGCACGTTCGAGCCCAGGCCGACGAGAGTGCCTTCGCCTATGGAAACGTTCTCGCGCATCTTCGTCCCGGAACCTATGTAACAGTTCGCGCCGATTGACACGGTCCCGGAAATCGTTACATTGGACCCGATACAGCAGTAGTCGTTGACGACGCTGTCGTGGGAAACAACGGTATTAGGCAGGATAATGCAATGATTTCCGATTTTCACTTCGCAACTGATTACCACATTGGGCATGATAAGCGTGTTTCGTCCGATTATCGCGTCTGCCGCCCTCGCCACCGAAGGATGGACGATTGTCGCGAAACGGGAATCATCAAGGCCCAGGCTTTCTATGATTTCTTTCCTTTTCAGGTAGCTCGACGGGCTTCCCGGCACCGCGAGGACGAACGCCTCCGGGTGGTCCGCAAGGATTTCCCTGCCGCCGAGCACCTTCACGCCGCAGCAGTCCCTGCCGTGAAGCGAGCGGTCGTCATCGATGAATCCCAGGATGTCCCACTCCCAGGTATTTTCATTGATGGCGAAAATGGACATCAGGGATTCCTTGGCATTTCCCCCGAAAGGGAACAGGATAAGCTTTTTAGGCATTTTTTACTCCTTTCACCACTTCATCCACCTCGGCTTCTTTCATGCCGTTGAAAAGAGGCAGAAGGATGACGGAATCCCTCGCCTTTTCCGAATGGATTCCTTGGAAACCGGAGCGATACGCCGGTTCCTGGTGGGCATTCATGATCCCCCTGCGGGTCGATATCCCCAGGTCGAGCAGCCGCTGCATGAGCCGATCGCGGCTCAACGGAGCCTCCTCCAGCACCCTGACCGGAAAACTCTGCCAGTTGGTCCTGCGGTCCTCCGGTTCGCGGGGGAGTCGCAACCAGGAGACGTCCTTCAGTTTTTCCCTGTACAGGTCGGCTGTATTTCTCCGCTCCCGGAGAAAACCTGGCAGTTTGCCGAGCTGCTCGATGCCGATGGCGGCCTGCACGTCCGTCATCCTGTAGTTGAACCCGGTGGTCACGTAATCTTCGAAGATTACCCTGCTTGAGCCGTGCCGTACCGTATCCGGGACGCTCATCCCGTGCTGCCGGAGAAGACGGAACCCGGCGTCATAATCGGGGTTGTTAGTGGTCAGCATGCCGCCGTCCCCGGTGGCGACAATTTTCCGCGGATGGAATGAAAAACAGGCCACGTCGCCGTGGGGCCTGCCTATTTTATCCCATTTCCCGCCGATATTTATTTCGCTGCCTATTGCGCACGCCGCGTCCTCCACCACCGGCAGGCCGAATTCCGCGGCAAGGGCGAGCACCGCTTCCATGTCGCAGGGCATGCCCATCTGGTGGACGGGCAGAATCGCCGCCACCCTCCCCGGTGACATTCCCGGCGGTGGCGAGCCGCCCGGGAACAGGCCGGCCAGGGGGGACTCGCCTACTGCCAGGCTTGAAACGTCCCGGTAGTAAAGCCCCCCGTCACGCCGCTCGCATTCGGCATACAGGCACTGCCGGAGGCCTTCCGCAGACATGTTGTAGGTGTCCGGGTCGATGTCGACGAACACCGGCTCGGCGAAGCAGTACCTCACCGAGTTTGCCGTCGCTATGAAGGAGTGGCTAACCGTTATAACCACATCTCCCGGTTTTACTCCGACCGCAAGGAGGGCCAGGTGCAGGGCCGTTGTACAGCTCGAAACCGCGCAGGCGTGGGGCGCTCCGACATAGGAGGCGAAGGCTTCTTCGAACTGCTTCACCTTCGGCCCCTGGGTCAGCCATCCCGAAAGAATAACCTCCCTGGCCGCCGCGGCCTCTTCTTCACCAATTGAGGGTTTTGCTATGGGAATCATTTTATTACCTCGTCGATGTGGAAACGTTATTCAACTTATCAAATTTGTTAAAAAATCTATCTTGTCCATCGCCCCATCCCCCTCCCAACCTCCCCCTTGAAGGGGGAGGAGCGTATTTTATCCCCTTGAAGGGCAACATGCTTACCGGTATCATGTCGGCTGACACCTTGAAGGGGGAGGAGCGTATTTTTATCCTGTTTAAGCGGGAAGGAACATATTTTCCCTCCCCTTCAAGGGGAGGGTCAGGGTGGGGATGGGGTCGTGAACGTCATCCGACAGAGCAGGACTGATCACCCGCCCGAAAACCCGCAAAAACAAATCGCCGCCCTTTACGCGCCGGCGGCCGCCCCGGTGCCGAAAGAACCTTCCCGGGCAATGATGTCATTTCTCCAGGCGATCAGGCGTCTGAGTCCTTCTTCGACATCGACCTTCGCCCTGAAGCCGAGCATCTCCTCCGCCTTCCGGATGTCGGCCAGACGTCGCGGAACGGGGTTCACGGAACGCTCGGGCATGAACTCCGGCTCAAGGCTGGAACCGGTGACCTTGAGCAGGGTGCGCAGAAGCCCGAGCAGGCTGGTCTCGGTCCCGCTCGCCACATTGAAAACCTCGTCGCTCACCTCCGACTCCATGGCCATGATATTGGCGTCGGTCACATCGCTGATGTACACCATGTCCATGGTCTGTGAACCGTCGCCGAAAATGAGCGGCGGCTGGCCGCCTTCGATCCTGTCGAGCCAGCGGATGATAACTTCAGTATATTTCCCGTGGATGTCCATGCGCGGCCCGTAAACGTTGAAATAGCGGAGGGCGGCGTAGCGGAGGCCGTACATGTCCGCAAATGACCTGACCATGCCCTCCCCCGCTATCTTCGCCGCTCCGTAATAGGTCCTGTTGTTGTACGGGTGATGCGCCTCGCTGGTGGGAAAAGTATCGGCGAGTCCGTAAACGGAGGCCGACGAGGCGTATACCAGCCTGCCGACTTTCTTTTCCACCGCGGTCTGCAGCACGTTGTGGGTCCCCTTCAGCATCACCTCCATCGCTTCGCGGGGATTGTCGGCGCACGCCGTGATCCGGATCGCCGCCATGTGAAATATGCCGTCC
>DASRZQ010000232.1:0-31689 GCA_035686205.1 Geobacteraceae bacterium
AACGACTGTCCGTCATTCCCTGACCATGAAATTCAGGCCGGTGACCTTCCGTCATGCCCGCGGCAACAAAGACTGCAAAACCAAGTCTGGCTTTATCGATCTTGCCCGAGAATTGGTCAAGTGTGAAATCCGCCGTTAGCCTTGTATCGCCTTTTTGCAGTTTTGCAGGCTTGACCCCATAGCCCCACATAGCCCCACACCCCATAGCCCCATTGCCCATATTTGAGGATGTGGGTTAATTAGCATATAATTTCCAATTTCGAAAATCGACTGAATAAGAACTTGAAGAGGGAGTAAAAATATAGAATCTAAACTCAATCGACGAAAGATTTTTGGTAGAAAGACTCTTTAAATCAATTGATTGAAGTGCCGGATTTTGATGTGTTCCAGATGGAAGCACCGTAGAAAATATATCGTGACTAAAATTATCCGCACTTGAACGAATATAATAACCCCGTGGATCAGTATCACCTCCCTTGCCGACCTCAAACTCTAATTTCTCTAAATCTAAATATCCTCCCTGAGGCGCCGTCACGAAAATACTAAAGTAACTATTAGTTGATTCAGCGGTACTATAATCTATAGAACCTGGTAAGGGATAAACTTCTAAAACATTTCCGAAACCATCACTTCCAATATAGGATGTAAGAGAGCGCGGATCAAAATTACTTCCATAACCTGCATTTGATGATGGGTTAGTATTACTGGAAAAAGGATAAAATACAACCGACGTACTCGTTTTGGCATTGCCGTAGATCGGCGATCCATCGCCTCCACCGCATGCGACCAAAAGCAACTGCGACGACAAGACAAGCCACAACCACAAAATGCCTTTCCTCATTTCTGCAACCTCCTCGTGAAAAAATAGCGGCCTTTGATTGCTTGGCTTCTGTTTGGCTAGGCGGTATTCGCCAGACCAACGGATCGGCCGGTGAGCGGGGTCACCGCTCCACTGGCCTGTTGGACATCTCTCTCTTCAATGAAATAGGCGATCCGCCTCTTCTTCTGTTTCTCAGATATGTACTGATGGCAAACTTTTGTCTTTTTCATTTGTGACTCACTCTAAGGTGGAATCGTGAAAGGTGAAAACATAATACCGCTTGCCTTCTAAGAACCATGCCCTGTCATGGCGAGGATGAACGGAATTTCGCCTCTCCAGTTCATCAATCCAAGATGAATTTTCAACCTCATGAACGTTGTAGAATTCTAGCCCGTGCTCATATAGCGGATGTCCTTCCAGTGACTCATCTCCGGGGCTTCCGAATTTAAAATGTAGACAAGTGGAAAAAAGATAACTGCGATTTTCTCGTCTTGAGTGTAGTAACGCAATGCTAATCGATTCTCATTTGCCAGCATTTGAGGTTCCGGCGCTCCAGCCTCAGGCTTCGGCCAACTCTCTAAAACTTTAACTTTGTCCATTTCTATCCCGATACCGCAGCGTGGCTGCCAATCTTTTCCTTCAAAGATTAAATCAACCTTCTTCAGGCAGATCTTTTTTTCATTAGTTATGTTTCGGTTTGAGATCAAAATTCAGTTAATTCTCCCAAACCAGCATATCTATAACATAAATTTATAATTGGCAGAAATCTATTTTTATGTTTTTCTTATTGATTATTTCAAAAAATGCCCGGCCCGATGTGAAATCGGCAACCAATTTGATTTGGAGAGATATTAATGAAGGAAGACATCAGGAAATGCATGGGCAGTGTAGATCCAGTCCATCTGGACTCACCTGAAATTCCCGGATTCCAGCGGTCGCGGGAATGACGAACTTTACCTTTTGCGTGGATGATAGTTACAAAAAAAGACGCCGGCTCCGCATATGCATTGCATTACGGACCGGCGTCTCAAGTGAATACGGAAATTGTTGTAGATAGTGATCAGCGCACCAGTTTCGAAAGCTTCTTGAATTCCTCAGTGCCGGCAACCTTCAGCAGCTGAAACATGGCCGCCTCGGTGGAAGTGAGCACTGCACCCGCCGCTGAAGCCATGTTCAGCCCGAGTTTCCAGTTCTTTTTGCTCCGGCTCATAACCGCATCGCTTACAACGTGGACGTGATAGCCCCGTGAAAGCAGATCCAGCACCGTTTGCAGCACACAGACGTGGGTTTCCATGCCGGTAACGATTACCTGTTTGCGTTGCAGGTCTCCCAGCCGTTTCATGCAGGCTTTGTCTCCGCAGCAGCTGAAGCTCATCTTTTCCGACGCGGCGACAGGAAGCTTTTCCCTGATTTCAGGCAGGGTTTCCCCAAGGCCGCGAGTGTATTGCTCCGTCGTGAGTACGGGGATGTTCATTTCCTTTGCCGTCTCCAGCAGGATTGAGATATTGCCGGTCAATTGACGGAGAACATCCTGGTCCATTGCCCTGCAAAGCTTTTCCTGGACGTCTATAACCAGGAGAACGGCGGAATCCCTGTCCAGGGAGAATTTTTCGAGTACGTTCATGACCTTTGCTCCTCGTGTCGGTAATCAGTCTTTCCTGATGTCTATCCCCAGTTCCTGTATCTTTTTCCTCAAAGTGTTCCTGTTTATGCCGAGAATGTCTGCGGCCCGGACCTGGTTGCTCCTGGTTTTTTCAAGGACGAAGCGGATAAGCGGCCTTTCCACCTGGGCGAGGACCATGCCGTGCAGGTCCCCCGTTTCCATTTTCTCGATGTTTTCGAGGCTGGATCGGAGTTTTATCTCCACAAGCGCTTCCAGGGAAAGCTCCTCGTTGCGCGTGGCGCCGACTTTAGGGGTGGGAAGGCTGGAAAAATCGGCTACGGTGAGGAGCGGGTCCGATGACAGGATTACCGCTCTCTTGATGGTATTTTCAAGTTCACGGACATTGCCCGGCCAAGGGTAATTGGTCAGCAAGCGGACGGCTTCCGGCGTGCACTGCTTGACCGGCGCCTCCAGTTCGATGCAGGAGGTCTTGACGAAATAATCCACCAGCAGCGGTATGTCTTCTTTTCTTTCCCTGAGCGGCACGAGGTGAATGGGCACCACGTTCAGCCGGTAATAAAGGTCTTCGCGAAACGCCTTCTGGCGCACTCTTTCTTCGAGGTCCTGGTTCGTGGCGGCCACGATCCTGGTATCGACCGCGATGCTCTGGTTGCCGCCGGTCCTGGTGATTTCCTTCTCCTGCAGCACCCTGAGGATTTTGGCCTGCAGATCGAGAGGCATGTCGCCTATTTCGTCGAGGAAGATGGTGCCGCCGTTGGCCTGTTCGAATTTCCCCAGTTTTCTTTCCACCGCTCCGGTAAAAGCCCCTTTTTCAAAGCCGAACAGTTCGCTTTCCAGCAGTTCCTTGGGGATCGCGGCGCAGTTCAGGGCAATAAAAGGCTTGCCGAGGCGCTTCGAGTTGAAATGGATCGCCCTGGCGATCAGTTCCTTCCCCGTGCCGGATTCGCCCTGTATCAGGACGGTGACGTCGCTGGGCGCGACCTTGCCGATGGTCTTGTAAACGTCTCTCATGGCGGAAGAATTCCCGATGATGGTCTTTTCCAGCTGGTAGCGCTCCTTGAGCTCCTCCTTGAGCGATGAGACCTGGGAGGTCATCTCCCGCGCCCTGTCGATTTTTTCGATAATCGCGTCGATCACGTCCAGGTCGAAGGGCTTCGTGATGTAGTCGTAGGCCCCCCGTTTCATGGCTTCTATGGCGTTCCTCATGCTCGCTTCCGCGGTCATGATGACCACCAGGAGATCGCCCTTCATCTCCCGCACCTTGTCCAGCAGCTCAAGACCGGAGATGCCGGGCATTTTTATGTCCAGGATGGCAAGGTCGTAAGGGTTGGCGTTGATCATGGCTAGAGCTTCCTTGCCGTCCCTTGCCAGGTCCACGGAAAACCCTTTTTTCTTCAGGGCCTTGGAAAGAACCCAGCGCATGCTTTCTTCGTCATCGGCTACGAGAATCCTGTTGAGTTGCATTTGCTAAACCTCGAAATATATTTGGAACGCAAAACAGTTGAACATTATAATCGTCAACGGGCCGCAACTTGCGCTGATGACCGGAAGGCCGGCCGGTTACATGATCAGCGGAAGCATTACCGTAAAAATCGTGCCTTTGCCCGGCCCGGAGTCGACCTTGAGCATGCCCCGATGTTCAGATACGATTTTCTGGCAGATGGACAACCCGAGCCCGGTACCCTTGGATTTTGTGGTGAAAAAAGGGGTGAAAATGTGCTCGATCTGCTCCTTTGTTATCCCCGGTCCGTCGTCGCTGATATCTACCGCCACGAACCGTGAAGGGCGCTCTCCTTTTTTTGTCAGGCTGTAGTCGGAAACGACCCTGCTGGTAATTTTTATCGAACCGGGCGCGCAGGATTCACCCAGCGCCTCGACGGCGTTCTTGATGAGGTTGAGGAAAAGTTGCGTCATCAACCCCTCATCCGCCAGGAAAGGGGGGATGCTCAGGTCGAAATTCTTGACCAGCGAGATTTTCTTCCGGTCTATCATGCGCTTCTGCAGCATGATGATTTCATCCAGGACCTGGTTGAGGTTGGTCTTGACCAGTTTCAGTTTCCGAGGAGAGGTCAGGTTAAGCAGCTCTTCCACGATCTTGTTCACCCGGCCGACCTCTTTCAGCATGACCTTTATGTATTCGACCAGTTCGCTTCCCCCGGGCAGCTCCCTCTCAAGGAGCTGGGCAGCCCCCTTGATCCCGCCGAGGGGGTTCTTGATTTCGTGGGCGAGTCCGGCCGCCAGCGTGCCCAGCGTCGAAAGCCTGTCAGCCTGCCTGACCGCTGCCTCCAGCTCCCTGATATTGGTAAGGTCTCGCAAAACCAGGATGGTGCCGGTCCTTTCGCCGTCCGCCAGAAGAAGAGGCGACGTAGTGGCGCTGACAGGGATTATCTGAGAACTTTTCTTCAGCACCAGGTTTTCGTAATCGGATATGATCATCCCGGTCGTGGAGGTCTTTTCGACCATTTCCCTAAGCGCCGCCTCTTCTCCGAAAATTGCGGCGAACGGGCTTCCCTGCGCCTGCTTCCTGGAGACGCCCGTCAGTTCCTCCGCCGCCGGGTTCATTAAAGTGACGATGCCGGTGTTGTCGAGGACGATAACGCCGTCGCCGACGCTGTCGATGACATTGGCGAAAAATTCCCTGACGTGGTTTGTCGGATGATTCATTGCCGGCCCTGACCGAAGAATGTCTGGAGAATCTTCACGAGGTCTTCCTTTTTTTCCGAACGGTTTATGGCGTCCCGCACCTGCGCGGCTCCCGGGAGCCCTTTTGTATACCATGCAAGGTGCTTGCGAAGCTCGCGGACGGCCGTCTCTTCCCCGGCGAGGCCGACCAGCGTCTCCATGTGCCTCAAAGCGGCGCCCAGGCGCTCGGTGGGGGAGGGCGGCCGCGGTTCCTCCCCGCTCAGCAGTGCCAGCGTCTCGCTGAATATCCAGGGGTTGCCGAGAACCCCGCGCGCAACCATTACCCCGTCGCAGCCAGTTTGACCGAGCATTTCCATGACATCCCGGGCGGAAAAAAGATCTCCGCTGCCTATTACCGGGATGCCGACGGAACTCTTCAGTTCGGCGATCCGACTCCAGTCGGCCTTGTTGCCGAACATCTCCGCGCGGTTCCTGGGATGGAGGGTTATGGCATCGCATCCTTCCTGTTCGGCCATGCGGGCGATTTCCAGAAAAGTGCTCTCGCGGGCGCTCCACCCGGTTCGGATCTTGACGGTCAAGGGAAGCCCCGTCGCCTTGCGCACGGCCCTGATTACGGATTCCGCCTTCCGTGGGTCCCGTATCAGCGCGCTTCCGGCGCCGCTGTTCACGACCTTTTTCACCGGGCATCCCATGTTGATATCGATCAGATCGCCGTATTCCTCCACTGCGCGGGCGGCTTCGGCAAGCAGATCGGGGTCTTCGCCGAAAAGCTGGATTCCGAGCGGTTTGTCTTCCGGGGCGCTTCTCAGCAGCTCGAATGACTTCCGGCCGTTTCGCGCAAGGCCGTGGGCGCTCACCATTTCGGTGAAGCAGAGGGATGCGCCGTATTCCCTGGCGATCAGGCGTTGCGGGAGATCGGTTATTCCGGCCATTGGGGCCAGGATCAGGTTGTTCTTGAGCGTCAGTGCCCCGATAGCAAGTTTGTTAATCATTGGAACCAAAATACAATATATCAGAAAATATGCCTATTTTTTAGGCATATTAGCACAGGGGGGGAAAAAGGCAAGGATTATTTACACCGGCCGTGGAGGTGCCGGGAAGGGGCGAAAGCCGCAATTTAAAGAACAGGATTGACATTTCGTCTGTCGGAAGATATACAAATTAATGTCCGTCCGGAAAACGCGCACTGACGCAAAGTCGGGGTTTTGCCGGGGGCGGATGAAAATGGATAAGATAATTTGAATCCAGGGGGTCTTTTGCATGAAGCTGAGTTTCGATACTGACGGGTCTTGCGCCAAGAGAATCGATATCGATGTTGAAGGAGGCAGGATTGTCTCCGTCGAGTTTGTCGGGGGAACCCCCGGCAATCCGCTGGTCCTTGAAGTCCTTTCGCCGGGAAAGGACGTGACCGAGGCAATCAAATGCCTGCAAAGCCTGGCGTGCAATGGCGACAATTCCTGTCCGGGCAGGCTTGCGCGCGCGCTGGAACAGGCCACGGGCAAATAACCGTGATTATCAACCGGAATTTCCGGTGGGGAGCCGTATGGAAATCTTCGGCGGTTTGACCGTGATGCTGTCGATCCTGTTGCTGTTTCTTTTTCTGTCCTGGCTGGTCCTTCCCTATGTCATTTTCAGCATGAAAGGGCAGGTGGACAAGATTCTCGGAATACTGGAAGATATGGACGGAAGGCTCAAGTCACTTGAGAACAGTTTGAAAGAAACAGAACATCCCCGCACCGATCCCCTGGAATGAGCCATTGCATCGCCTTTTTCCCAAGCTATTTCATGGATAGAGTTAAATTGCCCGCAACCCGGTTGCGGAAGCAGTCGACCACAACCGGGTCGAACTGGCTGCCGGCCCCCTTTTCAATCACCTTTAAAGCCTTCTGCATGGTATAGCCTTTCTTGTACGGCCTTTCCGAAACCATGGCGTCAAAAGCGTCGGCGACCGCGACTATTCTTGCCTGCAGGGGGATTTCCTCTCCCTTGAGTCCGTCCGGGTAGCCGCCGCCGTCGTAACGTTCATGGTGGTGCCGGATGGCTGGAAGCACTTCCTGCAACTGCTGGATGGGGGACAGTATGGCTACGCCCTTTTCCGGGTGCAGCCGCATCGGGGGGAATTCCTCGTCGGAGATCTTGTCGGGTTTTTCCAGCAGCGCTTCCAGAATTCCGATTTTGCCTATATCGTGTAGCAGGCCCGCGATCTTGATCTGTTCCACGAACAGCTCCGATAGTCCCATTTCTCTCGCGATGTCCGCGGCGATGTTCATGACCCTTTCCGAATGGCCCTTGGTCCAGGGGGATTTGGCGTCTATGGCGTTGGCAAGGCTCGATACCGTATTGATGAACAGGCTTCTCATGTCCTCGTACAGCTTTGCGTTTTCCAGCGCGACCGATATCTGCGAGGCAATCTTTTCGATGACGAAGGTCTCCTCGCGGGCAAACCCGCCGGGCTGCCGGTCGCCCAGCATGAGCACCCCCTTGACCTTGTCCCTGCTGACCAGGGGAACCGCGAGCAGCGAGGCGATACCGGCTTCCGAAAGGATGCGGTCCAGGTGTCCCGGTTTCTGAATTTTTCCAAGCGTATCGACGGAATGTGTTTTGCCGTTGTTCATGGCGTTTCCCGCGGCGGACTGGAACAGCGACAGACGCATATCGGGCCTCAGCAGCGGCGGAGTACTCTCGTCTTTCCAATGGGAAGCGGTGACGAAGTATTCCCCCCGCTCTTCCTGGATTATCACCACCATGGCGCACGGGATAATGCCTTCTATTCCCTGGATTGCCTTTTCAAAGATCTTGTAACGACTCAGTGAAGAGGAAATGGCCTTGTTTATTTCATCAAGCGTGAGGATTGTGTCCACCCTTTTGGCCAGGTTTATGGCGGTATCCAGGGTTTCGTCGTACAGGCGCATGTGGCTGACCGAGATTGCGGCGTTCGAGGCCATGTCCTTGATGAGCTCTATCCCCTTTTCCGTGTACGGGGGAAGGCTGGCGTGCCGCGCGACAAAGACCGTTCCAAGGACCTGGTCCCTGGCGACCATCGGGACGGCAAGCAGGGTAAGACCGCTCAACAGCTTGCGGAACGCGGGATGGACCATGTCCGACGCGCCTGCGTCGGTTATCAGAAGGTGCTGTTTTTTCAAAAGCATGGACTTGAGGATCGGCAGCTTGTCGGGATGGAGAGGGGTGTTCTCGAACAGCCTGATATAGCGCTGGGGCAGGCCGTAACCCCTGGCCGGCGCGAAATCGTGCCGTTCCCTGTCGAAAAAATATACCAATGCCCACCTGATATTGGCGGTGTTTTTCAAAAGGATTGAGGAAGACTTTATTACGTCATCCAGATCGCTCAGGCTGCCCAGCCGGGCTACCCTCTTGAGCATTTTGCCAAACGTGTCCTGCATTAAACCTGGTTTCTCCTTCCATGCTTAACTGGCTTAATCCTTGCCAAAAAACCGATTTTTTATTAATATCTCAATTTGCCGTATATAATGCAAAATAAAATTGTAAGTTACCGAATTAACGGATTTTATTGCAAGCGGGAAACCATGCTCCCGGAGAGACTCCGGGGCCGGCGGTCCCCTTGCCATTAATATTGAGGAGGATTAATCATGGGTTTGCTGGATGGTAAGAAAGCGGTGATCTTCGGCGTTGCCAACGAGAGAAGCATTGCGTGGGCGATTGCCGAGGCCTTCAGGAAAGAAGGCGCGGAACTGGCTTTCACATACGCCAATGAAGCGGTGGAAAAGCGGGTGCGGCCCCTTGCCGAAAGCCTTGGTGTCGACCTTGTGCTGCCATGCGACGTGACGAATGACGAGCATATAAAAACCGTATTCGAAGTGATTGGAAAAGAATGGGGAGGATTCGATATACTTGTGCATTCGATAGCGTTCGCCAACAAGGAGGAATTGCGCGGCTCCTTTCTGAATACGTCGCGCCAGGGGTTTGCGCTCGCAATGGATATCAGTGCATACTCGCTCATCGCCCTTGTCAAGGAAGCAGCCCCGCTGATGAAGGGGAAAAATGGCAGCATCATAGCCATGACTTATTATGCATCAGAAAAGGTCTTCCCGAACTATAACGTCATGGGGGTGGCCAAAGCAGCCCTTGAAGCGAGTGTCCGCTACCTGGCGGAAGCGGTGGGGCCGGACGGGATCAGGGTCAATGCGATCTCCGCGGGACCCCTCAAGACGCTGGCTGCTTCTGGGGTCGGCGGCTTCACCCAGATTGCCGGCCACGTGGCGGACAAAGCGCCGCTGCGGACCAATATCGAGCAGAACGACGTGGCCAACGCAGCCCTTTATCTGTGCAGTGACATGTCGGTGAGGGTGACCGGCGGGGTGCACTTCGTCGATAGTGGTTATAATATTATGGGGATGTAATAAAGTCGGGCGCAGGGCGCAGGGCGCAGGGCACAGGGCTTGAAGGCTGAAGGCTGAAGAACCTTGAACCTTGAAAACCAGGAGATGGAAAGGAATTCGCGATAAAGCAATTACACGGCAACCTCACTGGCCTGAAGCAGAACCAGATCAGCAGGCTTGAAAGACTGTACAGGCGCCGCACCCCCGCCGACGAGCTCGTGACCGCGGAGCTGGCGGGCAGAATGCTGGAGCTGTCGTCGGAGACGGGGCGCCAGGTCGGCGTCCTTATCAACCGTTTCGGCGCGGTCGAATATGTTATCGTGGGAAATGAGCGGGGATTGTTCATTCCCGACCTGACCGATTATCCCCTCGGCAGGAAACGCCTTCGCGGTCTGAGGCTGCTCCATACCCATCTAAGGGGTGAGCTGCTCTCCGACGAAGACCTGACCGACCTGGCGCTGTTGCGCCTGGATCTGATAGCCGCCCTGATAATATCTCCCGGCGCGCGAAGAACCACGATCCAGATTGCCTATCTGAATTCATCAAGCCGGAGCGAGCTGCCTTACAGGGTGGAACAGCCGCAACCCCTGGATCATTTTCAGCTCGAAGCCGTGTCCTTCATCGAATCGCTGGAAGAATCGCTGGAACAAACCGTCGCTGCCGTCAGCGAAGTCAGGGCCGAAGAACGGGGCATCCTCATTTCGGTCAGCGCCTCGCCGCGAGCCGAGGCCGAGGATTCGCTCGAAGAGTTGAAGGAGCTTGCCAGGACGGCCGGCGTGGAAGTACTTGATACCGTGATCCAGCAGCGCCGGGAGATCAATCCCCGTTACCTGATGGGCGAGGGGAAGATTCGCGACGTGGTGATCCGGGCGCTGCAGCTGGGCGCCACCCTGCTTGTTTTCGACCAGGAGCTCACTCCTGCCCAGGCCCGTTCCATTTCCGAGATAACGGAGCTCAAGGTCATAGACAGGAGCCAGCTGATACTGGACATTTTCGCGAAAAGGGCGAAAAGCTCGGACGGAAAGGTGCAGGTGGAGCTTGCCCAGCTGAAGTACATCCTGCCGCGTCTGACCGGCAGGGGCGTCCAGATGTCCCGGCTGATGGGGGGGATTGGCGGCCGCGGCCCAGGCGAGACGAAACTCGAAATGGACAGGAGGCGCATCAGGGACCGTATTGCAAGCCTTGAGCGCGAATTGCGGGAACTTTCCCGCGGAAGATACGAGAGACGCCGTCGAAGGGTGAAGGCGGGTATCCCGATCGTCTCCATTGTCGGCTATACCAATGCCGGCAAATCGACCCTGTTGAATACGCTCACAAAAAGCTCCGTCTTCACCGAAAATCTGCTGTTCGCAACCCTTGACACGTCAACCAGAAGACTCAGGTTCCCCCGGGAGCGTGAGGTGATCATAACCGACACGGTCGGCTTTATCCGCTCCCTTCCAAAATCCCTGATGGGCGCATTCAGGGCTACCCTTGAGGAGCTGAACGACGCCGATCTCCTGCTGCACCTGGTTGATTGCGCAAACCCCCGATTCGAAGAGCAGATCGCCCAGGTGGAAGAAATCCTCGATGATCTCGACCTGTCCATGAAGCCCAGGCTTCTCGTTTTCAACAAAAATGATCTTCTGCCCGATCTGAAAATAAGCAATCCGCTGGCGTTTATGAAGGTAAAACAGCTCTCGCATCGCTATGGGGCCATACTCGTGTCAGCTGAAGACCCCGAAAGTCTCGCTCCCCTCCTTTCCGAAATGGAAAAGCGCTTCTGGCCGGGGAATTGAGTTCCGTTTCCGCCCTCGGGCCTGGATTTTGTTTTTCTTCATGATATCATGTTGTTAGTCCATTCAGGTTGACAGTAATGGAAAACTTTCCTATACTCACAAACTTCCTGCTTACTTGGTGTATTAAAGAAAATCAGAGTAGGTGAGGTAAGGAATGCATATGAAAGCCACGCTAATTCTTCTGCTCTCCCTGGTTTTGGTCCGTTTTGCCTGTGCGGACGTGACCCAGCCGGAGACAGCCGGGAACAAGGTTTTGACGGCATCGGCTTCCTCTGCGTCCCAGCGCGTTTACGGAAGCGTGAAAGACCGACATTCAGCCAGAAAGACGGGAAACCTGAACGATGACGGGAATCTCGGAGCGGCCCTTGAGCTGCAGCCGTCCGATCAGTTTGCCATGGATGAGCAGGCCGATAATTCCGGCGATTTCGATCTGAAGCTGCCGGAGGAGTCACTGCCCGAATCCGACATCCCTTTGACGGTCAACAACAAGGTGGAATTCTTCGTCAATTTCTTCCAGACTTCGGGAAGAAAAGCTTTTGCCAAATGGCTGTCGCGGTCCGAACGCTATATCCCCATGATGAAGCAGATCCTGAAAAAGGAAGGGCTTCCCGAGGACCTTGTCTACCTGGCCATGATCGAAAGCGGCTTTTCGCCACATGCCTATTCGGTGGCCAACGCCGTCGGCCCCTGGCAGTTCATTTCCGGAACAGGCAAGAGATATTCGCTCAGGATCGATCCATGGATCGACGAGCGGCGTGATCCCATCAAGTCTACCATGGCCGCGGCAATGTACCTGAAGGAATTGTACAGCCTGTTCAACAAGGACTGGTATCTGGCCGCCGCCGGTTACAACGCCGGAGAGAACAAGATTCTCCGCGCCATCGACATGTATAACAGCAGGGATTTCTGGCAGCTGTCGCAGGGGTCCTATCTCAAAAGGGAGACAAAGGATTATGTTCCGAAGCTGCTGGCGGCTGCGATTATCGCCAAAGATCCCGCCAGGTACGGCTTTGCCGATGTGGCCTATCTGCCGCCCATAGAGTTTGATACGGTGCCGGTGCCGTCCAGGACGGACCTGGAACTGATAGCGCGAATCACCGGGGTATCAAAGGAGAATATACGCGAACTGAATCCGGAGTTGAGAAAATGGTGTACGCCTCCTGATTACCCCGGCTATGAGCTCAAGCTGCCAAGAGGGACGAAGGAAACCTTTTTGAAAGAATATGCCAAAATCCCCGAGAACGGCAGATATGAAGAGAAAGTATCCTATATCCGCTACAAGGCCGGCAGAAGGGACACTCTGGCCTCCATCTCCCGCCGCTTCAACGTCAAGCCCGAAGAGATCGCCGAACTGAATCATCTCGGGAGTTTTTCCAGGCTGCGCGGCAAGGTGCTCGTGCTGCCCGCCAGGGAAGGTACGGCCGCCGCACCGGCCGAGACGCCCCGCGTGCAGGCACCGGAGCCCGCAAAAACAAGGAGGGAATTCGTCAAATATTATACCGTCAAACATGGAGATACCCTCAAAACCGTTGCGAGACGGTTCAACGTTTCGGAAAAAATCATTGCCGCCTGGAACAACCTGAAGGGCAGGATGAGGCTGAATCCCGGCAAACGCATAATTGTCGCCAAATTTGTCGAGAAAAACGGTTCAATGGTTCGCCAGGGTGATGACAACGGCTAAAGCACGCCGGTTATCGCCTTCCCGGAAAGGAAATTCATTCGATGTATAATCTTTTTGTCTCTATCGGCGCGGCGCTGGTCGTCTTCGTCATAATCAAGCTGGCAACCCCGTTTTCATGGACGTTGTCCCTCCTCCTGGCGATGCCGGTTTTCCTGCTCGCCTATTTCCTTGTTGCGCGCCATGTCATGAAAAAGGTCATGGCGATCATGGAATCCGCGAACCGCGACCTCCAGGCACAGCGGGTGGAGAAGGCGGTCAGGGAGTTGCAGACAGCTCACCGCTTCGGGAAATGGCAGTTTTACGTTACCGGACAGATAAACTCCCAGATAGGGGTGATTTACTATGTGAAAAGAGATTTCACGAACGCTTTCACCTATCTGGAGAAATCTTTCGTCAAGAACTGGGTAGCGATGGGCATGCTGGCCATTATTTACATGAAGCGCAACAAGAAGGATAAAATGCTGCAGACCTTTGAAAAAGCGGTCCGTTGGAGCCCCAAGGAATCCCTGCTGTGGAGCTTGTACGCCTATTGCGTGAATGAGGGGGGAGACGCCGGGAAGGCAAAGGAAATCCTGTCCAGGGGGCTGAAAAAACTGTCCGGGGACGAGCGGATAACCCACAACCTCGATGCGCTGAATGCAGGGAAAAAAATGAAGATGAGAAGCTATGGGGATATGTGGCTCCAGTTCCATCTTGAAAAGCAGAGCGCGATGATGAAACAGCAGGCGGCGGCCTTGGGCGGGACGGCAAGGCGGCGCATAATACGGAAATAGCATACTACGGAACGGAAAAGGGACCTTTCAGGTTCCTTTTTTTTGACCAATGGCAGTTAATCTGTTTTGACCGGCCCGACCGGAATCAGGTAAAATAAAAACTGCGTTAGAAGCTGATTACCATGAAAAAAAAGAAAAAACCGGAACAGAAGAAAAAGGATTTTCTCCATACGCCGTTCAGTTCCCTGAAAAGTTTCGCGGCCGAAAAACCGGAAATTGCGGCTAAGGAGGAAAAACAGCCTAAACCTGCGGAAAAGACCGTTGAAGAAGATGAAAGAACATTATTTCTCCGTTCCATGTCCGGGGTTAAAAGAATGGGGCCGGAGACTTCCGTGCCTAAACAGAAAGCCGCGGCTCAGCCCCCTGTGAAAAAGGTTGACGAGGAAGAAAAACGCCTGTTTCTTGATTCCCTGAAACAGATGGACGTTACCTTTCAGGACGAAATCCCGGATGTCGAGCCTCTGAGACCGGTGGCGGTAAACAGGATGCGCCAGCTGAAAGCAGGCGCCATCCGCATCAACCTCGAACTTGATCTGCACGGAATGTCGCGGGATGAGGCGCTGGAAAGCATCGGGCAATTTGTAACCGGCGCGTACAACCGGGGGCAGAAGGCGGTGCTTGTAATAACCGGCAAGGGCAACAATTCTCCCGGCGAGCCGGTGTTGCAGGCGGCGATCGTGTCCTGGCTCAGGGAGGCGGGCAAGAAAATGGTGGCTGAATTTGCCCCCGCTCCCCAGCAGATGGGCGGGGCCGGCGCGCTGGTGGTGTTTCTGAAAGATAAGAATAAGGCGGTGTCCGGCCAATGATAAACACTTTTCTCCGATGATGTTCAATAATTTCCCATCCTCACCCCGGAGCACAATCTCGTAATAATTCACTCCAAATTTTTAAACCTGAAAAATCATTTAAACCGAAAAGACGTGTGGAACGCCAGGAAAAAACAGAGAGTCAGCCTAACAATCATATTCACCATGGAGGTTGAACTTCGGATTTTCTGTATTTTCCATAAATTTTCGATTTCCTTTGTGAAATACTTTGCGATCTTTGCGTCTTTGCGGTGAAACTGCCATTTCGGCGAAGTTCACTGGAAGAAGCCGGCTTGCAACTGCACAGGAAGCGATTGATCCTGTCATGCCACTCGTTGCGGATTCCATGCTCACGGATTCAGGTTACAATAATATAACAGGCAGGCAATGCACTCCTGGAATCTTTTATCTTACTTGACAGAAAGGAAAAAACATGTATTATACAAAACGTTACATTAAATAAGTTTAAACATAAACACATAATTAACTATAGTTACAAGAGGGGTTGTGAAACGTTTTCTTGTTACGATTGAAAAACGGCTTCAACAGCGGTTATTGCTGTCTTTTGTAAAATGATGCCGGCTGGCACGCAAGGGCGGGGAGGTTTCCTGGAATGTCGGAATGCCGTCCCCTTTGATGTGTGCAATTCGGATTGGGAGCGAGCAGCAATCGCGTCCCGCAAGGGTCCGTTTCCGCGGGCCTTTATTGTTCCCTGCCGCATTTTTCCCTCAACCGGTTCGGGGCATTTTATCAAATGGACGGTATTGGAACCGCGGAGGGCGCAGAGAATTGCTGAAAAATCAAAGGCTTTGATATTATTTGTATGACTGACCAGGTAGGTTGGTCGTATTGCAGATGATTGAAATCTCAAGGATTCCTCTGCGTCCCCTGCTGTAATCAATTCCTAAGTTTATTTCATGTCGCAATCAACTTGTTGACATTTCGCATGCCGGTGAGAAATTTTGAATCGGCATTTTTATCATGTTTTACTTTTTCCGGAGGAATTTTTTACTTATGTGCGATAAAGAGCCGATTGGGAACGGGACGGCCAGGGTTCTTGATCTGGGGGGAAGAGAAGAAAACAATCAACGACGGATTCAAGGCAAAGCGGAAATACGGAGTCAGGTTTCATTCGCCAAGATAACGAAGCCCAGGTATTCCGGATCTTTCCCGCGCGAAAGGCTTTTCCGGCAGATCGACGACTGTCTGGGCCATCCGGTGACCTGGGTTTCAGCCCCGGCCGGGTCCGGCAAGACGACCCTCATCGTCAGTTATCTGAGTCAAAGGGAAATCCCGTGCATATGGTACAGGGTGGATGAGGGAGACGAAGATATTGCCACCTTTTTCTATTACATGGGACTGGCGGCAAAAAAAACGGCCCCGCAGAAACGAAGACCCATGCCGCTGTTCACGGCTGAATATCTGCCGGGATTACCCACTTTCACCTTGCGCTATTTCGAGAACCTGTACAGCCGCCTGAAGCCTCCTTTCGTCATTGTTTTCGATGACTATCAACAGGTGCCGGCCCGGTCCGCATTGCATGAAATCATCTGCAGGGGCCTGGATACGCTCCCCGACAGAGTGCACGCTATTATTTTAAGCCGTGAATCCCCGCCCCCGCAGTTCGCGAGGCTGTGCGCGAGCGGCCATATCGGCTTCATGGGGCACGAGGACATCCGGTTCTCTTTTGACGAATCAAGGGAGATGGCCCGGATGAAAGGGCTTGATGATCTGCCCGATACGCTCATTCGCCAGTTGCATGAGAAAACCTGTGGCTGGGCGGCCGGAATGGTCCTGCTGACCGAAAGCGTCAAGCGGAAGGACGTCGGACGGCAAATGCTCGCCGGCTTCACTCCCCGGAAGATTTTCGAATATTTCGCGAGCGAGATATTCGACAGAACTGACCTTGAAATCCGGGAGTTCCTGCTGAAGAGCTCTTTCCTGCCAGGCATGACCGTTTCGACGGCCCGGAAGATCACAGGCGTCGGGCGCGCGGGTGAAATCCTTTCACGTCTCAATCGGGAGTATTTTTTCACGGAAAAAAACACCGAGCCGGATCCCGTTTACAGGTACCACCCGCTGTTCAGGGAATTTCTCATTTCCACGGTAAAGGAGACATATACGTGCGATGAGCTTTTGGCGATACGGCAAAAGGCAGCCGGTCTGCTCCTGGAATCGGGCCGGACGGAAGATGCCGCCGCACTGCTGCATGATGCCGGGGACTGGGACGGGCTTATACGGGTGATACTCGATCACGCGCAACTGCTGCTCTCCCAGGGCAGGAACAAGACCCTCGACGAATGGATCAGCCATGTTCCCGCGACCCTTGCCGATAACATGCCCTGGCTGCTTTTCTGGAAGGGGGTGGGCAAGTCCCCGTTCGACCCGGCCGAAAGCCTCAAAAATCTCGAAGAGGCGTTCAACATTTTCGTGTCCCGGGATGACGATGTCGGAGCACTGTCCGCATGGTCGGTCATCGTGAGCACGATTCTCCTCTGCTTTGATTCAAGGAAGCTGCTGGACAAATGGATCAACTGGCTGGATCGGCGGGTCAGTATGGGGATATCATTCCCATCCGCCGAAATAGAGGCAAATGTGGCCAACAGCATGTCGGCCGCCCTGGTATGGAGAATGCCCAATCATCCCTACATAAAGAAATGGCTGGGTACCGCGTTGTCGCAGTTGCGAAGCGCGCACAACGGAAATTACCTTTACAGCAACCTTTGCGTCGCTTTTTATAACATGTTCATGGGCAGGTTTGCCGAGTGCGCCATAATTGTCGGTGAAATGCGGAAAATCACATCGGACTCTCCTCTTGCGAACATTACCCTGAAGCTGGCGGAGGCTACGGTGCACTGTTCGTCAATTGACTCCATCAACCTGGCGCTCCGGTCCCTTGAAGAAGGGCGCGCAATGGCCCTTCGGTCGGGCGTGCATACGCTGGCGCCGGCATATTTCTGGATGGGAATGGCCTGTTCGATGGTTTCCGGAAACATGTCCAGCGCCAGCGAGCTTATCTCCGAATACCGGGAACCGGCCAATCTGCCTTATATGCATTCCTGCCATGTTTCTTTCTTTACGGCCTGGTATAACATAGCCGCCGGTGATCCCCAACACGCCGTTCCCCATGCGAAGCGTGCGGCGCACCTGATCGAGGCGCTCGGGGAGCCGGTTTATGAAGCTTACGCCCGGTATCTTCTGGCTTACGTGATCCATGAAACGGGCGATTGCCAGGAAGCGGCGAGACAGCTTGCGCTCGCACGTGACATCGGCTCCAGGACCGGCAGCCCTCTGTGCGAATACCTTTATTATGTCACGGATTCGTATATGGCATTCCGCCGGGGGGATGATGAAAATGGTCTTGCATCCCTGCGCCTGGCACTGGCCTGGGGACGGCAAAGCGGATTTTCCATACTTGTTGCGTTCTGGCGGTCGGAAATTCTGGGCTGGCTTTGCGCCAGGGCGCTCGATGCCGGCATCGAAGCGGAATATACGCGCACTCTGGTTCGAAAGTTCAACCTCGCCCCGGAAAAACCCCCCGTTGAAATCGAGAACTGGCCATGGCGGGTCAAGATATATGCCCTCGGCAAATTCGAACTTATCCTGGACGGGATCCCGGCGGGCCTTTCCGGGAAGGTGCAGAGAAAACCCCTGTTTCTGCTTAAGGCCCTGGTTGCACTGGGGGGGAGGGACGTGAAGGAAGAACATCTCACCGACCTGCTCTGGCCGGAAGCCGACGGAGATCAGGCGCACAGCGCCTTTACATCGACGGTGCTCCGGTTGCGCCGGCTAATCGGCCATGACAAGGCAATCGGGGTCAGCAAAGGCAGGGTGTCGCTGAATCCCATGTACTGCTGGGTCGATGTATGGGCGTTCGAGGAGATGTCCGGCAGGATCAGGGCCCGCCTGAAGGGAGGCGCGGGGGGAGGGAATGCCGAAGCGGCCGCCTGTGAAAAATTCATGGAAGCGGCGAAGAATGCGCTCCGCGTTTACGGCGGGCCTTTACTGCCCGAAGAGGGAAGCCAGCCATGGGTATTGCCGCTTCGCGCCCGCCTGCGGAAAAAGTTCACCCATCTGGTCATCGGGTTCGGCGCTGAACTGGAAGCGTCGAACCAAAGGGAAAAAGCCGCCGAGTGTTACCAGAACGCCCTGGATCTGGACGAAATCACGGATGAAGAGATATACCGGCGCCTCATGATCTTCCACCTTCAGTCCGGACGGCCGAACATGGCCATCGAAGTATACCGGCGCTGCAGGAAAACCCTTGCGGTCGCGCTTTGCGCCAAACCTTCCCCAAAGACCGACGCGATTTACCGGGACATTACGGGATAGCGTTGGTTCTGTTCGTATCAAAATAGATTGCCTGCCAAGAATGTGAAGTTTCGTCAAGAAAAGCAAAATCGGGTGTATACGCTCATAAATTTGATGACATATCCATATCGGTGGAAATGTTGTCATTTCGAACCAGGAGAGAAATCTTTTTATACCAATTTGCAATCAAAAAATTTCAAAACATGTCATGTCGAACGAAGAGAGACATTTTTGATAAACGTTTCAGGATTTCTCGCCGGAGTTCGAAATGACAATGAATTGAATGTGACTTGATATTAGAGCAAATCTAGATTTATAAATTACAATGAATTATAATATTTTTATTTAAAATTATAAATATTTATTTTATAATCCGTTACCGTTTAGTGTTTGTTAGTATGGTATCTAACCGGATCAAGTTTCGATAAATGCGGGGTGTCGCGAAAGTCTTGGATAAAGGCGCAATAAGGGAGGAAATTGCCGGTACTGCCCGTCGGGGCGGTTTTCCAGGAATGACGGGACTGGGGGATGACATTGGCGAGGAAATGATGAAAGGGAAGTTGCGGGAGCGTGTCAACACTACTACAAAGGAGGAAGTAATGAGAAAAACATTCATGTCGGTAATTTTCGCGGTGATATTTCTTCTTGCTGCGGCTCTGTCGGCCAATGCAGGCATTGTCGATCAGAGCAATCTCGCGCAGCCTGGAAGTACTCCCGGATGGCTCGCCATGTCATGGGGCATATCTCAGACATTTCAGCCGGGCTTGCCTACTCTCACGGGAGTGGACATTGACATCCTGACCGCCAATCCCCAGTTTGGCGATGCCACCATAACGGCGGAGATACGAAACAGCTCCGCCCAGGTGCTGGCTTCTTCGTCCCAGTTGGTTTCTGTCGGTTACAACGGTCTTCTGCATTTCGATTTCGCAAGTGCGATACCGGTGACTGTCGGAGATACATATGAACTGTACGTGCCGGGATCCAAGGACACTTTTGGATGGACATACACCGGCGATACTTACCCCAAGGGCTTTAGAACCCTCTGGGGCCTTGCCGGGCCCGAAGCGCACCCGGATGAAGATTGCGTATTCCAGACGTACGGCAATCCTGTACCTTTGCCGGCAAGCATACTCTTCTTCGGCACCGGCTTGACAGGCCTCGCCGGCATCAGATTAAGAATCAGGCATTTGGGAAGAATGGGCTAAAATATTGTGGCGGATTTTGATTTCAGCTAAGGCGCAAACCCGCATGTCATCCCCATGGGGACGCCCAGGAAAATCTGCAAAAACATAAAATGACCGAATTCATGGGCGTCCCCGCTTCCGGGCGCACCGGATTTCCGTTCCCGAGTCAGACTCGTTTTACCCAGTCTTGTAACAACACCACTTATTACACGCCGGCTTAGCGGATTGCCAGGGCATGTCTGGAGTTGTCCGGGAAGGCAAAAAACGGGCGTTTATCCGGTTACGGCAATAACTTCCTCGTATGTGGTCATCCCTTCCAGCATCTTGCGGATGGCAACCTGGCGCAGGTTTATCAGACCGTCCTTCGCGGCGGTGCTGTATAGCGTTTCGAGGTTTACCGAGTCCGCCAGCATCGATTTCAGGCTGTCGGTAAAATCCAGGACTTCGAAAATTCCAGTACGACCCCTGAATCCGGTCCCCCGGCATTCCGTGCAGCCTTCTCCTTCGTACACGGGGTATATTCCCTTCTCCAGTCGCAGGTGATCAACTTCTTTGGCGCTGAGGACCCTTTCCGTCTTGCAGTTTGGGCAGATTTTTCTCACCAGCCTCTGGGCCATTATGCCGATGATGGTAGACGAAATGAGGAATGACGGTATCCCCAGATCGAGAAGACGGATTATGGAGGAGGGAGCGTCGTTGGTGTGAAGGGTCGACAGGACGAGGTGCCCGGTAAGCGCCGCCTGCACAGCATTTTCCGCCGTCTCGCGGTCCCTGATCTCCCCGACCATGATAATGTCCGGGTCCTGGCGCAATATGTTCCTGAGGATTGTGCTGAAGGTCACGTCTATGGCCGGTTGCACCCCCACCTGGTTGAACTCTTCCATGACCATTTCTATCGGGTCTTCTATGGTGACGATGTTCACTTCGGGCGATGAAAGGGTCCTGAGCGACGAATAAAGCGTAGTGGTTTTTCCGCTCCCGGTCGGCCCGGTGACCAGGATTATGCCGTTCGGCTTCCTGATAAAAGAGTTGTAAAGCTGGTATTCCCTCGGATAGAAGCCGATCAGGTCGAGGTCCTGCATAAGGACCTCGGGGTCGAAAATCCTTATGACCACCTTTTCACCGAACGCGGTGGGCATGGTGGAGACCCTGAGTTCGATCTCCTTTCCCATCTTGTCCGTCTTTATCCTGCCGTCCTGGGGGCGTCGTTTTTCCGCAAGGTCCATCCTGGACAGCATCTTGATTCTGGAAACGATTGCCGGATGAAGCTGCTTGGGAACAGTGTGGATATTGTGGAGAACGCCGTCCACGCGAAACCGAATCAGCGCCAGGTCTCGCTTGGGCTCGATATGGATGTCGCTGGCCCTCTGGTCGAAGGCGTAACTGAGCAGAAATTCCACCGCGCTCACAATGTTCTTGTCGGTACTCTCGATCTCCTGTTGCCCTTTCAGGCGGACGTACTGTTCGAGGTTGCCTATGTCGAACGATGTCTTGATCTCCGACTGGGCGGCGAGGACCGAAGCCCGGAAGCCGAAAAATTCGTAAAGGATCTTCACTATATCACTCTTGGAGCTCAAAACCCGCTTTATCCGGATTTTTCTCGCGCTGCAAAGACTTTCTATGCTTTCGGTGTCGTAAGGGTCCGCCATTGCCAGGGTGAGTACGCCGTCATTTTCCGACACCGGCACGATTATATGTTTAAGGGCGAACGGGCGCGGTATGCTGCCGGTTACGATGTCGAGGTTCAACTTGAGGGGGTCCAGCTTGATGTATTCCATGTTGATGGCCGAGGCTATCGCTTCAGTGATCGCGTCTTCGGTCAGGACCCTGCTGCTGCCGGGGATGAGGAGGTTGAACGAGGAAATGACTTCCGCGGGGGATACGAGCTCGGGTGCCTTGTGAAATCTGCGGGAATATCCGGCCTGCTGGTAGTTCCGCAGCCGGGCGCTCTGGGCGTCGCCCTTTGCCAGGATTTCCCGGTACTGATCCTCGGAGATGAGTCCCCTTTTCAGAATTATCTGGGCGACGTTTTTGATGGTGAGTCCCTTTTTCTGTGTCATTTGTTCCTCTGATATATGTTGTCATAAGTCGGGGCGGATTACGAAATCGCAGGGTCAAACCTCGGGTCTGCCCGTCAGAAGGGCATTTACCCGGATCAGGGCGATCACACTCCTGTGCGCTGTAGCGCTTCGGCGCGCAAGAGCAAGGATCGCCCCTACAGGCCCAGTTCGCGTTTGACCTCCTGCAGATAGTTTTTAATATCGGTCGAGTTTTCCATGGCGAGGACCCGTACTGCTATTTCTTCGGCGCGTGCCATGGTTATTTTCCTTACTGCCTGCTTTACGGCCGGAATGTACGGCGCTGCCAGGCTGAAATCGCTTATTCCCAGGCCGAGCAGCAGCACGGCGTTTACCGGATCGGAGGCCATTTCACCGCATACGGACACCTTCTTGCCCGCCTGGAGCGCCACTTCGGCGACTCTCCTGATGGAATGGAGAACGGCGGGATGGTAAGGATCGTAATATTTCTTCACCTTGGGGTTGTTCCGGTCGGCAGCCATGGTGTACTGGATGAGGTCGTTGGTCCCGATGCTGAAGAAATCCACCTCCCTGATGAGCAGATGGGCAGTCTGCACGGCGGCGGGCAACTCTATCATGATCCCCAGGGGGATGGAAGGGGCGATAGGATGCCCCTCTTTTTTCAGGGCCAGCCTGATTTCATCCAGGATCTTCCTGATGGTCCTTATTTCTTCGACGCTTGAGACCATGGGAAACATGATTTTCGCCGAACCGTGGGCCGAAGCCAGCAGGACCGCGGCCAGCTGTTCGCGGAAGATGTCCTCCCGCTCCAGGGAGAGGCGGATGGAGCGCCACCCCATGAAAGGGTTGTCCTCTTTCGGACAGGGAAAATACGGCAGACCCTTGTCCCCGCCGATATCCAGGGTGCGGATGGTGACGGGCAGGCCGCCGAATCCCTCGATGATCTTTTTGTACAGTCTGTATTGCTCTTTCCTGGTGGGAAATGAATTTCGCGCCATGTACGGAAACTCGGTGCGATAAAGGCCTACGCCTTCGGCGCCGTTTGCCGTCGCTATCCTGACGTCGCTGAGCAGGCCGATGTTGGCGCGAAGGAAGACCTTCGTCCCGTCCAGGGTTACGGCGGGGACGTCGCGAAGTTCGTCCAGCTCGCGTTTTTTTGCGTGGTGGTCGCGGTTCAGCCGCTCGTATTCCTCCCTGACCTTTGCGTCCGGATTGACGAACACGCACCCCGTGTTGCCGTCGATGATGACATAGTCCCGGGGGGCGATTTTTTTCGTCAGCTCCTTTTCCCCAAATACCGCGGGAATGCCCAGCGAGCGGGCCATGATGGCGGCGTGGGAGGTTGCGTCTCCCGTTGCCGTCACTATCCCGAGGATCTTTTCATGGTCCAGCGTGGCGAGGTCCGAGGGAAGGATGTCTTCGGCGACGATGACCCTTTTTTCCCGGAGTGTCGCCCCGGCCTGTTTGTTCCCGGAAAGACAGCCGATGATCCTCCTTCCTATGTCTTCCATGTCGGCCGATCTTTCCCGCAGGTACGGATCTTCCATCCGGGAAAAAGCGTTCACGTAGTGCGAGACCACCTCGTTTACCGCCCTTCCGGCGCCGTGGCCGCCGTCGATAAGATCCTGCACCTTGGAAATGAAACCCCTGTCTTCCAGGATCATCAGGTGAGTGTGGAAGATCGACGCGTCTTCACCGGAAATGCTCTCCGCGACCCGCTTTTCAAGGTAGATGGTTTCTATGCGTGCCTTCTCAAGTGCGACCTGGAAGCGCCTGCTTTCCTCCCGCGGCGACCCGGTTTTCTCCAGTTCCAGCAGATTTTCCCTCTTGTCCCTTTTTATTATGTACACCTTGCCCCAGGAGAAGCCGGGAGATACCGCGGTGCCGATGATCATCAGCGGCTGCCTTTCTTTTTTTGCTTCCGTTACTGCTCCGGGTGCCTCTTCGAGGTCGCCGGTCTTCAGCCTTTCCAGCTCCCTTTCGAAAAAGGCCATCTTTTCCTCTTTTTTGCGGATCGAGTCAAGAAGCCTGGCGTTGACGATGATATTGCTGATCTGAACGACTATGGTGGTCAGGGTGCTGATTTCTTCCTTTGTGAAGGACCTGGGCTCTCTTGTCTGGACGATCAGGACTCCTGCCGGGCTCTTGTGTTCCATGATCGGCAGCCCAAGGAAAGAGTGAAAACGCTCTTCCCTCGTTTCCCTGAAATACTTGTAGCGCGGATGGGAAGGCGCGTCTTCCAGGGCGACCACCCTTCTCTGTTCGACGACGAGGCCGGTCAGGCCTTCCGAAGTGTTCATCCGGACCTTGCCGACCGCGCTTCTCGACAGACCCTTCGTTGCCTTCAGTACGAGAGTTTCCCCGTCATTCTCCAGGAGATAGATGGAACATACGTCCGTGCCCATTCGGCGGGCGATGAGGGCCACGATGTTGTCGAGGGTTTGCTGAAGGTCGTGGGAGTGGATGATCAGCGTGCTGATGTCTTCGAGTATCCTTAAGCCGGTCGATACGGCCGTTTCCGTGGGCATTTGGCGAACCTCGTTTTTATTTTATATCAAGATGCAATCGATAATTTGTCATTTCGAGCTAAAGCGAGAAATCTTTTGCTTCCGTAAAATAGATGTCTCTCTCCGTTCGACATGAAAAGGTTTGAAACGCGTGACTGCAATCTTGTAACATTCTTGCAGTCCGGTGAAAACTATAAGACATAATATCGGCAAATGGAAGATTTTATGAAAATGTTCTGAAAGAAAACGGGTATTTCTGGAATCGGGATGGCACATCTGTTATAGTATGAAAAATTCACGCGGACGGCGGAGGAAAATATGGCGGAAAATTTTGATGAGCTCCTGGCGCAGGGGATCACCTTGCTCGAATCGGGCGAATTCGGGAAGGCCGAGGGCAAATTCAGGCGTTGCGCAGAGCTTGAGCCGGAAAGGCCCGAGGGATATTTTCACCTGGGTCACACCCTGGCCGAAACGGGCAAGCTGGAGGAAGCGCGGAAGATATTGGAAACCGGGCTGGGGCTTGCACCGGAAGATACCGATGCCCTCACCGCCCTTGGAGATATCTATTTCGAGCAGGGCAAATACAAGGATGCGATTTCCTCCTACAAAAAGGTAACTGAAATCAACCCCCGCGACCCTGACGGGTATGTGAGCATCGGCCTTGTGTATAACAGCATGGAACGGGTGGAGGACGCGTTGAAGGCATACAAGACGGCGCTGGTTCTGGATCCCCGGAACGTGTTCGCCCTGAATGCCCTCGGTGATGCGTATTTCGGCCTGAACGAACGGGAAAAGGCAATCGAAGCCTACAGGAAAGGGATCGAGATCGACCCCCATGACGCCGCGGCCCATTTCAATCTGGGCGAGCTTTTCTACGATCTTGAGGAACTGGAGGAGGCTGAAAAGGAGTGCCTGGACGCGATCCGACTGGACCCCTCCTTTTCCCTCGCATACCTTACCATGGGCAACCTCTGTCTCGACCAGGAACGGGTTGCCGAAGCGATAAAATATTTCGAACAATATCTGAAAAAAGAAAAATCGCCCAGGGCCGGGGAGATGATAGCAGAAGTCAAGGCGGTGCTTGAAGGGCTCAGGGACGAACTGAAAGGCTGACGGGGAAAAGCGGCCGCCCGGGGTTCTCCGGAGGCCGCGGTCCCGCGGTTTTCAAGAAACTCAAGTCACTGCTGCAGCAATGCCGCGCTGCATAGTCATCCGATCATTTTGGCAAGTTTGCTTCGCTGTTTTTCAAACTTTTCCTGGCCCTTCTCCAGGGCTCGCAGGATGTCTTTTTTCGCCTCGTAGGCTAGGTCTTTTCCCCTTTCGAGCAAGTCCTCGGCCGTTTCTCCCGCGGCGTCCACCAGTTTCGACACATTGTCCGAAAAATCCTCGACCACATCCTCCGCGCGCCGTCTCGCCTTTCTGGCGTAACGGCCGATGTCCTTGCGGGTGGCCTTACCTGACTGCGGCGCGAAAAGCAGCGCCAATCCCGCTCCGATAATCCCTCCGGCGACAAGCATCAACGCTCCGGCCAACCTGTTGTTGTTTTCGGCCATGGCATACCTCCGATTTATTGGATAAATAAAGTCTACCGCAAAATAGGCATGTGCAAAGAACCCGTCCGATTAATTTTTGTCTGAACCTGTGACGCCTTCACGCCTTCGTCTGCGCTGAACGCCTCGGTTTCTTGCATTTCCGTGGGTTGAGACCTCCCGGCGAAGTTCACCCGGCGTATCAGGCCGAAAGAGTGCCAGCGGCGTTCAAACCCCGGCATTCCGCTTGTCATGGCGTTCAGGCGTCACGGATTCAGGTTTTTTTGATTGCCGGGAAGTCGGACCTGGATTGCAGTGGCGAACAATTTGTCGGACACAGGTTGATAATTACCATTGCTATTTTATACTTAAAAAAAGATTGGAGCGGAGATTCGCTCACCCATATCAATTGAAGAAACGGAGTCTTATGGGTGGTTCGATGCCGGTGTGCCTGGAAAGAAACGATATTTGTTTCATTAAATCCATTGGAAATGGGAGGATAAAATAATGCCTGATTTCGGTAATGCATTTTCCGGCCTTGCGTCGGGAAGAACCCTGACACACGAGGAACTGGTCAGGGCGGTCCGTTTCATGGTAGCCGCGGAATACGAGGCCGTACAGATGTACGTGCAGCTTGCGGAGTCTACCGGCAACGAACTGGCGAAACGCGTCCTGATGGATATCGCCGACGAGGAGATAGTCCATGCCGGGGAGTTCCTGCGGCTGCTCAAGGAACTGGCTCCGAGGGAAGAAACCCTTTACGCCGAAGGAGCGATGGAAGTACAGGAAATGATCGACAGCCTGGCAGGCGCCGCCGGGGAACCGGCCGCGCAGTCTGCCGGGGCGGAGGCTTCCGATATGCCGGAGACCCCGTCTTTGACGGTCGGAAGCCTTATAGACAAGGGGTAATAAAGGAGGAAATATGGATTTTCTCGACAGGGGTTCGGCACCGCTTACCGGGGAAGACTGGCGGCGCATTGATGAAACGGTAATAGAAACGGCCCGGAGGATGCTTGTCGGCCGGCGGTTTCTGAGTATACTCGGACCGCTGGGGGCGGGTGTTTACTGCCTGCCGTATTCGGTATTCAGCGGCACGCTGCAGGCGGGCGTGGACATGATAGGGGAAAAGGAAGACCTCGTTATAGCGGCCGACCGTCGCGCAACGATCAACCTTCCGATCCTCTACAAGGATTTCAAGATTATCTGGCGCGACGTGGAGGCCGATCAGCACCTTGGGATACCTCTCGATGTAAGTACGGCCGCCGTGGCCGCCAGTTTCGTGACTGTCCAGGAGGATAACCTGATATTTAACGGAAACAGCGAACTCGGCCATGAAGGCCTCTTTAACGCCACTGGAAGGCTGTCCGTCCCGATAAGCGGCTGGGAAAAGAGCGGAAATGCCCTTGCCGACGCGGTTAAGGCCACAGGAGCGCTTTCGGCGGCGGGACATTACGGGCCGTACGCAATGGTTGTCAGCCCGGTGCTGTTCGGCAGCATGGTACGGGTTTACGGCAACACCGGGATCCTGGAACTCGACCAGGTAAAGGCGCTGATATCCGGCGGAGTCCATTATTCCAATGCCGTCAGCGGCAAGAAGGCGGTGGTGGTGTCGCTCGGTCCCGAGAACCTGAACCTGGCCGTCGGCCAGGACATGGTGACCGGTTACACGGGGCCGGTAAATATGAACCATATTTTCCGGGTCATGGAAACCGTCGCGCTCCTGATACGCCGTCCCGACGCAATATGCACCATTGAATGAGGGTAGGTCCCCCGCGAATTCCCGAAGTGTTTTCTTTGTAAAAAATTGAAATGGAAACGGGATCAGCAGTTATGCTGTATCCCGTTTTTTTACTAAGTGCATGATTTCATAAATACGGTGTAATCTCGACCAAAGGGAGAGATCTTGAGTATCCGGCTGATTGCATAAGATTTCTCGCTATGCTCGAAATGACAAATACGTCAACGTATTTTTGAAATTGAGTACTTAGCGCTTGTATTTTCCCGCCCGATGATAATAATATCCTGTCCGTTGTCAACGAAACCGTAATCCGTGCGTTTTAAAAAATGTCAGGTCACACTAAATACCTTTGCCGCGGGTATGAAAAGAGGCGAATGTGTTGAGCTTTCAGGAGTCTGGCGTGCTGATGCTGGAAATGGAAGACGGCGGGATCGCCAGTCGGCTGCAAAATAGCGAAGCCTTGCCGTTTTCTGAAGCGGCGAAGCCGTCATATATGGAGGTCGGGCTGGACAGCGCCGAAGCTTTGAATCATTTTCTTGGCGGCGTCGAACGACATTCGTTCGCCATCGCGCAGATTTCAACGGGGAACCGTGAAGACTCGCTTGATATAGTCCACGACGCGATGCTCGGGTTTGTCCGGAAATACTCTTTGCGTCCCGCTGAAGAGTGGAAGCCCCTTTTTTACCGGGTCCTGTACAGCCGCATCCGGGACTGGCAGCGCCGCTCCATGGTCCGGAACCGATTTCGGGCATGGTTCGGCATCGGCGGCGAAGACGGGGAAGATGCCGGTGACCCGCTGGACAACGTAGCGGATATTTCGTCACCCGATCCCGCCCGCGAGGTGATGCGCAAGGATGCCGGCGAAGCCATAAGAAACTCGCTCCGCGAGCTTCCCGTCCGGCAAAGGCAGGCTTTCCTGCTGCGGGCATGGGAAGGGATGGACGTTAAGGATACTGCGTGCGCAATGGGCTGCTCGGAGGGGAGCGTCAAGACCCATTACTCACGGGCCGTGCACACCCTGCGCGATTTATTGGAGGAGCACCGGATATGAAAGAGAACGAAACGGAAAAAGAACTCCTGCGCAGGATCAGGGAGTGCCTCGACAAGGATTTGGAAATCCACGATCTGCGGACGGTCAGGGCATTGAGAAGCAGCAGGCTGGAGGCTCTGGACCTTTTCGAGAAGAAGCGCGCACGCGGAACGATTCAACGCTGGATAACGGCCGGCGGGATTGCCACTGTAGTGGTGCTTGTGGTGGCCGTTTCCCTGTTCCACTTTTCCCCGCAGAAATCACTGCCCCTTAAAAACGCGGATGACCTGGAAATGCTGAATGTGACCGAGCATCCTGAAATGTACCGGGACCTGGATTTTTACCGTTGGCTGGCGGAGCGCAACGATGCGGGTTAAACTGGTGATCCCGGCGGTCATTGCATCGATGATTTCCTTCACGGTCTGGGCAAGGGAGCCTGTCGAAAATCCGGACATGGACTTCATTGAATATCTCGGCACTTACGAAACGGCAAAGGGCAAGGAAATAGACCCCATGCTCCTGGCTGGGCCATCCGCGGAGAACACGCGTGCGAAGGCCGCCGCGCCGAAAAAGAAAGAAAAGAAAAGGGATGAATCACCGAAAGAGGAAGATGAAGATGATTAAACGACTGGGATTCATGACGGCATTTTTGATATTGTCATGCGCCGCGGCGGCGTTTGGAAATGATAACGGCATCCAGTGGGACCAGCTGACCAAGGAACAGCAGCAGGTGCTGAAGCCATTCAGGAACAACTGGGAACAGCTGCCGCCGGCCCGCCGGGAGCGCCTGAGCAGGGGAGCGGAAAAGTGGAGCAGCATGACTCCCGATGAGCGGGCCGAAGCCGGGCAGCGATTCCAGCGCTGGCGGAACCTGCCTCCCGAGCAGCGTGAAATCATCCGGAAACGCTACCAGGAATTCCGCTCACTTCCTCCTGAGCAGCAGGAAAGGATTCGCAACAGGTTCAGCTGGTTCAGGCAGCTGCCGCCCGAGCAGCGAAAGGCCCTCCGGGAAAAATGGCAAAACATGTCGCCGGAAGAGCGGCGGAACCTGAGACAGCGGTGGCGCTCAATGACGCCGCAGGAAAAACGTGGGTTCGCGGACAGGTGATTACCCGGACTCATCGGATTCCATTCAAAACGCGGATGGTAAACCCGACGTTACCTCTCAGGAATCCAGTTAATCGTCTGCCTCTTGAAATCGATTGTATACTTCAGACCACCCAGAAAGCTCATTCCCAGGAGTCCGTCTCCGTATTCCCCGGAACCCTGCCGGACGATGACGACCTCCTGGCCGGGTTTCCTGACGGGTCCGACCTCCATATCCAGGACCGCCTTTCTCGCCTTCATCACCCTGCCGCCGACCACGCCGATCCGGACATATTCGGCCTTATCGATTTTCAGCCGTTCGGCCACCTCCGGGGTGATGACCGACGCGGAGGCGCCGGTGTCGAGGAGGAGCATCACATCGGCCTCCTCCTGGCCGTTGCGCAGTTTGACCGGTACGAAGACCTGCCGGCCGGAAATAACCACCTGCGTTGTCAGAGCCTCATTTTGCCTCTCCAGGGCTGCCGTTCTTTTCTCCGCATCCCGACGTTGCCGGACCTTCTCGTCCCGGTCGATCTCCTGTTGTCGGGCCGTTTCCCGGTCGTTCTCCAGCAACCGGCCCCGCTCCGCCTCGGGAAGATCGTCGTACGCATCCTTGTGCACCTTCTTTTTCTTCCTGTACTCTTTGGGGATTTTGGACGGGTCATCGACAAAGTTGATCGTTCCGTTCCGATCCACATAGCTGTAATACTCTGCGCCGGCTTTGACCGGAGCAAGAAAGACCGGGAGCACGACGAAGATCAGCAGGGAGCAATTCACCAGCAGCATAAATGGAATTGATTTGGCGTACATTTTTGTTTCGCTCCGTATGTTGTTCCACCCAGCCTTACAACATTCCCGCATGACAGCGTCACAACCTTAACGAAAAAGAACCATTCTTTTTATTGAGTCCCAAAATCTGGTCAAAATGCCCGTCTTTTCAGCTGTAATCCCCTGTTCGGACTAAAAACGATTACGCTGCGGCACGCTGTCTTCCAGCAAGAAGGAAAGCAAGGCGGCAAGCCGTTCGGCAAAGGCGCGGGCAGTCTTGTAGTCGTTTGTTGTCGAGAAAACGAGTCCCGTTCCCGGGCAAACTTTTATGGTGTATAAGCTGTAACCGCCGCTGTTGAACATTCTCCATTCCCAAGTCAAAGTGATAGTCCCTTGAGATGCCAGCGGTTCAGTAACCCTCGTAACGTGCGAAAAGAACCGAAGAGACCTGGTTGCCAGCCGGCGGTTGCGGTCAATTGACTTGCAGGGAGTGGCGCATCCGACCAGGAGAGCCACCATGGCAAGTACCGGGCAGAATGCCAGGGCTACTGTCAGGTAAACAATGCCAGGGTTCCTGATGACGAAACCCAGGAAATAAAGGCATGGCAGGGTGCAGAAGATGGCTACGACCACGTGAACGGGCTTTGTACTTGCCGTTACGGTAATTGATCCGTCATGTTCCTGGTTTATGTCGCAGGATTTGACGTCGAGTTCGGTGTTGAGGAGTTCATTTCTGAAGCGGGTGATCAATGATGGCATAATTTCGTGCCTTTCATTCAGTTGTGCGGTTACTGTGAACCTTGTAGCGTGATAAAGTGCCGAGCTTACGAATTTCTATATCCATAGCAATTAGGACGGAACAACTTCAATGACCTTTTTTGCAACAGCTTCACTGTTAGCGGAAATAAACTTTCTTTTATAAACCTCATTTGTGAAAGCAATAACATAACCAATAATTTCTCCTGAAAATTTCTGCTTAACCTTTTTCAGTCTTACAGGCTGAAAATAGCTTGT
>DASRZQ010000233.1:0-5430 GCA_035686205.1 Geobacteraceae bacterium
GATACAGAGCTTGTGGGCCGTGTCGATCCCTTCGATGTCGAAAGTCGGGTTTGCTTCCGCATACCCGAGTTCCTGCGCTTTTTTGAGGACCTCCGAAAAATCGGCCCCCTCCTGGGTCATTTTTGTCAGGATATAATTGCACGTGCCGTTCAGTATGCCGAGTACCGTGTCGAACCTGTTCGCGGCCATATTTCCCTTGATGGCAGACAGGACCGGGATACCGCCGCCAACCGCGGCTTCGTATCGTATCTCGATTCTTTTCCTGGCAGCCGCGGCGTAGATTTCCTCGCCGTGAACCGCCAGCAGCGCCTTATTGGCGGTAACAATATGTTTGCCGTTTTCGATCGCCTTGAGGATAAACTCCTTGGCCGGCTTGTAACCTCCGATCAGCTCGATGATTATCGAAATATCCGGATCGGTCAGCACCTCCTCGGCGTTGGCGGTAAGCACTCCCGGAGCCAGCGAAACGCCCCGGTCCGTCTTCGTGTCCAGGTCCGCGATGCTTTTAAGAATCAGCCTGGCGCCGAGTTTCTCCTCGATTATGGAGAAATTTTTCTGCAGCAGCCTTACAACGCCGGTTCCGATAGTGCCGAAGCCGAGCAATCCAACCTTGATTTCCTTCATATGGCCTCCTAACCCCAAAATTACAAACAATCACATATGACCCGGACTTTTTTCGGGAGCGCCGGCAGCTATTTCATCGAGTATGCCGTTAATGAACGCCGGCGAATCCTCGGTGCCGAATTTTTTCGCCACTTCGATGGCCTCGTTTATCGTTACGTTTTTGGGAATATCTTCGCGAATGAGCAGTTCATAGGTTGCTATCCGGAGAATGTTCAGGTCCACTCTCGCCATCCTCGAAAGCGCCCAGTTTTTTGATTTCTCGCCGATCTTCCGGTCGATCAGGTCGCGATTTTCCGCAACACCCCTGACGATATCCTCCGCAAAATCGGCGGCGTCAAAATCGATTTTCGTCTCTTCCATCAACTGGCTTGCGGAAGGCCGCGGGTCCGAAGGATTCATTTCCATTGCGTACAGTATCTGCAGCGCCAGTTCACGCCCTCTCCTTCTTGACCCCACTATTTAAGCCCCTTGAGCAGGTTGACGGTTTCAATGGCCGTCATCGCCGCGTCGAATCCCTTATTGCCGGCCTTTGTTCCAGCCCGCTCTATGGCCTGCTCGATGCTGTCGGTAGTCAAAACTCCGAAAGCAATCGGCACTTCTGAAACAAGGGACACATGCGCTATGCCCTTTGAAACTTCCGCGGCGACGTAGTCAAAATGCGGGGTAGAGCCGCGTATCACCGCTCCCAGGCAGATGATCGCGTCATATCTGCCGGTTTCGGACATTTTTTTCGCGGCCAGCGGAATCTCGAATGCGCCCGGAACCCGGGCGACGCTTATGTCCCCGTCTTCCGCGCCGTGCCTGATTAAAGCGTCAAGAGCCCCCTCCAGCAGCCGCTCGCCGATGAAACTGTTGAATCTGCTGACCAGGATCCCGAATTTGAGCCCTTTTGCATCCAGATTACCCTCGAAATATTTAGGCATACCCTCACTCCAATAAATTAGTTTTCCCCAAAATTACAGGTTTTCCAGCAGGTGTCCCATCTTTTCGCGCTTGGTCTGCAGGTACTTGATATTGCAGACCGTCGGCTCTATTTCCACCGGCACCCGCTCTATAATGTCAATCCCGTAGCCTTCGAGGCCAACCATCTTCTTGGGATTGTTCGTCATAAGCCTGATTTTCTTGATGCCGAGGTGGACTAGAATCTGCGCGCCGATTCCGTAATCACGCATGTCCGCCTTGAATCCCAGCTCAAGGTTTGCTTCCACCGTGTCCTTGCCCTCGTCCTGCAAGGCATAAGCCCTGAGCTTGTTGGTAAGCCCGATTCCGCGCCCCTCCTGGCGCATATAAAGGATTACGCCCTTGCCCACTTCCTCGATTTTCTCCATTGCATGCTGGAGCTGCTCACCGCAGTCGCACCGGCAGCTGCCGAACACGTCGCCGGTAAGACATTCGGAATGAACGCGCACCAGAACCGGCTCGTCACCGCCAACTTCACCTTTCACCAAGGCGAGATGTTCGAGCTGGTCGACGTCGTTTTCAAAGGCCATGGCCCTGAAATCACCGTACCTGGTGGGAAGTGAGGCCTCGGTGGCCAGGCGCACGAGGGATTCTTTCCTCATCCGGTAAGCTATCAGATCCGCAATTGAACATATCTTCAGCCCATGCTGCCTGGCGAATTTCTGCAGCTCGGGCATCCTTGCCATGGTTCCGTCATCGTTCATGATCTCACAGATGACTGCAGCGGACTTTAATCCGGCAAGCCTTGCCAGGTCAACGGATCCTTCGGTTTGCCCCGTTCGGACGAGAACCCCGCCGTTACGGGCCCTGAGAGGAAATACGTGGCCGGGCCGTACCAGGTCCTCGGGCTTTGCATCGTCAGCCACGGCGGTCCTGATGGTATGCGCCCTGTCAGCAGCGGAGATACCGGTGGTTACGCCTTTCTTCGCCTCAATGGACACTGTAAAAGCCGTGCTGAATGGAGATGTGTTGTTCGTAACCATGGGCGCCAGCCTCAACTGGTCGCATTTCTGGGATGTCAACGCGAGGCAGATCAGACCGCGGCCGTATTTTGCCATGAAGTTGATCGCCTCGGGGGTCACAAGCTCGGCGGCCATGGTCAGGTCGCCCTCGTTCTCACGATCCTCGTCATCCACCAGGATAACCATCTTGCCCTGTTTTATGTCTTCAATTGCTGCTTCAATCTTTGCTATCTGCATATTATGCTGGGACCTCGTTCCATTGGGGGATCCGTGCGGAATTCCTCCGCACTGAATAATCCTTTGTTTTCTCATCCCGGTTAATTACAGGCTGGCGGGGCTTGGGAAGGCAAAAATACAAAGAAAATTACTGTCTTCTTTTATAACAAAATATTTCATTTATGAGAATAAAAAAGTAAGACGGGCATTTACGGCAACACCGAGGCATCATCAGCGCTAATATAAAAACATCGGCTTCCCGAGCACATGACGCACCTTGGGCCGGTACTGGCCGGTGTCGTAAAGCTCGGCCACATCCACCCGTTTCTGCCCCTGCATGATTGTGCTGATCGGGATGTGGGTGTATGTTCCTCCCTGCAGTGCGACCATCCTCCCGGAAATCCCCTCGGCGACCAGATCCATCGCCATATTCGCGTAATTGAAGGCGACCATCAAATCGAGGGAATCCGGCGCTCCGGAACGCATCAGGTATGATAGCTGCTGATATATTATATGCGATCCGCTCAGGCGTTTCACCGCATCGCTGAGGGTCATCCCTATCCCGCCAAGCTTCTTGTGGCCATATGCGTCTTCCTGCCCGTACTCGACCGTCTGGCCGCCGATCAACGTTGCGCCTTCGGATATGGTCACCATCGCGTAATTGCTCGGATTGCTGTTTTTATCCTCAAGGAGAAAACCTACGAGTTTTTCCACGTCGAATGGGACTTCAGAAATCAATGCCCGGTCAACACCTGCCAGATAGGCTGATATAAGGGACGTCTCCCCGGAATTGCGGCCGAACAGCTCGATAATCGCGATTCTTTCGTGGGAACCGGCGCTGGTCCTGAGGTTATGTATGAAGTTGACGCTGCGGGTAACAGCGGTTGAAAACCCGATGCAGTAATCGGTGCCGAACACATCGTTATCCATTGTTTTTGGAATTGCGACCACCGGAAACCCCTCGCGATGTAGACGTTCGGCGTAGCTCAGGGTATCGTCTCCGCCGATCGGGATTAAGGCGTCGATGCCTAGATGTTCCAGGTTGGAAAGTACATGACGCGTGCAATCGCGCTTGCCTTTGTCGGTTATCTCCTGCTCTGCCTCCCGAATAAATTCCGGCATTTCTTTTTCCCCGACATTCGCGGGATTGGTGCGGCTTGTATGCAGGAATGTCCCGCCGGTACGATCAACGGTACGGACGGATGAACGATCCAGGGCCATGATATTTTTGTCAAAACTATGCGGATCGTCGCGTTCAAACCGCAGCAGGCCATCCCATCCGCGCCGTATACCAAGGACACGATAGTTCTTGTCAATGGCGTGGTTGACAAGTGTTTTCAGCGCCGGGTTCAATCCGGGCACATCGCCGCCTCCAGTCAAAATCGCGACGGTCTTTTGTCCGTTAATCATAGAAACTCCCTTCCTTTAAATATGGATTTTTTCAGATTTAGTGCTTGTTCGTAAATAAGCATTCAGGTTACGGATTCAGGTTAAATATACCATACCTGAAGCCAGGACAAAATCCCCGCCGGCCAGCCTTCTTTTCGAAAAGACAACTGTTGGTAAATCCGATAGAGCAATACCGCACAAAAAAACCCCGTGAACTGTTCACGGGGTTTTTCGGACTTATAAGAATCACTTTTGAAAAACATCAGACCGAGTATTTCGAGTAATATCCTTTTACTTTTATCAGGTAGTCCCGTGTCTCTCTCGGGAGCATACCGCCTCTCTTCTCCAGGTTTCCGGGTCCCCAGTTGTACGCGGCCAGAGCGGAATTTATGTCCCCGTCATACCTGTCCAGCATTTGTTTCAGGAATTTCGTGCCGGCCATCACATTTTGCACGGGGTCAAATGAATTGGTCACCCCCAGCCCCTGCGCCGTTGAAGGCATCAGCTGCATCAGCCCCTGCGCGCCCGCCGGCGAGACGGCTCCGGTGTTGAAATTGCTTTCAGCCTTTATCACGGCCTTAATAAGGCCCGCATCGACATGATACCGCTCAGAGGCCCTTTTAATAATTGAATCCAGACCGGCAAGGTCATGCCCTTCGCCATTCAATTCGCCGGATGTATGATCCTCCTGAATGTTGTCCGGTTCCGGGGCGCTATTTGCGCATTGCTGCAGACTCTTCAGCAGCAGGCTCAAATCACTTCCCGCACAGGAGATACGCGATTCCGCGTTAGCATCGCCGACAGACAGGGAGTTGCGCATCATTTCAAGCCTTATTATTTCGGCCATGTCCGATGCCTTGACCCTTTCCGTATTCACATTTTCACTCTTTATCGATCCTATGGCGGACGTCAAAACCTTGTCGAAACCCTCCTTCAACGAGGGGTTTTCTTCAAAACTATTCCTTGTCTCCCGCAGGTCGGTTTCAATATATGTATTTCCGGTTATCGGATTGACCACAATGAAAGCTCTCTGTCAGTTCACATACGCACATTCGTTTACAAACATTTTCTTTTTCTTCAATTTTTCGATGAATGTGGTTCTTTTAAGATTAAGCAAAATGGCCGCTTCTTTTTTGTTGCCGCCGGTTTTTTCCAATGCCTGCATGATTAAAGTGTTTTCAAATTCCTCAACTGCGCTTGCAAGACATATTCCGTTTACAGGCAGCGGAACCAGTTCCGGAACAGGTTTCGGATTTTTGCCGCGATATTTTTCCGGGAG
>DASRZQ010000234.1:0-23157 GCA_035686205.1 Geobacteraceae bacterium
AAATGGATATTTTTTGTAAGTTGAAAGGAGGAGAATGATGAGCACGCTTGCCTACGCACATTTCACCACGAAACGCGAGGAGGCGCAGCCGGGGACAAGTCTGAAGTCGTCTTCCCCAGGCGTGGCTACCTATGTTGACGCGCTGGCGGCTCTGGTTCCCGCGGAGGTTCTGACCCTTCACGGCCTGATCCTTTCCGTGACGACGAAGGTCGAGAACGACGCAACCAGGGTGACCGCCCCTGAAACCTTGTCCTGGGCCTTTCTCGGGCTGATTCTGGTCAGCATCGGTCTGTATGCGGCGCCGCGTCTGTTTGCCAGAAAATGGGACAAGCTCGACTGGCTCCGAATGGCAATTCCGCCACTCGCCTTCATTGGCTGGACGATGCTTCAGAGAGTTACCGCCTTCGACGCCGTTTTTCCCCAGCTGCCTGACGCGTCGCGGACGGTGATCGCGCTGTTCCTCGCCGTCATCCTCGGAGCAGGTGCGACGACCCTCGCGTACAAGGCGGATCAGAAGCAGCCGTAGTGACGGACGAAAGGTGGTGCTGGAATCAGGTTTAATCCGCGTTCCATAGAATTTGATTTATCTTGATTGATGCCGGGATTGCCGGCCCGGGAGAAGGCCCATGGACTATCTGGAAGGATTTGTGACCACGGTCGGCCACGTCGCATGGCCGGTTACCGCGCTTGGTGTTGCGGTTCCGGTTCGAAAGGAACTTCTGAAAGTGATTGCGGCGATAACCAGAAGAATTGAAGACAAAGGGAGTGATATTTCAATCACCAGGGACGGGCTGGAAATCAAGGCTGCCGTTGAAGCGCAGGAAGCGCGTCTGGTGTCGATGCAGGCCGAGCAGGACCAGGTCAAGTCCCTTGCGCTGCGGCACCTCAAACCAGCGCCGCTGCCGAAGACTCTCCAGCATACAGCTGACGAACTACAGAATGTGGATGACCACCTCCGGCAAATGGCCGATGATTACATGGATATAGACATTCCGGACAATGCGGAACGCACAAGGGCAAAAAACGCGGCCGCCGAAGAAATGGCGTTTTATGTCATTTCCAGCAAGATCAGCAAGGACCGGCTCGCGAACGAAAAGCACGAGGGCCTGCTCATTGCGCTGGCCGAGTCTATTATTCTTTCAGCCGAAGCCGGCGATGCCGGCAGGCTGTTAAAGGCCGCGCGGGGCGCCGAAAGACTTCATGTCAGATATCGGGTGCTTGTCGCGATCACAAAGCTGCTCGAACGCAACATGATGCCCCTGACCGATCTGGCCGATGTGAGGGGACTGCTCCACGAATATGAGGCGGGAGCGGACGGTTCTCTCAAACGGCTGATCTACAACATTACTTCCCTGGTAAATGAAGCGGTACACTCGTCCAAGTGTTAACCCTTCAGTTTAAGGAAGAGCAGGGGACTCGATTGTTTCAGGTGGAGAAAAACACATTAAATAGCAACCTGCCATTTTCCCTTTAGGCCCGAAAAAATCAGTCCATCAATCATCTTGCAATTCAGAATAATCAATTCTTAATTGATAATGTCTTTCGGATTTGATATTTTCCCATGAAAGCCGCAAGGACCTCAGCGTTTTAAGATGAGTTGATTATAAGTATGCGATCAAGCGAATAATTACCTATGCAGTCGATTAGTTTATTGTTCATTCTGTTTCAGGATTTATTAAGCAATGCAATCAATCTCTATTGATAAAGGAGAAAACCATGACTGCCGATAAACTCCGCACAAGTAAGGAAAGAACGTTGTTCACAATTTCATTGGTTATATCATTGATAGCATGGATTGTAGTTGTTTTTTCGGTTATCGGCATATTCTACGGGATTTTCTTCTTACTGTTCCTGTATATAGCCCATGCCCTGATGATTGCTTATATAAAGGGGCACTCAGTCAAGCTGTCCGCGGGGCAATTCCCGGACATATATGCGAGAGTTGTTGCCGCCTCGGAAAAGCTCGGGCTCAAGTCGCTGCCTGAGGTGTATCTCATGCAGGCGGGCGGGGCGCTGAACGCTTTCGCCACAAAGCTGACCAGCAGGAACTTCCTTGTAATCTATTCCGACCTGATGGAGGCATGCGGCGACGAAGGAAAAGAAATCGACATGATCATAGGCCACGAGATCGGGCATCTGGCGCTCGGCCATCTGCGATGGCTCTGGATTCTGTTTCCGTCGCGGATTGTGCCCCTGCTCGGGTCGGCATATTCGCGGGCTTGCGAGTATTCGTGCGATCTTTGCGGCCTGGAAGCGGCCGGCGATATTCAGGCCGCGACGCGCGGACTGGCGATACTCGCCGCGGGAGGCAAGTACGGCAAGCTGGCGGACATGCGGTCGTTTGTTTTTCAGGTCAAGGATACGGGCGGGTTCTGGTCATCAATTTATGAGCTGAACGCGACTCATCCGTACCTGCCGAAAAGGGTTGCCGCTTTGCTCAACAGTCAGCGCCCGGGCCTCGTTCCGGGAGTAAGCCGAAATATATTCGCGTACCCGCTGGCTCCTTTTTTCGGATTCGCTTCGGGAGGGGGAAGCGCTCCCCTGATAATGATCGCGGTGATAGGGATCTTGGCGGCGGTTGCAATTCCGCAGTTCGAAGCATACAAGGGCAAAGCGGATGCGGCGATGGTTGACAAGACCCTTGCCGTCATTCAAAAAGCGGCGCTTATCCACCACGAAAGGTACAATAACTGGCCTTGTTCGGAAGCCGAATTGGATGCGCCGGAAGCGAGCGCGCTCGTTGCCCGGAAGAACTGGAAAATGGCCGTTAACTGCGAGAAAACCGCTGCTTCCATCACTTACAAAAAAGACGGAACGGAGCATTTCAAAGTAGTTGATTTCAATTCCGGCGAGATACAGGAATGGCCGGCGGCAAGGGGGCAGGCCGTATTCATGGAACATTGAACGTTAAAAAGCTGAATATAGCTTTTTGGATTCGTATAAATGCGAGGGATTTACCGGTGATGTTTTATTAACCTGGATTTGATGACTTCTGAACGCCGAGCGGGCGGAACGCCGTGGTTCAATGTCGCAGACGCAGTAACATGCTCCCGCATTGATTTATTTTTTTACTGTCGTAATAATATAGTCAAGACAGTGATTCCAGGACGACTTGTCGGTGAAACCGGAAGTCAATGTCAGGCAGGACTTTCTGGAAATCCGGATGGTGGGAGCGATAATGGGGAAATTTGTGACAACCAGCGACGCAATTAAAGGAAGGTTCAGGATGCAGCTTTTCCAGGGGCTGCTTCCCGTCGCCGGTTGCAAGGTCCGTGCGGACATCATTGCCGGAATTACGCTGGCGACGCTTGCCATCCCCGAAGTACTGGGCTACACGAAAATCTCGGGCACACCACTGATCACGGGGCTCTACACCATTTTCCTGCCCATGATCATTTACGCGGTTTTCGGGGCGTCCCGGCACCTCGTTGTCGGGGCGGATTCGGCCACGGCAGCCATTCTCGCCTCCGGCATAGCGACCATGGCCGTGCCCGGTTCCGCGGAATGGGTCGCGCTGGCGGGGGCACTGGCGCTCATGGCGGCAGGGATGATGGTTCTGGCGCGGTTATTGAGGCTCGGGCTGCTGGCTGACTTCCTGTCGCGTACCGCACTCGTGGGGTTTCTGACCGGAGTCGGCATCCAGATCGCCGCCGGAGAGATATCAGGGATGCTGGGCCTTCCGGGCGGCGGGCACGGGACGATACAGAAGATTGCCGCCGACCTGCGGCAGATCGACCGGACCAACATGACTGTCGCGGCGATTTCATTTACCGTGCTCGTGATAATAATAGGTTCAAGGAAGATATCGAGAAAAATTCCGGGCGCTATTATTGCTGCCGTCGGCGCCATTATTGCCAGTTGGGCGCTTGACCTCGGAAGCCGGGGGGTCCGTGTGGTCGGAAAAATCCCCGGAGGGCTGCCTAAGATCGGAGTTCCGGATGTGTCCTGGGACCTGGGGCTGCTCCAGAAACTGGCTCCCACCGCCTTTGCCATGTTCGTGGTCATCCTGGCGCAAAGCGCCGCGACCTCGCGCGCCTACGCATTCCGCTACGGAGAGGACTTCAACGAAAACGCGGACATGCTCGCCCTGGGCATGGCCAATATCGGCGCAGGCATCTCCGGGACCTTCGTCGTCAACGGGAGCCCGACAAAGACCCAGATGGTGGCCGGCGCCGGAGGGGTCAGCCAGCTTTCGCAACTGACCACGAGCTTCATAGTGCTGATGGTCATGCTCTTCCTTACCGGCCCGCTGGCTTACATGCCCGAAGCCGTTCTGTCGGCGGTTGTCTTTCTGATCGGCCTGGAACTGATTGACGTCGATGGGATGAAGAGGATTTACCATGAAAGGCCGTGGGAGTTCTGGGTGGCGCTGATCACGGCGGCTGTCGTCGTCCTGGTGGGGGTCGAGCAGAGCATCCTGCTGGCCATTGTCATGTCGCTCGTGGTTCACACCCGTCACGGCTACCGTCCGAACAACAAGCTCCTGGTTTCGGACAAAGTCACGGGCTGGCGTGAACAGCCGATCGGCGCGCCTGAGCAGGCTTTGCCCGGACTCATGATCTATCGTTTCATGCACAACATGTACTACGCGAACAGTCAGGTGCTTGCGGAGCAGATGGTCAGCCTGGCGAAGGGCGCCGACCCGCAATTGGCCTGGTTCTGTATTGACGCGGCGCCGGTTAATGATGTGGATTTCACGGCGGCGGAAGCCCTGCGCGCTCTCCACGGCATCCTGAAAGACCTGAATATCAGGCTCGTCATCTGCGAACTGACCCGTGACGTTCAGCTGGAATTTGAAAGGTCCGGGCTGGTTGAACTTTTCGGCCCGGACGCCTTTTTCCCCACGCCAGATGCCGTTGCCGATGCCTTCCGTCGCAGCAAGACCTGTTGTGAATGAAAACCCGGTTTTACGAAGGCTGGAACCGACTGCCCCGATACATCGCGCCGCAACTTTCCTCTTCCTCTTGACCTGAGGGCAAGTTATTCCGAGCATTCGGGAAGTAAGTCACCAACCGTAGATTAATATTGACAAAATTTCCCCGCTCCCGTATTCTTTTGCAAAATTGAATAGAAGAGACCTTCTTATCAAGAGTGGTGGAGGGAGAGGCCCTGTGAAACCACAGCAACCGGCCCCATTGGGGCGTCAGGTGCTAAATCCTGCCGCAAGGCGAAGATGAGAAAGGCGCTTTATGACATAGGAATATTAAAGCCCCTTCTCATCGGTGGAAGGGGCTTTTTGCATTTGCGCCCTTTTTGTCGTCAGTCCGGGCCGGGCGGTCTGTCATGTCATAATACCGATTTTCAGGGGATTCGATGTCCGTTGGGATAGTTGAAACAAAATTCGTCCATTTCGATACGGAACTCAGGCTCGAAAGCGGCCGCATTCTCGGCCCGATTAGCATTGCCTATGAAACGTACGGAGAGCTTAACGCGGATAAATCAAACGCTATCCTGGTGGCGCATGCGTGGACGGGAAGCGCACACCTGGCCGGCAGACACAGCGAAGACGACAAGAAACCGGGCTGGTGGGATGAAATAGTGGGTCCGGGAAGGCTGTTGGATACGAACAGATATTTCGTCATCTGTTCCAATATCATAGGCTCATGCTACGGTTCTACCGGTCCGACCTCCATAAACCCGAAGACCGGCAGACGATACAATCTGACCTTTCCGGTTATTACCGTGCGCGACATGGTCCGCGCACAGCAGCTTCTGATTGACTTTCTGGGGATCAGGAAGCTGCTCGCCGTCATGGGTGGCAGCATGGGCGGAATGCAGGCGCTGGAGTGGTCAACCTGCTATCCGGACCGCATCGCATCGGCCATTGTCCTGGCAACAAGCGGCCGGCCGTCGCCCATGGCCATAGCCATGAACGCCGTGGCGCGATGGGCGATCTTCAATGATCCGTCCTGGAAAAAGGGCGAGTACCGCAAAAACCCCAAGGACGGTCTGGCGCTTGCCAGGGGGATCGGACACATTACCTTCCTGTCGGATCTGTCGATGCTGGAAAAATTCGGCCGACGATTTTCGGCACGTGACGGCCAGTTCGACTTCTTCGGCCAGTTCGAAGTCGAGCGGTACCTTTCGTACAACGGATACAATTTTGTCGACCGCTTCGACGCCAACTCGTTCCTGTATCTTGCCAAGGCCCTGGACCTGTACGATGTCTCCTGGGGTTGCGAGTCCCTCCACGAGGCTTTTGCTCCGGTTCGGTCGCCGCTCCAGTTCTTCGCTTTTACTTCAGACTGGCTTTATCCCCCCTACCAGACCGAGGAAATGGTCCGTGTTCTGGAAGAGCTGGGCAAACCGGTGGAATACCATCTGATCGAATCCAATTACGGTCATGATGCATTTCTGCTTGAACATGAGGCTTTCGCGCCCAATGTGAAAGGTTTTCTGGAAAAGGTTGAGAAATCGTCGGGTTCTGAATGATCTCGGAACTGCCTGAATCCGTGACGCCTTCACGGATTCAGGCAACTATTCTGAATTGGTGGCGCAGGGACCGATGAAAAAAGGCATTTTAATACCCGGTTGCAATCAAACAATTTCAAAACATGTCATGTCGAACGAATAGAGACATCTTTGGTAAACGTGTTCAGGATTTCTCGCTGTCGCTCGAAATGACAATGAATTGAATGCAACCTCGTATAAAATGGTTTGCTGTCCGGGAAAGAGACAGACTTACTCTTTCTTGAGGGTTTGTCTGTCGGAAATGTCCGGAGCATCGGGGAACAATTAAGAGATTCTGACTTTTTTGTCTATCATGCGCCGGGAAGACGCTTCAGGCTTCCCTCTCCAGCGAGGGCATGCACACCACGCCCGGACCCGGCGGCCCCACGTTTGCCAAGATGACAGTTTTCCTCAATTTTCTCCGCAAACCCCAGACATATCGGGGACCACTTCTCCTAAGTGTATTTTAATGCCATTTCGTGTCGATTGTCAATGCGGGAGAAGTTTTCCCCTCGCGGGTCAGTTGTTCGCCCCGGAGCGCAGGATGGAGAGCTTCTTCAGCAATCCGGGTATGCCGTCTGTAACAACGAGGCAGGCCCCTTCACAGACAAGCAGAAGGAAGGCGGGAAGGGACAGCAGGAGCACAACAAGCTTAAATATCCAGTTGAAAAGTTTCATTGTTATAGTCTCCTTTTGTTATTTATTTGCCTCTTGTTTTATTAATCGATGACAGTATGGCATAAATTAAGGAAATGTCCAGAAAAAACTTTAAAAAATAAAACAACAACAAATATAAGGGCAAAAATAACATGTTGTTTTATAAATAATATAACATAATTATTGTTTTCTCCCTTGCCGCCAATCCTTCAGGCGGGTCGAAACGGCCCCAATGGGGGAAGGTTTCTTGACATATGGACGGCAAAAACGTAAACTTTGCCTTCAATTAAGGCGGCTTTATGGCTTTGTAAAACGCATAAGGGGGCGTCTTTTCCCGTACAGTCCGATTGCCCCGAATCAGGAGTGTTTCATGTACGTCGTTATACTTGCCGGAGGTTCCGGAACACGTTTCTGGCCGCTGTCGCGGGGGAAAAGCCCCAAACAGCTGATGTCGATTCTCGGCGGGAAGTCCATGCTTCAAAGGACCGTTGAAAGGGTCGTGCCGCTATCGCCTGAAAGGGTGCTGATTGTCACCAACACCTTGCAGGCCGCGGAGACGGCACGTCAGGTCGAGCAGTACCGGGATAAAATACCGGTTGACATAATAGAAGAACCGATGGGGCGAAATACCGCCCCGGCGATTGCTCTGGCCGCGGCGATAATAGAACGCAACTCTCCGGACTCCATGATGCTCGTGCTCCCCGCGGACCACTACATCGCCGACGAAGACGAATTCCGCCGGACTGTCCGGAAGGGAGAAGGGCCGGCGCGCAGCGGCTGTCTCGTTACCATGGGAATCGTGCCGGTCCGTCCTGAAACCGGTTACGGATACATCGAGATTGAGGCTGGAGTACGCGGTGACGGCCCGTATCCGGTCAAGCGTTTCGTGGAAAAACCGGACGTGAAGAAGGCGATGGAGTTTCTTGAATCCGGGAATTTCTTCTGGAACAGCGGCATGTTCATGTGGCGGACCGACGTCATCCTCCTCCGGATCAGGGAACACATGGAGACCCTGGCTTCGGCCCTGGAAAACCTTTCATTTTCCGGCGGCAATTGGGATATGGCCGATCTGAACCCGCGGATCATGTCCGTCTACCGTGAAATTACCGGAGAGTCGATAGACTACGGGGTAATGGAAAAGGCCGACAACGTTGTGGTGATTCCGGGTTCTTTCGGCTGGAGCGATGTGGGTAGCTGGACGGCCTTGCCCGAAGTCGTCGATGGTGACAATTCGGGAAACGTAGTGATAAACGCAAAGGATTTCGTCAACCTGGACTCTCGCGACTGTATTGTATACGGCGGCGGCAAGCTTGTGGCGCTGGTCGGCGTGAGCGGCTTTGTGATCGTAAACACTGGTGACTCACTTATGATGTGCAGCAAGGAAATGTCCCAGGACGTCAAGAAACTGGTGGCCGAGCTGGAAAATCGCGGTTTAAAGGAATATCTGTAAAAAAATATTGACTGCCTCTGGAGTATCTTATGAAAATTGCATTGCTGGGCTTGCCGCAATCGGGCAAGAGAACACTTTTTTCCCTGCTGACGGGGCGCGAAGTCCCGGAACACCGCGCCGAAGGCGAGTCGGTCGAAGGCGTGGCGCCGATCAGGGATCCACGGGTCGATATTATCGCCGGGATAGTCAAGCCGGAAAAAATCAAGTACGCTGAAAACAAGATCGTCCTGTGTCCGGATGTGACCGAAGGCGCCGGCAAGCGCGAATGGCTGGACGCCGCGCGACGCTGCGACCTCCTCTGTGTCGTGGTCAGGGCTTTCACGTCCGAGAGGATATACCACCCGAGCGGCTCCGTCGACGCCGGGCGTGATCGCGTGACCCTGAACACGGAATTTCTCCTGGCCGACCTGGAACTGATCGAGAAGAGACTGGAGAGGATCGCCAAGGAGAAGAAGGCCGGGCGCACGCCCGCGCAGATCAAGGAAGAGCAGACCCTTGTGAAGTGCAGGGATGCGATTGAATCCGAAAAAAGCATCAGCAGCCTTGAACTGGACCAGGATGAGATTTCTTCCGTGAAAAGCCTTAACCTTGTTACGCTTATGCCGCTTCTGTGGGTTTATAACGTCGACGAGGATAAAGTCTCCGGTGAACCGGGCGGTTCCGGCGAATCCTTCACTGTTTCGGCCCTCATAGAGAAGGAAATAATGGGCATGGACGACCCGGACGAAAGGCGGGAATACCTGGAGGCCCTGGGGCTTGCCTCTTCCGGCCTGGACAGGCTTAATGCGGCTGCGTACGACAAGCTGGGCCTGATGTCATTCTATACCATGGGCAAGGATGAGGCGAGAGCCTGGACGATCCGCAAGGGGACCCCAGCGCCGGCTGCCGGGGGAAAGATTCACAGCGATATCGAACGGGGGTTTATTCGGGTGGAAGTCATCAAGTATGACGACCTGGTAAGCGCCGGCAGCGAGGCTGCCGTCAAATCGCAGGGAAAAGCGCTGCTCAAGGGGAAAGACTATGTAATCGAAGACGGTGATATCTGCAACTTCAGATTCAATGTCTGATACAAAGTTGTATTCAATTTATTGTCATTTCGAGCTCCAGCGAGAAATCCTGAACACGTTTGTCAAAGATGTCTCTCTTCGTTCGACATGACATGATTTGAAATTGTTTGGTCGCAACCGGGTATAAGTCCGTGAAAGACCCGACAGGCATAAAAAAGGCGGCTGATTTTAACCAGCCGCCTTTTTCTTTAGAGTTATGATTTTTTGCCCGTTACTTTCCCTTTTTCAGATCTATCAGGATCAGCTTTGCGATGGCTTTCAAAGTTTCGAAAACTCCGTCGCCCGTGGTTGCACAGGCTTCGAAATCGGGCACGGAGGTCAGATTCAGGTCCCTGCGGAGCTCATCCACGGAGATGATATTCGGCAAATCCCGCTTGTTGTACTGAATGACGAACGGGATTTTGTTCAGATCATAGCCTTGTTCAATAAGGTTCACATTCAGGTTGTCCAGTGACTCGATATTCGCGTCGACCCGCTCTTCCTGCGAGTCCGCAACGAAAACCACGCCATCGACGCCCTTCAGGATCAGCTTTCTGGACGCGTCATAAAAGACCTGGCCGGGCACCGTATACAGATGAAAACGTGTCTTGAAGCCCTTGATCTCTCCCAGTGCCAGGGGAAGAAAGTCGAAGAACAGGGTTCTTTCAGTCTCCGTCGCAAGGCTGATCATTTTCCCTTTGGAATCGGCAGCGGTTTTATTGTAAATGAACTGCAGGTTGGTTGTCTTGCCGCAGAGCCCTGGTCCATAATAAACGATTTTGCAATTGATTTCACGGGAGGCGTAATTGATGAAAGACATCCAAATTACCTCTTTCAGCTAAATAGATTATCTATATCGTCGTCGGTTATTTCGGCGAAAGGAAATTCGCTGTCGCCGCTCTTTTCCTTTTCCTCGGCCCTCTTCATGAGTTCGTCGAAAATGGCCGTCAGCTCTTCGGACGCCTTTTTCACCCGGAGGCGAACAAGTCCCAGCGATGAGCGGCTGTCGAAAAGCACTACCAGGATCACCCGGCCGCCTACTATGGATATGTGTAAATTGTCCTTTTCGCCTTCATGAAAAAGAATTGAAAATTCTTTTTCCCCGATCAGTTTGGCAAGGCCGCCGGTGGCCGCGATATTACCGGCCGTGAGCGATGCAAGGGAGGTTGTGTCGAAACGTTCCGTCTCGCCGACCCCGGAAATAAGCTGGCCGTTTTTATCTACCAGAAATATTACCTTCGAGTTGGCTTCCCTGAGAAGTTTCTCGATAATATAATTAATTTTTTTGTATTCTTCTTCGTACATCACCATCTGAGGAGTCGCCATGGCTCATACCCCTTGCGCCGCATGAAAATTTAAGGCGTTGTTAAAGCAGCGGCTAACTTTATAACAGAACTATCCGGTTATTTCAAGGGATTAAATACTTGTAACGGCACAGTAACAGAAAGGCCCCGGCATTTTCCGCCACCGGGGCCATTTCTGATTGATAACTGAAAAACCGGAAAACAAAGAAACCGTTAATTATTACGTCTATTTCTTTTCGGACTTGGTTTCGAGCGTCATTGCCGCCATCTTCTCATACAGGGCAAACTTCCTGGCGGTCCATTCATTAGCCTTGCCCATAAGCTTCGACGCGGCTTCAGGATTGTTTTTCTTCAGAACGCGGTAGCGGTTTTCTCCCCATGCAAATTCCTCAAAGGATATCGTAGGCGCCTTGCTGTCAAGAATCAGCGGGTTCTTGCCCTGTTCCGCCAGATCCGGATTGTAGCGGTAAAGCGGCCAGTGACCGCATGCAACGGCCTTTTTCTGTTCGTCGACGGCGGTTGTCATGTTTATGCCGTGGGCTATGCAGTGGGAATAGGCAAGTATAAGAGAAGGCCCGTTGAACGCTTCCGCCTCCAGGTATGCCTTTACCGCCTGGGCCGGATTGGCAAGCGAAACCGTGGCCACATAGCAGGTGCCGTAGGACATGGCCATCATGCCGAGATCCTTTTTCGGCATCATCTTCCCGCCGGCGGCAAACTGCGCAACGGCGCCGAGTGGGGTCGATTTGGACGCCTGGCCGCCGGTGTTGGAGTATACCTCGGTATCAAGGACGAGAAGGTTCACATTCCTGCCTGAAGCGATGACATGGTCCAGGCCGCCGTAACCTATATCGTATGCCCAGCCGTCGCCGCCGACAATCCAGACGGACTTCGCGACCAGGTAGTCGGCAATCGTCAGAAGCCGCTTGGCCATTTCCCCCGGGCACTCCGCGAGCACGGCCTTGAGCTTTTCGACACGGCCGCGCTGTGCCTCGATGCCGGACTGGTCGGACTGGTCCGCGTCCCTGATTTCGACCAGAAGGTCTTTGACATTCTTGCCCGATGAGCATGCGCAGGTGATAAGCTCGTCCACAAGTTCCAGGGCCATCTGGTTGAATTTGTCGACGGACAGGCGCATGCCGTATCCGAATTCGGCGTTATCTTCAAACAGGGAATTCGACCAGCTGGGACCGCGTCCGTCTGCCCGCCTGGCCCATGGAGTGGTCGGCAGGTTGCCCCCGTAAATCGAGGAACAGCCGGTTGCGTTGGCGATCAAGGTCCTGTCTCCGAAGAGCTGTGAAAGCAGCTTCAGATAGGGAGTTTCGCCGCAGCCGGCGCAGGCGCCGGAGTATTCGAACAGCGGACGGACAAGCTGGCTGCCGCGAAGCGAGTCGAGCTTGACCTGGGTCGGGTCCACGTCGGGGATCGAAAGGAAAAATTCGAAGTTAGCGGCTTCCTGCGCGCGCAACGGCGGCTGGAACTCCATGTTGATCGCCTTGTGGTACGGATCTTCCTTGCTCTTGGCCGGACAGTTGTAGGAGCAGGCGCCGCAGCCCGTGCAGTCTTCAGGCGCAACCTGGATGGTAAACTTCTTCCCTTTCATTTCCGGAATCTTGCAGTCCACGGATTTGAAGCTTTCGGGCGCTTTTTTCAGGAAGGATGCGTCATACGCCTTCAACCTGATTGTCGCGTGCGGACAGACGAAAGAACAGATGCCGCACTGGATGCAGAGATCGGCGTCCCACACCGGGATTTCGTTGGCTATATTGCGCTTCTCGAATTGCGATGTCGCGGTCGGGAAGGTGCCGTCGGCCGGCATTTTGGAAACCGGCAGCTGGTCACCGAGACCCGCGATGATGGTGGCGGTCACCTCGCGGACGAATGCCGGAGCCTTGTCGCTGACTACGGCCGGTTTGCCGATGGTGCTGGTGACTTTTTTCGGCACGGCCACTTCCATCAGGTTGGTGCGGCCCGCCTCAACCGCCTTGAAATTCATTTCGACGACCTTCTCGCCGGCCTTGCCATAGGATTTTTTGATGGCGTCCTTGATATGCTCGACGGCCGTTTCAATGGGGATAATGTTCGAGATTTTGAAAAATGCCGTCTGCATGATTACGTTGATGCGGGGTCCGAGCCCGATTTCGTTGCCCAGCCGCACCCCGTCGATCACGAAGAACTTGAGGTTCTTGTCGAGAATCTGTTTCTGGACGTCCGCCGGGATATTGTCCCAGACTTCGGACGCTTCGTAGGGTGAGTTCAGCAGGAATGTAGCGCCTTTTTTGGCTTTCGCCAGCATGTCGTATTTCTCCAGGAAAGAGAAGTTGTGGCAGGCTACGAAGTCCGCTTCCTGGACCAGATAGGGCGCGCGGATGTAATTTGAGCCGAAGCGCAGGTGCGAGGTGGTCATGGAGCCGGCTTTCTTGGAGTCATAGACGAAATATGCCTGTGCATTATTTTCGGTAAGTTCGGCGATAATCTTGATGGAGTTCTTGTTTGCGCCGACGGTACCGTCGGACCCGAGTCCGTAGAACATTGCCTGGTAAACGCCTTCCATGGGGTTGAAGAAACCCGGATCGAAATCGAGGCTGCAGCCGGTAACGTCTTCATTGATGCCGACGACGAAATGGTTTTTCGGCTTGGCGGTGCCGAGGTTATCGAATACGGCCTTGACATGGGCCGGAGTGAATTCCTTTGAACCCAGGCCATAGCGGCCGCCCACGATGGTCGGATAGCCGTCGAAACTGAATTTGCCGTCCGCCATGGCCTCGCCGATGGCGGTGCGAATGTCGAGATAAAGGGGCTCGCCGAGCGAACCCGGTTCCTTGGTGCGATCGAGGACGGCGATTTTCTTTACTGTTTTCGGCAGCGCCGCGATAAACGCGTCGATAGGGAATGGGCGGAAGAGGCGGACCTTCACCACGCCGACCTTTTCCCCTTTTGCCGCAAGATTTTCCACGGTCTGATGAACGGTGTCGGCGCCGGAGCCCATTATGACGATAACCTTGTCGGCGTCGGGCACGCCCACGTAGTCCACGAGTTTATATTGGCGGCCCGTAAGTCCCGCGAATTTTTTCATTTCCTCTTCGACGATGCTTATGCATTCCGGATAGTAGGAGTTGACGGTTTCCCTGCCCTGGAAATAAACATCGGGGTTCTGCGCCGTGCCGCGCATGACCGGACGGTCCGGCGACAGGGCGCGGGCCCTGTGTGCAGCCACCAATTTGTCATCAATCATGGCGCGCATATCGTCAAAGGTCAGTTCCTCGACCTTGAGCACTTCATGGGAAGTGCGGAACCCGTCAAAGAAGTGCAGAAACGGCACCCTCGCCCGAAGGGTGGATGCCTGGGCGATCAGGGCGAAATCCATGACTTCCTGGGCGTTGTTGGAGCAGATCATTGCCCAACCGGTGGTCCTGCAGGCCATTACGTCCGAATGGTCGCCGAATATAGAAAGCGCCTGGGCCGCGATTGCGCGGGCGGATACGTGGAAAACGGTCGAGGTGAGCTCCCCGGCGATCTTGAACATGTTGGGGATCATCAGCAGCAACCCCTGGCTGGCCGTAAAGGTCGTCGTCAGCGCTCCGGCCTGGAGCGCGCCATGGACGGTGCCCGCCGCGCCTCCTTCGGACTGGAGCTCAACCACCTGGGGGACCGTTCCCCAGATGTTCTTTTCTCCCCTGGCGCTCTTTTCGTCCGAGATTTCCCCCATAACCGAGGAAGGGGTAATCGGGTAGATTGCAATTACTTCGTTTGTTGCGTGAGCCACGTGGGCCGCCGCCGTGTTTCCGTCAATCGTGATCTTTCTGCGTTTCATACGAGCTCCTCCCATAATAAAATATGGTTTGTTCCAAAAATTTTGAGGCTACATCATTTATGCGAAAACAGTTCTAAAACCGGATTTTGAAGCTTTACAGCTCATTTCGACCTTCCACCGCTTTCTGCACTGTTGCGGCGTCCACGTATTCAAGGTCGCTGCCAAGTGGAATGCCGTATGCCAGTCTCGTAACTTTAACACCCAGCGGTTTGATGACCTTGGTGAGATAGAGAGCCGTCGCTTCTCCCTCGACGGTAAAATTCGTGGCGATGAGGACTTCGCGTATCGCGCCTTCCTGAAGCCTGCCCAGCAACTCGTCTATCTTCAGGTTTGACGGCATAATTCCGCTCAAAGGGGACAATGCGCCGTGAAGAACGTGATACCGTCCCCTGAAAGCCCCGCATCTTTCCATGGCCAGCATGTCCTGCGGCTCTTCAACAACGCAAATCGAGGAGTTGTCCCTGTCACCGGAGCATATGCAGCAAGGATCGTCTTCCGTAATGCCGTGGCAGACGGAGCAGAACCTGACGCCGCTCAGGACGTCAGTCAGACTTTCGGCAAGCGCCCGGCTGTTTTCGGGGGCTTTCAGCAGGTGAAAGGCCAGTCGCAAAGCGGTTTTTTCACCGACCCCGGGCAGTTTTTTCAGCTCGCCGACGAGCCTGTTCAATGAACGGGAAAAATGTATCATAATATTAAAGGTGAATTTTCAATATAACATATCAAACAGCGTTTGTTAATATAATTTTGGTTGTTCGAATTCTGATAAAGAGATGCAGGAATCCCGCTGACGAAAAGGCGTTTGGATAAAGCGTAAACAGTATGTTTACATGGAAAATGAATGAAAGTTTGCGACAGGCAGTAGAATGACGGGACGATTTTCGCCGGGTTTTTCAGCAAGAGGAGCAACTGAACAAAAAGTTGGCGCGTCATTGCACTCTTTTCCCCAAGGAATCAAAAATTCCAAGGCGTCCCTGCCGACATGGCATGCGTTTTTTAGGGAGTCGGATGTGTGAGAACCCATGTCCACGCGTTTTTCGGTGCCGTGGGGGATATTGTCCGTGAAACGGAGTATGGAACGTGAGCTTTGGGTGTTCATATTTTAAATAATAATAAAAATATGTCAATAAAATTTTGTTTTAGTAAAATTGAAAATTTCAAATAATTTGGTTTTCAGCAATGTTTGTGAAAGGTTCCGTGGCCGTCATTTAGACGGCGCACGTTGAATTATCCAGTATTTACGGCTGGTTACAATATGCCGGGAATGCTGAGTCCGCCGGTTATCTTGCTCATTTCGGCAGCAAGCTCTTCCTGAACTTTTTTCAGCGCTTCATTTACCGCGGTGACGACGAGGTCCTGAAGCATTTCCACGTCTTCCGGATCGACCGCTTCCTTTTTGATGGTGAGGGAAATCAGCTGGTTCTTACCGTTTACGACCGCGGTGACCGCGCCGCCGCCAACACTGGCTTCGGCGGTTTTCTGTGAAGCTTCCTCCTGCAGTCTTGCCATTTTTTGCTGCATCATTTGCGCCTGTTTCATTATCTGCGCGAGACCTTTAGACATCCTGTTGATCCTCCATTTTTATTGTCGTTAAAATTTTTCCGTGGAATCTTTATCCACTTCCCGTATCTCGCCAATTTCTCCACCGAATATCTCAACCGCCGCGGCAACCAGAGGGTGTTTCCGCCCCTCTTCGTCGATTCTGGAAAGCCGCTCGCTTGCGAGAGTGTTTTTATTCTGCAGCACCGATGGCGGAACATCCCCGCCGCTCCCCGTCAGGGCGACCAGTTCAACAGCTGGCTGGGCATGAAAATACCGGTGCGCCATTTCTTTCAGGGATGACATGGAATCCGGGTCCTTGAGGGCGGTCAGGTAAAATGAGCCCGAGGGAAAGCCGATTTTTATCAAAGACTGTGAAACCAGCAACGGGTGGCCATGTTCTAGCATGGAGCCCAGGCTGGCTTTTCTGCCCGTGACGAAAGCGACGAATCCGGCCCAGTCGGGTGCCGTTTCCGGATGGGGAGAGGGCCTGTTGCCCGCGGCCGGGACAATTTTTTCTTCGGGCGGAGACGGGACCGGGCGCGGGACCGCAGGTTTTGCCGTCGACGGGGGCTTCGCCTCGCAAGAAGCCGGCCTGCCGGATTCCTCGATAGCCTTCAACCTGTCCAGGATCTCTCGAACAGGAACAACCGGAACGAGGGAGCACATTTTTACCAGGGTCATCTCGAGAATGAGCCTGGTAAAGCCTGACAGGGCCATTTCCGTTTCGGCCTTCAGAAGGAGCGCGATATGCCTTTGGAGGTCATCCTGCTTTACCAGCCCCGCCTGCCGGTTGATGTCGGCCAATTCCCCCTCGGAAAGGTCCAGAAGTTCGGAGGGGTCGTCGACAAGCCGAACGATCAGCAGGTTTCTGAAATGATTTATCAGTTCCTGGCAGAAGTGCCGCATATTGCAGCCGAATTCATCGAACTTTTTGACAATTTCCAGAGCAGTCCTGCTGTCCCTGGAAAATACCGCGTTTGAAGCTTCCAGCAGAAGGCGCCTGTCCACGACGCCGAGCAGGCCGGTCACATCTTCGTCGCTGACTGTATCGCCACAGAAGGCGAGGACCTGGTCAAGGGTCGAAAGGGAGTCACGCATGCTTCCGTCGCCCTTGCGGGCCACTGCCGTCAGCGCATTGTCGCTTATGGATATGTGTTCCTGTTCTGCTATCTGGCGCAACCTCGCGACGACCTTCTGGACCGGAATTCGTTTGAAATCGAACCGCTGGCAGCGGGAGAGGATGGTGATCGGTACCTTGTGCGGCTCGGTGGTAGCGAAGATGAACTTGACATGGGCGGGCGGCTCCTCCAGCGTCTTCAGCAGGGCGTTGAAAGCGCTGGTGGAAAGCATGTGCACTTCATCGATAATGAAAATCCTGAAGCGGAGGCTCGACGGAAGGTATTTGATGTTTTCGCGAAGCTCCCGGATGTCTTCGACTCCGGTGTTGGAGGCGCCGTCTATCTCGAATACGTCGACGGCGTTTCCGGCCGTTATGGAGTCGCAGGCCTGGCAGGCATTGCACGGTTCGGCCAGCGGGCCGTTCTCGCATTCCAGAGCCTTGGCGAGAATTCTCGCCGCGCTTGTCTTGCCGACGCCGCGCGCGCCGGTGAACAGGAAGGCATGGGCGACCCTGCCGGATTCTATGGCGTTTTGGAGGGTTCGGCTGACATGTTCCTGTCCGATCAGGTCACTGAAAGTCTGCGGTCGCCATTTTCTGGCCAGTACAAGGTAAGACATGCGATTAGAACCTCGTTGCGATCAAATTGTCCGGGATGGGGCGTCCCCGGAGGCTTGCGAAATGCCGCGCCCGCAAAGGGGCCGGTTTTTATTTGATGCAGCTTGACGGAGCTTTCCGGAAGCCCGGAACTCCATGCATATCACATCCCTGCCGTGAAGGAAAAACCTGTATCCGTGAAGATGTCGCGGATTCGGAAAAAAGTTAAAACGGTTACGGGCGCGGCTGATAGCTGGGTTTCCCCGCGGCACAAGGGGACGGCTACTACCGCTGCTTCCTTCCGGACCTGACGGGGTTTGTAACCTTCCTTTGCGCGGGACCCAGCTATCAGCCGCGCCCGTAAAGCAAATACGAACTGATGAATGCGAATTCCGGTTGTCTCAAATGGGATTAACCCCGTGTTGGCGGATTTTGGATTAATCGTACGGGGCGCTTTGGATTATGGCGGAGAGAGAGGGATTTGAACCCTCGGTACGCTATTAACGCACACACGATTTCCAGTCGTGCTCCTTCAGCCGCTCGGACATCTCTCCGTAAAAACGCAATATAGTATATCGACTTTTTTTTGTAAAGGATATTTTGGTTGCCGGGCAAATCGTCCTCAAGCCATACAAATGGTCCTGTAGATAATGATTTCCTATCGGCTGCATTTCCGCTTGACAAATCGGTGGCGATATTATACTTACCGCTAAGTAAATAAATTTTGTTATATAAAAAATGGTGTATGAATAAATTATTAATATCGGCAAAAGATGATGTTCAGATTCCGGAGGTCCGCAAGCGCCTCCTGACGGCCGCCCTCGAGCTGTTTACGCGCAAGGGATACGCGGCAACGTCGGTCCGCGAAATCGTTGAAGTCGCGGGAGTGACCAAGCCGGTGCTGTATTACTATTTCGGAAACAAGGAAGGAATCTATCTCGACCTTTTTCGGGTTCCTTTCAGGCATTTTGACGATCTTCTCGATTCCTGCCGCGTGGAAACCGGCATATCCGCCGCTGATGCGCTGACGGAGCTTTGCGGCAGGGTGTTCGATCTCTTCGTGGAAAACCTGGACCCGGCCCGCCTGATGTATTCGATCTACTACGGCCCGCCGCAGGGAGCCCCGTTTTTCGACTTCGACGAATACCACATGAAACTGCAGGGCAAGGTGCGGAATCTCGTGGAACGGGGAATCCAGACCGGAGAGTTCAGGGCCGCGGACGCCGGAGACGTGATGTGGATTATCATAGGCGTCCTGAACGTGGCCATGGAAGAGCAACTCTGCAGGGAAAAGCCGGATGTCGACCGAGCCAGACTGGCACGCATGCTCGACACCGTTCTGAAAGGGCTTGCGGGAAACGGCACCTTGCGCTAAGGTGAATCCGAAGCCGCGAGCTTTCGAGTCTTTGTGCACCCGTTCATAAATCCGATGACGTATCAATATTTCGGCATAAATATTGTCATTTCGAGCAAAGAGAGAAATCCTGGTGGTTTTGCCGTATGCATTAAGATCTCTCCCTTTGGTCGAGATGACATCAAATTTATGAAATCATGTACTTATTTTATTTGGATAACCTGTTTTTCGGCCTCGTCCGCCGGGATCACAATTGCGGGGAAGTAAACTCGAAGAAGCCGGCATGATGCCGCGAAAACGGCGATCTGTCCCGATATTCCGCCCGTTGCGGCATTCATGCCGACGGCTTCGTGTTGAATTGAAGGCAGCTTGAGGACATGGAGTTATAACTTGACGACCATAGAATTTCGATTAAGGACCATTGCCGTCGCGGTGACCGTCGCTGTTCTGGCCGGCTGCGCCGTCGGTCCGGACTTCCGGACCCCCGCGGCGCCGGAAGTGAAAACATATACATCGACGCCTCTGCCTCGGGAGACGGTCGCCTCAGCGGGAACCGGCGGGTCGGCGCAACATTTCGTCTCCGGACAGGACATACCCGCACAGTGGTGGGAACTGTTTCATTCCGGGCAACTGGACACGTTGATTCGCCAGTCGCTTGCGGGCAACCCGACCCTGGACGCCGCGCAGGCCACGCTCCGTGAAGCGCAGGAGAACCTGCGGGCGAGGACCGGAACGGTGTACTATCCTGGAGTAGACGGAAGTTTTACCGCCGCCCGGCAGAAATTCACCGGGGCATCTTTCGGGCAGCCCGAGGCAGGCGGCAACACCTTTTCCCTCTTCAATGCTTCGGTAAATGTTTCATATGTGCTCGATCTGTTCGGTGGAGGCAGGCGGGAGCTTGAGGCGCTTAAGGCCCAGGTCGGCTACCAGCGGTTTCAACTCGAAGGCGCGAGGCTCACGATTGCCTCAAGTGTCGTGACGACAGCGGTCCAGGAATCTTCCCTGAGGGCCCAGATTCTGGCGACAAGGGAAATTCTCGCGGTCCAGGAGAAGCAGCTCGACCTGGTTCAGCGCCAGTTCAAGCTTGGCGGGGCGTCCCGCTCAGATGTGCTCGTGCAGCAGACTATGCTCATGCAAACGCGGGCTTTGCTTCCGCCGCTGGAGAAAGACCTTGCCCGTACGCGCCATCTGCTGGCCGTTCTTGCCGGCAGGTTTCCCGGCGAAGCGGCGGCAATGCACGAATTCAATATCAATGAGCTTCAATTGCCGGGTGAGCTGCCGGTAAGCCTGCCGTCATCGGTCGTAAAACAGCGCCCGGATATCCGTGCCGCGGAAGAACTGATGCATGCCGCAAGCGCGCAGATTGGCGTAGCTACGGCAAACCTCTACCCGCAAATCACCCTGACCGGCAGCCTCGGCTCGGAGTCGACCGCAATCGAAAACCTCTTTACCTCCGGAACTTCCATTTGGAGCCTGGGCGCCGGGTTGCTGCAGCCCATCTTCCACGGAGGAGAGCTTACCGCCAGGCGCCGTGCAGCAATCGCCGCATATGATCAGGCGGCCGCGCAGTATCGCCAGGTTGTTTTGCAGGCATTCCAGAACGTCGCCGATGTGCTGCGCGCGCTTGACCTGGATGCGCAAGCGCTCAAGGCGCAGGTGGAGGCCGAAGCGGCGTCGCGCGAAACTCTTGAAGTCACGCAAAAGCAGTTCGAACTGGGCGCGGTGAGATATCTCTCCCTTCTCGTTGCCGTACGTCAGTACCAGCAGGCCCGGATCAATACGATTCAGGCCCAGGCGGCCCGCTTCGCGGACACGGCGGCCCTGTTCCAGGCGCTCGGAGGCGGCTGGTGGAACCGCGGGCCGGAGGCCGGAGCCGTGAAGACGGCAAAGAAAGAATAGACAGGCATCTCCAAAACTTCACAGGAGCATCGAGATATGAAAAAGCGCATTCTTGTCGCCATAGCCGGACTGGTAGTGCTCATTGCCCTGCTTGCCGCCATAAAGGTCATGCAGATCGGCGCCATGATCGGTCAGGGAAAGAAATTCGTCCCTCCCCCCGAGACCGTGACCACGGCCGTTGTCAGGGCTGAATCATGGGAGACCGCCCTGACCGCCGTGGGCACGCTGGAAGCTGTCCAGGGAGTTACCGTTGCCGCCGAGTTGCCGGGCAAAGTCGTGAAGATCGCATTCGCGCCCGGCAGCCGTGTCAGGAAGGGCGATCTGCTGGTTTGCCAGGACACCTCGTCCGAAGAGGCGCAGCTTCCCGGCGCGACGGCCCAGGCCGACCTGGCCCGCAGCGAACTGGAGCGCGCCGCCAAGATGCTGAAGGATAAAATCATTTCCCAGTCCGACTACGACAAGGCCTTGGCCGCCCATGAGCAGGCAGTGTCGCAGGTGAAAGGCATACGCGCCACCATCGCCAAAAAAACGATCCGGGCTCCATTCAGCGGCCGTCTCGGCATCCGCCAGGTCAACCTGGGCCAGTTACTGCGTGAAGGAGACCCGATCGTCACCCTGCAGTCCCTCGACCCCATATACGTCAACTTCACGCTACCGCAGCAGCAACTGGCCGGGTCGCGCCCGGGCCTGCCGGTGCGGGTTGCGTGCGACGCCCTGCCGGGCGAAACGGTAGAAGGAAAAATAACGGCCGCAAACCCGCTGGTTGACTCCGATACCCGGAACATCCGGCTGCAGGCGACCGTCGGCAACCGGGAGGAAAAACTCCGGCCAGGTATGTTCGTCAACGTAACGGTCGGCCTGCCCGCCCGCAGGCAGGTTCTTGCCATTCCGGCCACGGCCGTGCTTTACGCTCCGTACGGCGACTCGATTTTTGTCGTTACCGGTGACGGCGGGCGGAAAGGGGGCAAGGCGCTGCGCCAGCAGTTCGTGCGGCTGGGCGAGAAGAGAGGCGACTTCGTCGCGGTCACGAGCGGGCTCAGGGAAGGGGAGACAGTAGTCAGCACTGGCGTCTTCAAACTGCGCAACGCTCAGCCGGTGGTAATCGATAACAGGCTTGCCCCGCCGTTCCGGCAGGCCCCGAAACCGGAGAACAGCTGATAATGAAAATCACGGACCTTTTTCTTCGCCGCCCGGTGCTGGCGCTGGTGGTAAACCTGGTTATCCTCATCGCCGGCCTGCAGGCGGTCCGGACAGTCAATGTGCGCCAGTATCCCCGCAGCGAAAATGCGGCGGTAACTGTCACCACAGTTTACGTAGGCGCCAGCGCCGAACTGGTGCGCGGCTTCGTGACCACGCCGCTGGAGCGTGCCATAGCGGCGGCCGACGGCATCGAATACATGGAATCGCAGAGCACTCTCGGTCTGTCCACCATAACCGTCCGCCTTAAGCTCAACTACGATTCCACCAAGGCCCTGGCGGAGATCAGCTCCAAGGTCGACCAGGTGAGGCGAGACCTTCCTCCGGAGGCGGAGGTGCCGGTTATCAACATCGAATCGGCGGACAGCCGGTTTGCCTCGGCATACCTCAGCTTCAGCTCCGACCTCCTCAAGCAGAACGAGATAACCGATTACCTCGTGCGCGTCGTCCAGCCCCGCCTTTCCGCCATCCAGGGGGTGCAGAGGGCCGAGATCCTCGGCGCCCGCACCTTCGCCATGCGTGTCTGGCTCAAGCCCGACCGGATGGCCGCCTACGGCATCAGCCCGGCCCAGGTTCGCCAGGCCCTGGCCGCCAACAACTTCCTGGCGGCACTCGGCAGGAGCAAGGGAGCGTTCATCCAGGTAAACCTGACCGCCGACACCAACCTGAAAACGGTCGATGAATTCAAAAACCTCGTGGTGCGCCAGCGCAACGGCAGCATCATCCGTCTGGG
>DASRZQ010000235.1:0-4957 GCA_035686205.1 Geobacteraceae bacterium
TTCACGGTACAAGCTTCAACGGGAGGCTTTTGTCCCATCATGAAACGAGAAGGCAGGATGTTTTCGAGGCATTCCAGGCGAGTAAAGGCTTTCATTCTCAAAGATTCAGTGGACAAAAAAAGCCGGCATCGTTTCCCGATGCCGGCTCATTACCTTGCGTACTGCCAGTTTCTCAGGCCATGACTATGATCAGATCGTCTTTCTCGACCTTATCGCCTTCCTCGAACTTGACCTCGCCTATCTTGCCGTCTTCCCTGGCCTTGATGTTGGTTTCCATCTTCATGGCTTCGGTAACCATGAGAATATCGCCGGCCTTAATTTCCTGGCCGACCTTGACGCACACCTTTAGGACCCGCCCAGGCATGGGCGCGCCGACATGGTGCGGGTTGAACTTGTCGGCCTTTTCGTGCTCGGACACTTCGGAAACGACGGACTGGTCGCGAACCGTAACCTGTCGCGCCAGGCCGTTCAACTCGAAGTAAATGTTCCTCGTGCCGTCAGCGTGAACGCTGCCGATGGCATTCAGCTTGATGATAAGCGTTTTTCCGGGATCTATCTCCACGGAGGTCTCCTGCCCCGGCTCAAGGCCGTAGAAGAATATCGGCGTGGGGATGACCGACGTGTCGGAATATGTGATCTGGTGCTTATGGAAATCCGGGTAGACGTTCGGGTAAAGGATGTATGAAATGAGGTCCTTGTCATTTACTGCCCAGCCAAACTTCGTTTTGATTTTCTTCCTCTCATCTTCGAAATCCACGGGCTCCAGCAGCTCGCCGGGACGGCAGGTAATAGGTTCTTCGCCTTTCAGGATTACTTTCTGCAGTTTTTCCGGAAACCCCTGGTAGGGCTGCCCTATCATCCCCTTGAAAAAGCCGACGACCGATTCCGGAAAGGTCAGCTCGTCGCCCTTCGTGAAAACATCTTCCACGTTCAGGTTGTTCTTGACGAGGAACATCGCCATGTCGCCGACCACCTTGGACGAAGGGGTCACCTTGATGATGTCGCCGAAAAGGACGTTTACCTTGTGGTACATCTCCTTGCATTCTTCCCACCGGTCGATGAGACCCAGCCCCGCAACCTGCGGCTTGTAGTTGGAATACTGGCCGCCGGGAATTTCGTGTTGATAGACCTCGGCCGTGCCGCTCTTCAGGCCCGATTCGAAAGGCGTGTAATAATCGCGCACGGTCTCCCAGTAATTCGCCAGCTTCTGCAGGCCGGTTTCGTTGAGCTTCGGGTCCCACTCCGTTCCCTTAAGTGCGGCGATGATCGCATTGAGGTTCGGCTGCGACGTCAGGCCGGAAATGGACGAAAGGGCGGCGTCCACTATGTCGACGCCCGCCTGGCAGGCCATGAGCAGGGAAGCTTCGCCGTTCCCGGAAGTGTCATGGGTGTGCAGGTGGACCGGTATCCCGATCTCCTCCTTGAGCGCTTTCACCAGTTTGAAGGCGGCAAACGGCTTGAGGAGCCCCGCCATGTCCTTGATTGCAAGGATATGGGCGCCCATCTGCTCCAGCTCCTTTGCCAGAGACACGTAATATTCGAGGGGGTATTTGTCGCGCTTCGGATCGGTTATGTCGCCGGTGTAGCAGATCGTGGCCTCGCAGATCTTGCCGGTCTTCCTCACCGCGTCCATGGCAACCTTCATGCCTTTAGTCCAGTTGAGGGAATCGAACACCCTGAACACGTCTATGCCGGAATCCGCGGCCTCTTCGACGAAACGCTGCACGACGTTGTCCGGATAATTGGTATATCCGACGGCATTGGAGCCGCGAAGCAGCATCTGGAAAAGAATATTCGGGATCGCGTCCGACAGCTTGTGCAGCCTCTGCCACGGGCATTCCTTGAGGAATCGCATGGCGACGTCAAAAGTGGCGCCCCCCCACAGTTCGAGGGAAAAGAGGTCGGCCCCCAGGAATGAGGTCGGCTCCGCGATCCTCAGCAGGTCATGGGACCTTACCCTGGTGGCCAGCAGCGACTGGTGGGCGTCGCGCATGGTCGTATCGGTTATTAGCAGCTTTTTCTGCTCAAGTATCCATTTGACCAGCCCGTCCGCGCCCTTTTCCCGCAGCATGTCGCGGGTCCCGCAGGGTCGCTTCAGCGAGCCGTCCGCGTCGGGAATCACCGGCTCCAGCATGTCGGCCGATCTGAGCGGCTTCGAGATGCCCGGCGCCCCGTTTACTACAACGTTGCCGATGAAATTCAGTATCTTGGTCGCACGGTCCTTCTTCTCGCGCATCTTCATCAGCTCGGGATGTTTGTCGATAAAGGAGGTGTCGCACTGGCCATTGAGGAACGTCTGGTGGGTAACCACGTTTTCCAGGAACGGGATGTTGGTGTTTACGCCGCGGATGCGGAATTCCTGGAGAGAACGGTCCATGACCTGGGCCGCCTCCCTCAGGGTAAGGCCCCACGTGGTTATCTTGACCAGCAGCGAGTCGTAAAACGGGGTGATGTGGGCCCCGGTAAACGCGTTTCCGGCGTCCAGCCGGACCCCGTAACCGCCCGGGGAGCGATATGCCTTGAGCGTGCCGAAATCGGGAGCGAAATTGTTCGCGGGATCCTCGGTGGTTATGCGGCACTGAATGGCATACCCGCGCATGTCTATGTCTTTCTGGTCGGAAATGCCGATTTCAGGGTCCGACAGCCGGTGTCCTTCCGCCACCAGTATCTGTTTCTGAACGAGGTTCCGGCCGGTGATTACCTCGGTAACGGTGTGCTCAACCTGGATGCGGGGATTCATCTCGATGAAATAGAAGTTCCCCTCCTGGTCCAGGAGGAATTCGACCGTGCCCGCATTGCGGTAATTTACCTTGCGGGCTATTTTGAGCGCTTCTGCGCACAGGGCTTCGCGTTTTTCCGGCGTCAGGCTGAGCGAAGGGGCGAATTCGACCACTTTCTGGTGACGGCGCTGGATGGAGCAGTCCCTCTCGAAGAAATGCACCAGGTTCCCGTAATTGTCGCCCAGGATCTGCACCTCGATATGCTTGGGGTTTTCGATGAATCGTTCCAGGAATACAGCGGGATTGCCGAAGGCGGCCTTTGCCTCGCTCCGGGCGCTTGCAAGCCCTTCGACAAGCTCCTTGCGGTTGCGGGCGATGCGCATGCCGCGCCCACCCCCTCCCGCGGCGGCCTTGACGATAATCGGGTATCCGTAGTTCTTGGCAAACCTGAGCGCGTCCTCTTCATATTCGATCGGCTCGTCGGTCCCCGGCACCACCTGCACGCCGGCCGCCACCGCGACACGGCGAGCGGCGATCTTGTCGCCCACGCTCCTTTGCATCTCCGCGGTCGGCCCTATGAAAACAATTCCGGCCTGTTCGCATCTTTCGGCGAATTCGGGGTTTTCCGATAGGAAGCCGTAGCCCGGATGGATGGCGTCCACATTTTTCTTTTTTGCCAGGGTAATAATTTCGTCAATACCCAGGTAGGCGTCCACGGCGCTTTTCCCCTTGCCGACCAGGTATGCCTCGTCCGCCTTGTACCGGTAAAGGGAGAGCTTGTCCTCCAGCGAGTAAATGGCGACCGTGCTGATGCCCAGTTCCGCGCAGGCCCTGAATATACGGATCGCAATCTCGCCTCTGTTCGCGGCCATTACTTTCCTGAATTTTCTTTTCACTTTTGGTCTCCTGAATCACATTATAAAGTTATTAAATTACAAAAGGAAGAAACTCCTTCAAAGATAAAATATCGCCAATCCATTGATAATGCATACATTTCGAGCGGTAAAACATAAAACCAGATTCAACAAGCATTGTCAACCGTATTGTTTTTTAATATCACTAAAAATCATACCGGTTATCCATACGCCTATTAATATACTTCCCATTCTCTCCCCGACATGTTAAACTTTCCGGACTTTCAACTAAAACCATGAAGGAGAAACTGCATGAATAGGTCGCAAAGAACACTGTTTCGCATTTCATTTGCCGCGCTCGTCCTTCTTATCGTCCTGGGCGGACTCGCCCTCGCCGCCGGCAAGAAGGCACAGGCAGCCAAGGAGACAAAAACCGCCGATATCGCGGCCACGGTAAATGGAGTCGCGATACCCGAGAAGGACGTCGACAGGATTATCAAGGACATGGCCGCCCAGTACAAGGCGAAAACGAACAATCCTATAACCGATGATATGATGAAGAATGCAAAAACAGCCATTCTCAACAAGCTCATCGATGCCGAACTGCTTTACCAGGCGGGCCTGAAGCTCGGCGTCGCCGATCTGGACAAGAAAGTGGATGACCAGTTCAACCAGAAAAAGAAACAATTTGCCACTCCGGCGGCATACGAAAAAGCACTGAAGGAAACCAACCTGACCGAAAAAGACCTTAAGTTGCTGGTCCGCAAGGATATCGTCATCAACAACCTCCTCGGCAAGGAAATTGCCGACAAGGTTACGGTCTCCGAAGATGAACAGAAGAAGTTTTATGACGAAAACAAAGACAAGTTCAAAACCGAAGAAAGCGTCAGGGCAAGCCACATCCTGATCGGTGTCAGCGACAAAGCCACCGCCGAGGACAAGAAGAAGGCCAGGGAAAAAGCGGAAGCCATCCGCAAAAGACTGCTGGCGGGCGAGGATTTTGCCGCCGTCGCGAAAAAGGAGTCAACCTGCCCCAGCGCACCCCAGGGGGGAGACTTGGGATTTTTCTCGAAGGGCCAGATGGTGCCTGAATTCGAAAAGGCCGCCTTTGCCCTGAAGCCCGGCGATATAAGCGACGTCGTTGAGACCAAATTCGGATACCACATCATAAAGGTCGCGGAGAAGAAACCGGCGGGCACGGTCTCCTATGACGAGGCGAAAAAGAACATAGAGCAATATCTGAAGGGGCAGAAAGTTCAGCAGGGCGTCAATGATTACCTGGCAAAACTGCACAAGGAAGCCAAAATAGAAATAACCAAAGGCTAGACCTTTTGAGGTGCTGATACGCAGAAAGCCCTCCCCTTTCCGGGGAGGGCTTTTTTT
>DASRZQ010000236.1:0-5883 GCA_035686205.1 Geobacteraceae bacterium
CGGAAAGACGTTTACGCAATCCGGTTTTGGCGATGTAACCATGCGGCTGAAAATCAATCTCTGGGGCGACGACGGAGGAAAGACCGCCTTTGCCCTCCTGCCTCTCATAAAATTTCCCAGCAACACCGATCATCTCGGCAATAATTCAGTGGAGGGCGGCGTGATATTTCCTTTGGCCGTAAAGCTGCCGGCAGGCTGGGACATGGGCATGGAAACGGCAATCTTTGCCCTGCGTAACGCGAATTTCCACGGCTATCACAACGATTTCGTCAACACGGTGACATTTGGCCACGACCTTTTCGGCAAGCTTGGAGGTTACGCGGAGTTCTTCAGCGATGTCAGCACGGAGAGCGGTTCGAACTGGGTGGGGACCGTGGACGTAGGGCTTACTTACGATGTGACGGAAAACACGCAACTGGACTGTGGCGTGAATATTGGCGTTACGCGTTCCGCAGACGATTTTAACCCTTTTATCGGAATGACCGTGAGGTTCTGATAGGTCGAATCGATTTGCATCGTCGGCTCGGATTTTTTCAAGTAAATTGCACTGAATAACAGAACTATAAATTGCATTTCGTCAAAGAGAAAGATGTTCCTGCCATTGCCCATGACCGTCCTGTATGGGAAGCCAAGCATTGTAAGGAGCGAACTCTCTCTGCATGTTTGAAGCAGCGTAAAAGGATGACTCCTATTTTTCGCTAACAAGAATCCTCCATGAGTACCCAGCGGCAAAACCACCTATGGTCCCGGCGAGGAGAAACACAAAAAGGAGGAGGCCTCCTTGGTCAGTGTCTATGAGCGGCTTTCTTGCTTCCCTTCTATTTTCCTTAGCACATTCGGGCATCTCGCTCTGATCCGCCCGTCCCAGCGATGGAACTGAAAGAACGACAACGAACAACAAGACAATTCTTTTCAACATGGAAATACCTCCCTCGAAGTTATCCAATGGAACGGTATTCCGGCTCAGGGCCACCTACTTACCCGCCTTCCCAGGTTTTCCCCAGTGGCTTTTTCGTCGCCTGACGGCGAAGAACGGGCTTTCGTTCCCATCACGGCTGCGGGGCAGCGGGGGATTTTCACCCCTCTTCCTCTTCTCCATTCGTTTGAACTACCGGTCGATCTTCTGAATCTCCAGTTCATCTCCCCAAGCTGTCACCATGCGGGTCAATCCTTCAATATGCCCCTTCCGGTTCGCCCAGGGATCGAGAGTCGTGCGAAACCGGTGTCGTACGCCGCTTTTCCGCACCAGCTCCGCGCTTCTCCTTGCCGCGTTTCCACTGTCGGGTACTCCGGTGATCGCTTCGTACTCCTCAAAGGGCGCCTTGATATCCATTCCGACCCAGTCCAGCCACGGCAGACAGTCCATAAGACGGTTCGGATACGGCCCGGCAGTGTGGAGCCCCAACTTGAACCCCATTCCCCGCGCCGCCATGATCGCGTCTTGCAGTCCAGGCTGCATTGTCGGCTCTCCGCCGCTGAAGACCAGGGCATCCAGCAGGCCGCGTCGTGTAGAGAGAAATCGCAGCACTTCTTCCCAAGCTATTTCCGTTTCCCCTTTGGCGGCAAGAAGATGAGGGTTGTGGCAATAATTACAGCGCCATGGGCACCCCTGGCAGAAGACCACCGCGGACAGATGTCCGGGAAAGTCTATCGTGCTGAAAGGCAGTAGACCTCCTATCTTCATGCGGTTCCCTGTTTGGCTGCACCGCCTTGTCTGAAAAAAACCCGCTCGGCATGTTCGGCCTTTTTCCCGATATTGAACGATGCTACGGGTCTGTGATACCCCATGACTCTTGTCCAGACCTCGCAGGGCTGACGGTCCTTTTCACTCGGATGAGTTTGAGCTGTTTGCGTATCGGAATCTGCACCTATGTCCTTCCTATGCCTTTCCGGCTGTTTTTTCGCCATAAGTTCATCATCGCATTTCGGACAGAATTTATGCTCTCCGGACAGGTAACCATGTTTTGGACAGATTGAAAATGTCGGGGTAATGGTGATATAGGGAAGGCCGAAGTTTTCCAGTGAGCGGCGCACCAGCTTCTTGCAGGCCCCGGCGCTTGATATCCGCTCGCCCATGTAGAGATGAAGTACCGTTCCTCCGGTATATTTCCGTTGCAGTTCTTCCTGTCGTTTCAGTGCTTCGAAAGGGTCGTCGGTAAATCCCACCGGCAACTGCGACGAGTTGGTATAGTATGGCATATCCTTGGTGCCCGCCTGGATAATCTCCGGAAACCTTTTCCGGTCTTCTTTCGCGAACCGGTAGGTAGTCCCTTCCGCCGGGGTGGCTTCAAGGTTGTACATATGCCCCGTTTCTTCTTGAAATGTGAGCATCCGGGAACGCATATGATCCAGTAACCGGCAGGCAAATGCATGTCCCCATTGCGTGGTGATATCATGCTCGTTATCCGTGAAATTTCGGATCATCTCATTTATACCGTTTACACCGATGGTGGAGAAATGATTGCGCAATGTACCCAGGTATCTTCTTGTATAGGGAAAAAGGCCGTTGTCCATATGCCGCTTGATGACCTTGCGTTTGATTTCGAGGCTGTTCCTGGCGATTTCAAGCAGCCCGTCAAGGTGAAGCATCAATGCAGATTCTTTTCCCTTATACAGGTAACCCAGACGTGCGCAGTTGATGGTCACCACGCCGATTGACCCGGTTTGTTCGGCGGAACCGAAAAGGCCGTTGCCGCGTTTCAATAATTCGCGCAAATCCAGTTGCAGGCGACAGCACATGGACCTGATCATGTTGGGTTTCAGTTCGGAATTGATGAAATTCTGGAAGTAAGGGAGCCCGTATTTCGCCGTCATCTCGAAGAGCAATTCGGTATTTTCAACTTCCCAGGGGAATTCAGCGGTTATGTTGTATGTCGGAATGGGGAAGGTGAACACTCGTCCTTTAGCGTCCCCTTCATTCATGACTTCAATGTAGGCCCGGTTGATCATATCCATTTCCTTCTGCAACTCGGCATAAGTAAATGGCATTTCCTCTCCGCCCACAATCGGAGCCTGATGTCTCAGGTCTTCGGGGCAGACCCAGTCAAAGGTCAGGTTGGTAAAAGGTGTCTGCGTGCCCCACCTGGAAGGAACGTTAAGGTTGTAGATTAATTCCTGGATGCACTGCTTAACCTCGTCGTAGGACATGTTGTCTTTACGGACGTAAGGGGCCATATAGGTATCGAAAGAACTGAACGCCTGCGCCCCCGCCCACTCATTTTGCAGTGTGCCGAGGAAATTCACGATCTGGCCTACGGCGCTTGACATGTGTTTCGGCGGGTCTGCTTCGACCTTGCCCGGAACTCCGTTCAACCCTTCGGCAAGGAGCGTGCGCAGAGACCACCCGGCGCAGTAGCCCGCGAGCATATCCAAATCATGGATATGCAGATCCGCTTCCCGGTGCGCCCTGCCGACTTCCGGCGGGTAAACATGGTTCAGCCAGTAATTTGCGATTACCTTGCCGGAAACGTTGAGAATCAGTCCTCCGAGCGAGTAGCCCTGGTTGGCGTTGGCGTTTACCCGCCAGTCCAGCTGTTCCAGATACTCGTTCACGGAGCTTGCCACGTCCACCATGGTCTTGCGGTCATTCCGAAGCTTGTGATGCTGTTCGCGGTAAACGATATATGCGCGGGCGGTATTGAAGTGATTGGCCGAGATCAAGACCTGCTCCACGACATCCTGAATGTTCTCGATATGGGGTGGCGCATTCCGATACTTATGGTTCAACACCTTCATAACCTGCGCCGTAAGAAGGTCAGCCTCTGTATTATCATACTCACCGCTGGCTTGTCCGGCTCGCCATATGGCGGAGCGAATTTTGGCTGAATCAAATGCAGCGATAGTTCCGTCGCGTTTTACAACGTGACTCAAATTTTCCGAATGAAACTCATTTTTCGTCATATTCCCTGCCTTTCGTCACGCATGGCATGAGTCCAGCCTTGAAAATGTGTGGATGGTGTTTGTTTGCACCGTCCTGTCGCTGAATGGTACATTCGCCCAAAGAAGAAGGAGCGATTCTCAGGACAAAGGTTTGACGTGTTGAGGTCACCACACACGGTAAGGCGGATTGCCGCACTATGCGCTAAAGTGGATGGAGAACCTCAGTTGTTGATGAAGATACAGCGATTAATTGTATGGTTGCTTGGGAAAAAAGACTTATACAGACAGGGAAACATGAAGAAGAAACAACTATGCATGAGAGCACCTCCCGCGAGATTGCAAATGGACAGGTATTCCGGCTCAGGGCCACCTACTTGCCCGCCTTCCCAGGTTTTCCCCAGTGGCTTTTCATCGCCTGACGGCGAAGAACGGGCTTTCGTTCCCATCACGGCTGCGGGGCAGCGGGGGCTTTTCACCCCTCTTCCACACATCCATTCGTTCAGAAAATTTGAGGTAATTATAGATGGGGTACGGAGTCTTTGTCAACCAGCTAATCGTTTTTTAATTTTGATTCCACCTAAGGGCGATGCGACATCAACCTTCAAATGTAATAAGATGGGCACTTGTCTTATCTTGTCAAACGGCAAGTCACGTAGAAACCACCGTCTCCATCCGTAACCGAAGACATAAATCCTACTGAACCGAGCATTCCATGAAGAATGTGGTTATCCGTTATGTTGCACCCTTTAAGCTCCGGTTTGGACTCATGGTGCGAATTGACCTCTTCCCTGCTGAAAAAGTATTTTACGTCCAGCCGTCCCCCCTTGCGCAAAATACGTGAGACTTCGGATATTACGCGTTTTGGATCCGGGAACTGGGAAAACGTGTTTATCATGAGCACCCTGTCAACCGCCTGGTCCGGAAGGGGAATGTCTTCCGCGCCTGCATACATTATCACCACGGGAGAATTAAACTGCCGGACAACGGCTTTACGCAACATTTCTCCGGAAAAGTCCAGGGCATAGAGACGCCCCGGCGCAATTTTTCGAGCCAATGGCTCCAACAGCCAACCGCTGCCGCAACCGATTTCCAGGACATCCTCACCACGGCGGATTGCAAGCCTGTCCAGGAGGTTGGCAGGATGAGGCCGATATCCTGCTTGGGTTTCATCCCATTTGCCGGCCTGTATATTGAAAAACTCTTTTTGATTCACTTTGAACTCCTCAATAATTCCAATAGATCCTGCTCAACCGTTGCTGGATCAGGATGACGAACCCTGACCCGCGGAGGAGGTACTATCCTTTTTTTACTCGTGGCCAAGCCTTGGAGAGGTCGAATTGCAACATGACATAGCCATAATGAATGTCTCCTCCGCTGCCGGTCGCGTCCCGGAAAAAGCCTCCGGTAAAAAAGTGGTCGTAGGCGCAGAGGATCGACAGGTTATCGTTTATGGCGTACGTCAAAATGAAGTCGGTTTCTAGTCCGAGGTCCTTGCTGAAACCGTCCGGCACATCATTGGCGAGAAAATAGTGGCCTGTCGCGGTAAAATTGAGTTCCTTCGTGATGTCGATACCCCAGCCGAAGGTAAAATCCTGGATACCGCTTGCATGGGAGTCACCTACCGTTATGCCGGAGAAATCACCGATTACGTTCATGTCGCCGAGCAGGAAATGATCGTTGTCCGGGTTGCGGAACTCCTTCCTGAACCGCGAGTCGTTCGCCGCCTCCCTGTCGCCGGAACCGAGGGCATAGCTGAGAAGGAACTGGTTTCTCCGTCCGGCCAGAGTTGACTCCACGCTCACGTCGACGTGGCCTCCATAGGCGCTGATATTGTCATTGCCACCGCTGTTCGGGTTGAACACCCTGCCGGTCTCGTAAACCGGTTCGAACTCGAAGCCGACCGGACCGAGCTTCGCCGTTCCCCTGAGCCCCCAGATGTCGCGGTGTTCCCCGCCGTGATGGTCGGTCGAGCCGGTGTCGTTCAGGCCGTAAGCCTCGATGGTG
>DASRZQ010000237.1:0-12533 GCA_035686205.1 Geobacteraceae bacterium
CAGCCAGCGGGGAAGCAGGCCGGGCTCATGGGGCGGGGGATCCAGCGCCGTCATCCCCACTATCGCCTTCGTATCCGGGTCCACATCCACCAGGGCGAATTTCTCGCAGTGCCCGAAGTGCATCGACAGCACGCCTTCACACACAGGTATCGCTACTCTCATAATTAACATGCCTCCTTTTCCATTTTTGCGGTTTCTATTTTCGCGTCGATCAATTTCACTATTCCGGAAAACGCCATTGCCGCTTTGGTGTTCTCATGGTGGTACACATGGGGTTTTCCGTCATCGGCCGAAGCCATAACTGTCGCGTCCACCGGTATTCGTCCCAGGAACGGGACCCTCATCTGCCGGGCCATGATCTCTCCGCCGCCCCTTTTGAATATATCGACCGTCTCCCCGCAGTGGGGGCAGACGAAGCCGCTCATGTTCTCGATCACTCCCAGGACCGGCAGGTTCAGCTGGCCGCAGAAGCTGATGGACTTTTTCACGTCGGTTATGGCGAGGTCCTGCGGTGTGGTGACCACAATAGCGCCGTCGATCTTTCCGAGTGTCTGGACGACCGTCAGCGGCTCGTCGCCGGTCCCCGGAGGGCAGTCGACGATGAGATAGTCAAGGTCTCCCCATTTCACTTCGTTTATGAACTGCCTTATGGCGCCTGCCTTCGCCGGGCCGCGCCAGATTATGGCATCCGTCTCGTCCGACAGGAGAAAGCCGATGGACATCACCTTAAGCCCGCCGAAATCCGCCGGGGAAATCTTGTCCCCGTCCGATGCCAGTTTCGTCCCCTCCAGATGCAGCATTTTGGGGACGCTCGGCCCGTGGATGTCGACGTCCAAAAGCCCCACTTTTTTCCCTTCCATCCCCAGCGAAACGGCGAGATTAACGGCAACGGTACTCTTGCCGACTCCGCCTTTCCCGGAGAGCACGACGATCTTGTGCCGGATGCGTTCAATCGTGTTGTCAGTTTCCTCTTCCAAAACCATTTCTTCGCAATTCTCTCCGCTGCGAGAGGGCTGCTCCTTGCAGCCATGTTGTTCAGCCATTTTTCGCTCCTTTTCCTTGTTTATCACCAGAATCAGTGAGACTGAAGGCCGCAATGAGCGGAATGCCGTTGTTCAGCGCCGCCTGTGAAGTTTAATGCCGACTTCTTCAGGTGAACTTTGCCGCCATATTCATCCGGGCTGATGAGGCCGAGACAGAGGCGTTCCAGGCGAGTGGCGGCCTACGTGCTCAAGGATTCGGATTCAAGTCAACCAGATTATCCCACACGTGCCTGATATCATCGGCTGACGGCGCATCGGTTTCCACTACCGCCAGTTGCCGCAGCTGGGCCCTGGTCACGCCACTGTCATAGCGGATTCTTCCCACTGTTCGGGCATCCGCTTCGCCGGCCATTTTCTCGATCCGTTCCGTCATTGACGGGTTTATGTCCCACTTGTTGACGCATACCGCCGTCGGGACGGAAAAATGTTTTGCAAGGGCAAGGATCCGTTCAAGGTCATGCTCGCCGGAAACCGTCGGTTCAGTGACAACCAGGGCAATCGAAGCGCCGGTCAGTGATGAGATCACCGGACAGCCGATACCGGGCGGGCCGTCAACGATGATCATCCCGATACCGTTATCCTCCGCAATCCGACGTGCCTCGCGGCGGACGATGGAAACCAGCTTGCCCGAATTCTCCGCCGCCAGGCCGAGACGGGCGTGGATCATCGGACCGCAGCGGGTTGCGGATACCATCCACTCGCCGCACACCCTTTCCGTAAAATCTATGGCCCTGGCCGGGCAGAACCGGACGCACACACCGCATCCCTCACAGGATACCTGGTCTACCGCATATGACGGCCTGCCGTTTGGCTCCCGGATCATCTTTACGGCGTCAAACCGGCAATAATCCAGGCAAATGCCGCATCCGGCGCACTCCTCCATGCGTATGACGGCTTCGTGGCCCCCGCGGAACTCGTGCCGCTCCCGTACCCCCGGCGCCAGCACCAGGTGCAGGTCTGCGGCGTCCACGTCGCAGTCGGCGATTACCGGGTTGCCGGCCAGAACGGCGAATGATGCCGTCAGGCTTGTCTTGCCCGTGCCGCCCTTGCCGCTGATGACCACCAGTTCCTCAATTATCGCGCCGGACATGCCCCGCCCTCCTTTCCTTGCCCCTCGATCCCCTGATTTTCAAGAGGAGTGTCGAGAAGAGGGAGCGGTACTCCGGCAGAGCGTCTACAACCAGTTTTCCCCGCGAGTATGCCTCGGCAATCCGCCGGTCATCGGGGATCTCCAGCAGGACCGGGATTTTATTCCCGCCGCAGAACGCGTGCACCCTGTCATCACCTGCGCCGACACGGTTGATCACCACCCCGAAGGGAATGCCCAGTTCCCTGACCATGTCCACGGCCAGTTCCAGGTCGTGCAGGCCGAAGGGGGTCGGTTCAGTGACCAGCGCCACGAAATCGCTTCCCCTGATCGTTGCTATCACCGGGCACGATGTCCCCGGCGGGGCATCGAGGATTGCCGGAACTCCGCTCTGCAAACGGGACTTGACGGCGCGTACCAGGGGAGGCGCCATTGCGACCCCAACATCGAGCCTCCCCTGGATTAGGGTGATGCCATCCGCTTCCATTGTCTCGACAATGCCGATGCGCCGGTCTATTTCTCTGATGGCTCCGCGGGGGCAGACTTTTTCGCAGCCGCCGCACCCATGGCAGAGTTCGGGAAACACCAGCGGAGCCGGCCCCAGCAGGGCAATGGCGTGATATTGGCAGAGCCTGCCGCACTCTCCGCAGGCGTCGCACCGGGATTCATCGACTTCGGGCACCTTGATGGAGGCGATTTCGCGGTTATCCGGTTTTCCCTTGATAAACAGGTGGCTGTTCGGCTCTTCCACGTCGCAATCAAGAAGTTGCACGGGGGACCCGAAGATCCGTGCCAGGTTGACCGATACCGTTGTCTTGCCCGTGCCGCCTTTTCCCGAAGCAACGGCCAGGATCATATCCAGTGCCCCTCGACATCGGACGACTCCATCGGCTTCAGCGCTCCGGACCGGAACGCCTCCAGTGCCGCGGCAACGGTCGGCTCCCCGCAGCTGTAAATCGCAATCCCCGCCGCACTCAGCGCACGGAACGCGTTCGGGCCGCAATGGCCGGTTACGACTCCGCCCGCCCCCGCGCGGACCATCGCCTCCGCCGCCTGAATGCCTGCGCCCTGCGCCGAATTCAGGCTCTTGCGGTTGTCGATTACCTCGTAGTAGTCCTTTTCCAGGTCATAGAGAATGAATTTCGAAGCACGACCGAAGCGTCCGTCGAGCGGCGCCTCCAGGGTTTCACCTGATGTAGTAAAGACAATTTTCACGTGTCATCTCCTTGTCAGGTTTCGGTCCAGGCGAAAGACCAAAACGGTTTATAACCTCCTGAATCCGTGACGTTTTCATGCCGAGGCGAGCAGAATGCCGGGGTTTAAACGTCGCCGACATCATTTCATGCCTTTTCCACCGGGAGAACTTCGTCGAACAGCCTCAAGCCGTGGAAATGCAAGAAACCGAGGCGTTCCGCGCAGTTGAAGGCGTGAAAACGTCACGGATTCAGGAGCCTGTAGAATCAGGGCAGAGAGAAATCACGTTCCTCCCTGCCCACTGGTGCGAGGACTCATTTCTTTTCGGTCTCGATTTCGTTCAGGTGTTTTCTGGCCTCCGCCAAGGCGTTTTCCATGGCGCTGATCTGACTCTTCAGAAGCGATACCTCGTCAACCGGCGACACTGGCGGCGCTCCCCAGAAGTGCCTGAAGCCGAAGCCTCTCCCGAATCCGCGGCCCCGACCTCCGTAGTAAAAACCCGGCGAGCCGAATCCGAAGCAGGGGCCTTTCCCCCAGCTGGTTCCAGGGCCAAGACCCAACGGTCCCGTTCTGTCTCCTCCCGGCATTGCTGCCTCCTTTCCGCCGCCTACTCAGACGGCAAATATTTCCGACGTCTTCCGATGTCGGGATTAACGCCTGCCTCCCCCTCCAGAAGGGTTTGGCGACGTTGTACCTGTTTCCCGGCCTTTTACGCTTTCCACTTTACGCAGGTGCTGTTTGAGCTCTGTTATGTCGTCCTCAAGTTCGGCGATTTTTTTCCTGAGTTCGTCCGCTTCGTTATCTTTGCCCCCTGATCGGAGATCGCCGGGCTGTCTTGCCGCGCCCCAGAGCCTGACAAGCCACATTCCGAGACCGAGAAGCCCGAGACCGCCTCCTCTTCGGACAAAAGATCCGCCTCTGCCCGATCCTGAGCAGGAGCCCATCCTGCGTCCCGTCATGGACCCCGATCCCGATAGACCCGTTCCGTCACCCCTCGGCATGACCTCGTCTCCTTTCCATCGCTATTCCCTCGCCATGGCGGTTCCGCATTTCGGGCACTGCTTTTGTAGGCAGGGGACTCCAACCTGATGAGGTTCCCTGTGTCCGCACTGCGGACAAACGCAATAACCACATGGACCCGCGGAAACCGGTCCTCCCATGCGGCCGCCTCTCCGGCCGCCTCCCTCCGATCCTCTGCCAGGCCCCATTCCACCGCCGCTTCTTCCTCTCATGGAAATCACCTCCCCATGTGAACCCTGAGTCGCAGCCATGCGCCTCCTCCTTCTGCAGCATCCCGGCATGGAGAAATAATCGATTGCGCCCTTGCCCGCAAGCCATGCATCGATTACCTCCCGCAGATCGCCAGCCACGAACGGGATTACTCGGATGCCGCGAGCGGTTATCATCTCTTCCAGTGGGCGGGAAACCGCTCCGCAGACCAGAGCTTCAACTCCCAGTTCGGCCAGGCAGGCCGCCTTTTGCATTATCCCGCTGTCGGCGAGTTTCTCCTGCTTTTCGTTGAAGATCCGTCCGGACTTCGCCTCCACAAGTAGAATTTGAAGAGCCACATCGAAAACCGGCGCAATCCTGTTGTTCCATACTGAAAAAGCTGCCTTCATAGTCCATTGCTCCCGTCAACCTTTCCCACAATATAAGTAATAGCAGCCATTGTGCCAATTATTCCTGCAATTGCATTTTGGGTTAAGTAATTGTTTTGAAAGGGAAAATTATGAAAGTGCAACGAAGGTGGATTAAGGATATGGTTGCGTTTATGCTACTGTAAGGTGTGTTTGTAGGTGTGAAATTGCTACTGTTTGCGAGGTCGGTTTTTGCGGCCGTCCTGTTCCGGAAGGGGTATCCCCAGCTTCTTCATCTTTCGGAACAGGGTGCTCTTGTGGATGCCGAGTTCCCCGGCAGCAGCCAGGCGGTTGTTGCCGTTGCGCTCCAGGGCCGAGCGGATGGATTGGGCGTCGATCATGTCGCGGACATTTCTTATTCCCGTAACATCCGCATGTTTGTCCGCGCGGGAGGCGGTAAGCTCGTCGGGAAGATGGGCGATGCCGATTAGGCCTTTGCCGCACAGAATGAACGACCGTTCTATGACATTTTCCAATTCGCGAACGTTGCCGGGCCAGTCATGGGCCATGAGCAGGGAAAGCGCCTCAGTGGAGATTCCCTGCACTTCCTTCCGCTGCAGATGGTTGAAGCGGGTAATGAACTGCTCCGCGAGCAGGGGTATATCTTCTTTGCGGCGCCGCAGGGGCGGCAACTCGACGCGGACTACATTGACCCGGTAGTAGAGGTCCTCCCGGAAAGCCCCCCGGCGCATCTGTTCCGACAGGTCCCTGTTGGTTGCGACAATGATCCGGACATCCGCCGTCTCGGAACGGGTCGCCCCCAGCGGCTCAAAGATGCGGTCCTGGAGAACGCGAAGAAGTCGAACCTGCAATGCCGGACTCACTTCCCCGATCTCGTCGAGAAAGAGGGTTCCCCCCTTGGCCATGGCGAAACGACCGGGCTTGTCCCTGTTCGCTCCGGTGAATGCGCCGGCCTTGTATCCGAACAGTTCGGATTCCAGGAGCGTGTCGGGGAGGGCTCCGCAGTTGACGGCGACAAACGGTCCCTTGTGCCTCGGACTGAGCGAGTGGATCGTCCGCGCCATCAATTCCTTTCCAGTTCCGGTTTCACCAAGGATAAGCACCGTGCTCGGACTGGCGGCGATGGCCGGCAGGATTTCGAACACTTTCTGCATGACCGGACTTCGGCTGACGATGTCACCGACGCGGAATCGCCCCTCCAGTTCCTGTCGCAGCGCTTCGACTTCGCTCAGGTCCCGGAAGGTTTCCGCCCCGCCGATGATACGGGCGTCGGAGTCTCTCAGCACTGCCGTCGAAACACTTATGGGGATGCGTTTCCCGTCGGCGTTGATAATGTATCCCGATTTGCCTATGACAGGCTTTTCGGTTTCAAGGGTGCGGCGGAGGGCGCATTCCACTTCGCACATGCTGGAGCGGAAAACCTCGGAACAGCACCGTCCTATGGCCTCGCCGCGGGAAATGCCGGTTATTTCCTCGGCCGCCCGGTTGAACGAGGTTATCCGCCAGTCAAGGTCCACGGTGAATACGCCGTCGGAAATGCTTTCGAGAATCGCGTCGGTCGGCGTGAGTGTCACGGTTGTTTTTTTTGCTGATTTTCCTGCCATTTTTCTAAGATACCACACAGGGTCATTTATTGGAATCGTGGTCCCGATGCCCTTTACCGTCCTTGTTCCTGCCCCGGGCCCCGGGGCCGCACGTATCGGACATTCAGGTCGGAATGCCAAGGCGGGGCAGTATGTATTTCTGCAGGGCTATCCAGAAAGCCAGAAAACCGAGCAAAAGGAGTATGCTTTTCATGATTTGTACCCCGTGAAAAGTCCATTGGTCTACGGACGTTCTATCAGTTCAATCAATTCCTCTTTTTTAACCTCATCGACGAGAAACGAGCAGGCCGCGAAACAGCGGTCCCTTGTCTTTCCCGATACAATCGCCAGCAGAACGGAATCGCATGAGCCGATAACGCCAAGCCGGTGCACCAGCAGCACCTGGTTCAGGTCGAATTTCCGCATTGCATCCGAGGCAAGACGGGACAATTTGTCGTCCAGGTCCGTGACCAGGGCTTTCAGCTCGACCGATGAGAAGTCAGGAACCTGTTTTCCGGGGCGCTTGACCCTGCCGTGATGAAGAACTACCGTGCCGCTGCAGTCGCCCTCCCTATCCAGAAATTGCCGATACAGCTCCAGATGATCGAATGGCTGTTCCGTGGCGTATGCCGTTACCATGGGTCCTCCTTGTGGTGAAATGAGATTTTTACTTACTTCATCGATTTGGGCATTCCCAGCTTTTCCAGGATGGTCATCATCGGGCACCAGTCGGTGAATCCGGACTGGAGCAGGTTCAGACCGACGAAAGCTGTGAACCAGAGCCAGTTGATGTTCACTTTTACGCCCAGCAGGAGCGATATGAGGATAAATGCCCCTGCAATAAGTCTGAGCATTCTGTCGACGTGCATATTTAGCCTCTTTTTGGGTTTATTTGGAATGGCGGTGATGTAGGGGCAAACCTCGTGTCTGCCCTTTATCTTTGGTGCGCAATCAGTGCGATCACGAGGATCGCCCCTACAAAAGCAACTCCGCCGCTTTCCCTGCTACCTTGCCGGTGAGCGAGGCGCAGATACCCTTCTGTTCGGCGGTTATTACCCTGCAGCAGGTTGCCCCGTAGGCCGCAGCGAACCATTTGTGCAGCTCCTTGGTCAGTGAGCCCAGCCTTTTCCTGTCATTGTCCACAACAAGCCCCATGGCCATTGTCGCGCCCGCCACTGCTCCGCAGATGCATCCGGACCCCGAACCGCCGCCGAAACCCGTTGCCAGCCGGGTTATTTCATCGGGCATGTCGGGCCTGAAGCGGTTCTTCAGGGCGGACAGGGCCGATTCCGCGCAGTTCATTTTCTTCGTGCGGAAAAGCCGCTCTGCCTCAGCTTCCACCTCCGCTATGATATCTGCCGGGCTTTCCTCCTGTTTCAGTTCAAACATTTGACCTCCGTCTTAAACTTTTTATACAAATTTGCAATCAAAAAATTTCAAAATATGTCATGTCGAACAAAGAGAGACATCTTTGATAGACGTTTCAAGATTTCTCGCTGGAGCTCGAAATGACAATGAATTGAATGCAACTCGGAATTAAATGTCTTCTTTTGCCACATATATTCAAAATTCTATATATATGTGGACGCTTCACTTGTCAAGATTTATTGTCAAATACGGTTACTCCGATTTGCCGGTTTTAATTTTCCCTGAATTCGTGACGACTGAACGCCGGTCGCGCGAAATGCCATGGTTCAACGTCGTAGACGCGACACGTCAAACCTCCATCAGTGAAACATCCGCCGGTGCCCGGGCCTGATTCGACAAAACCGCTTTCTGATAAATTTCTTAAATTGAATTGACAAAAGTATGACATGGGCTATAGACTTGGGAGCCGATTACAGGAGGGAATTCTTGCTAGATAAGGAAAAATGGAAGAAACGGATCAAGGTGATCCTCAGCCTGGACAGCCATCCGGGGCACATCTCGGCAGGGCTGGCAGTGGGCGTTTTTATCAGTTTTACACCTTTGTACGGACTTCACCTGGTGTTGGCCGTGATCGCGTCATTCCTGTTCCGGCTGAACAAGATCACCTGCATTACCGGGACTTGGGTAAACAACCCTTTCACAGTTGTTCCGGTTACCGTCATGAGCTACAAACTGGGAAGAATCCTGCTCGGCATGCCCCCTGCAAGGATCCACATCAGGGAGTTTAACTGGCAGTTCGTCAAGGGCCATGCCACTTCTCTTTTCCTGGGTTCTTCCATCCTCGGTTTCATTGCGGCGGTTTTATCCTATTTTATCTGCTATTACCTGATTGTGACTTTCCGGCAGAAGGATGAGGCGATGAAAGAGATGATGGAAGAAATGGAAGAGCTCGGCGAAGACATGGAACTTTGAGGAGTCAGAAGTCAGAAGAACTGCCGCGTTGTTGAATTATTGCTGACTCCTGGATTCTGAATTCTTCAGTTATTTCCCGATAAGCGGTCTCAAAACAAGATAAACGACGCATGAAACAAGCCCCGAAGCGGGGATGGTCAGGACCCAGGCCCAGAGAATGCGGTACGCCAGCTGCCAGTTGACGGCGGAGAGCCTTTTCGTGAGCCCGACGCCAAGGATGCTTGACGTTATCACATGGGTCGTGCTGGTGGGCATGCCGAATGCCGCCGCGCCGAGAATGACACCCGCGGAAGCAGTTTCGACGCAGAAGCCGTGAACGGGCTGAAGTTTAACGAAATCACGGCCCACCGTTTTAATAATTCTCCATCCACCTACTGCCGTGCCAAGGCCCATGGCCGTTGCACAGGCGACCATAACCCATACGGGGACATGAAATGTCCGCATGTATCCGTAGCTGACCAGCGCCATGGTTATCACGCCCATCGACTTCTGGGCGTCCGCCGTCCCGTGGGAAAAAGCCATAAATGCGGCGGAAAGGACCTGCAGTTTCCTGAATCCCTTGTTAAGAGCGTGGGGAGCGCTGTTCCTGAAGCACCACATCATGATGACCATAAAGGTAAAACCGGCCAACGTCCCCAGCATGGGTGAAATTATCAGTGCCAGAATTATCTTTTCCAGCCCCGCCCAGTGAAGGGCCGATATGCCTGCCGATGCGGTCACCGCTCCCATGATGCCCCCAATGATGGCGTGGGATGAAGAGGAAGGCAGGCCATAGTACCAGGTTACAAGGTCCCAGATGATCGCGCCGATTATGCCGGCCAGAACCACCATCTGGGTGACGTTGCCGGGGTCGACTATTCCTTTGCCGATGGTTGCTGCAACCTTGGTTGAGATCATCGCGCCGGCGAAGTTCAGGACTGCGGCCATGAGGATCGCGGACCTTATGGTGAGTGCCCTTGTAGATATGCAGGTGGCAATGGCATTGGCGGTATCGTGGAAGCCGTTGATGAAATCGAACGTGAGGGCCGCCAGGACAACCAGTACCAGCATGACGAACGTGACATCAAGCATTTTTCAGCACCACGCTTTCAAGGATATTGGCGGCATCTTCACACTTGTCGGAGGCACGCTCCATCGTCTCGTAGATTTCCTTCCACTTGATCAGCCGGATGGGGTCCGTCTCTTCGTCAAAGAGCTGGCTTATGGCCTCGCGGCAGACGCGGTCGGCCTCATTTTCCAGGGAATTCACTTCCACGCAGAACCTGTTGATGTCTTCCAGATTTCCGCCCAGCAGCGATACGGCCCCCTGCAGGGTCTGGCATCCCTTGAGGATCAGGAATGCGAGCTCCTTGGACGCCGCTGTCGGCTGTTCCACGTTGTACATGACGAACCTCTGCGCGCAGGCGTCGATAAGGTCGAGAATGTCGTCCAGGCCGCTGGAAAGCGCATAGATATCTTCCCTGTCCAGGGGCGTGATGAAGCTCTTGTTCAGTTTCCTGACGAGCTCATGGGTCATGGAATCTCCCTTGTGCTCGATTTCCTTGATCTTTTTCTGGCTGGCGACGGGGTCTGAAAAATCATCGAGCATTTCCTTGAAAAGCTTGGCTCCTTCGATGATGTTCGCGGAAATATTTCTGAACAGCACGAAAAAATTTTCGTTTTTCGGAATCAGTCCGAACATTGCTACCTCCTGGCGAGACATCGCCGGCCCGCCGTTGAATTTGTCAAACGGCTATACATAACACAAATTTTTAATAGTCTCCACACAATTGTAACAATCGGAAAAACACCGATAGCCGTTTATTTGTTTGCTTCCAGTTTTAACTTGATTTTAATCTTTTGCTGCACTATTTTGCCTTTCGCGGCATATTCAAACAAGACCGGAGAATACAAAAGTGAATTCATTACACGCGCTCGTCCTAGGCGCAATACAGGGATTTACGGAAATTCTGCCCATCAGCAGCTCTGCGCACCTTATCCTGGTTCCCTGGCTGTTCCACTGGCCGGAATCGGGCCTTACGTTCGATGTTGCACTCCACCTCGGTACGCTTATAGCGCTATGTCTTTATTTCCGGCGTGATATCCTGGAGCTTGCCCTGAATCTCGCCAAAGGCGTCAGGCGCGGAACGTTCGCCGACCCGGCAAGCCGTTTGCCTCTTTACATTCTGGCCGGAACGATTCCCGCCGCCATAGCCGGGAAGTTATATGAAAAACCCATCGAGGAGATTTTCCGCAGGAGCCCCGTTGCAATCGCGGTGCTGCTGGCGGTATTCGGCCTGATCCTTGCGCTTGCCGACTGGATCGGCCGCAAGCGCCTGGAAATGGACGGTGTAACCCTCGGGTCTTCCCTGATCATCGGCCTGGCCCAGTGCCTGGCGCTCGTCCCCGGCGTATCCCGTTCCGGAATCACAATAACCGCCGCCCTGTTTCTCGGATTCAGGCGGGAAACCGCGGCGCGCTTTTCATTTCTCCTTTCCCTGCCGATAGTCGCCGGCGCCGCCCTCCTGAAGCTCGGCGAACTCGCCCGGCACGGCATTCCCCGCGAAGAGCTGGACCTGCTGCTGATCGGCATTGCGGCCTCCGCGATTATCGGCTACGTCAGCATTGCTTTCCTGCTCAAATTAGTGCAGAAGCATTCATTGTCCCCCTTTGTCTGGTACAGGCTCCTTGCGGGCGCCGGTATCCTGCTTTATATCTTTGTTTTCTGACGGCCTTCACCGCACTTGCGGCTTTTGCCACGCATCTCCCTCCACGCTCTGCCGGCATATATCGATTGTAATTTAAAACTTTTAATAATTTGTTTTGCATGGTACATTCTGTCCGGCAGATATACGTCTCGCCTGCCTAAGTGCATGATTTCATAAATTTGATGTCATCTCGACCAAAAGGAGAGATCTTAAAGCATGCGGCAAAGCCTGCAAGATTTCTCTCTTTGTTCGAAATGACAACATTTCTGCCGAAATATTGAATATGTCATCGAATTTATGAATGGAAGCACTAAGGCAAGTACGTGTCTTTCCTTGCAGGCGCAAATCGGATGTATTTTGCCGCTGAAATTTTTAGCTTTAATGAAGGTCATGGAGGGATCAGATGCCCGGAGGAATCAAGCAGTGGCCGGAAAATGAGCGTCCGAGGGAAAAGCTGCTCGGGTTGGGGGCGGAGATATTGAGCGAGGCCGAGCTGCTTGCCCTGGTGATTCGCACCGGCGACCCGTCAACCGGACTCAGCGCGGTGGACCTGGGCCGCCAGCTGATAAGCGAATTCGGGAGCCTGCGCAACATCGGATGCGCCACGGTCGGCGAAATATGCAGGATAAAAGGGACCGGACCGGCCAAGGCCGCTTCAATAAAGGCGGCCCTGGAGATGGGCAAAAGGCTTAATTCGGACCGGCTGGCGAACGGAGAGAGATTCACTTCCCCGGAGCAGGTTTACAACCACTACCATTACGGCATGCGCGACCGGCGAAAGGAATATTTCATGACCCTGCTGCTGGACGGCAAAAACAGGATCCTGAAAGAGGCTCGTATTTCGGAGGGTTCGCTCAACCAGAGCATCGTGCATCCGCGCGAGGTCTTCAGCCCGGCGGTCCGGGAATCGGCCGCGGCGGTCATCCTCGTTCACAATCACCCGTCGGGCGACCCCGAACCGAGCCGCGAGGACGTGGAGATAACCCGCAGGCTCAGGGAAG
>DASRZQ010000238.1:0-28587 GCA_035686205.1 Geobacteraceae bacterium
GCCCGCCTTGTAGTTCCGGGATGGTTCGCCACTTACTGGGTGAAGTCTCTTTCCGATATCACCGTGCAGGACAAAACGTTCGAGGGTTTCTGGATGAAGACCGCGTACCGGATTCCCGATACTCCGTGTGCCTGTGTTCCGCCCGGGAGCAAGCCGAAAAAAACCATTCCCATTAACAGGTTGAACACCCGTTCGCTGGTTGTCGATCCGGTGCCCGGCGCCAAGCTCCCCGTCGGCCGGGATGTGGAAATTTTCGGCATAGCCTTTTCAGGAGGATACGGCATCAGTGAAGTGACGGTCTCCGTCGACGGCGGACAGACCTGGCGCAGGGCCAGCCTGGGCAAAGACCTGGGGAAATATTCCTGGATCCAGTGGAAGTTCGTCTGGCGGCCGGACAAGGCGGGCAAATACACCATAATGGCCCGCGCCGTTGACGCCATCGGCGAATCACAGCCTTTCGGACAGCTCTGGAACCCGGCAGGCTACATGTGGAACAAAGTCGAAACAGTTGACGTGACCGTCGGATAGGAGGATGCCATGATAAAACGTGTGATTTTTCTGGTACTGATTCTGTCCGGGACCGCACTGGCCGGGCAGACGGCGGCTTCCGGCGACACGGTCCACAGCATCAGCCTGCCGGCGATCAGGGTCGAGCTGAAACCGGGTCCGGGCATGGAGAAGACGTCCGGCTACTGCGGCGTCTGCCACAGCCTGGACTATATAACGACCCAGCCCGCGTTCTCCACGGAGAAATGGGGCGAGACCGTCAACAAGATGGTGAAGGTTTTCGGGGCGCCAATTCCTCCGGACGCGGCGCGGGAGATAACGGGCTACCTGGGCTCCGCATACGGCAAAACCAGCCGTTGAGTATTGAACCTGAAAACGGCATTTACTCACGCAAAGTCGCAAAGACACAAAGAAATTCAAATACTTGGAAACCAAGAGCCGTTCATCGAGTTGGTGAATTACCTGTTGAGGATAACTATCCGGTTTTTCTTGGCGTTCTTGGCGGCTTGGCGAGAGACTGCTTTTTTTGGGTTGAGAGGTTTGCCTGAATCCATGACGCCGTCACTCCTTCGCCAGCAAGGCCACCGGAAAGGAAGCGAGGGCATCCGCCAGGTAAAGGACGGCAGAGCCTTCGCCCGGCGCGGAAGCGACGGTTTCAGCGGTAAAAATGTTGCTGTACCTGCTTCCCGGACTGCCGGAAGGAATAATGAGGCGCGTGTCCCTCCAAATCTCACCGCCAAGCGGCATTCCATCGGCTCTCCCGTCCAGCCGCGTAAAGAACCGGGGCGCGACGACAATAACCGTATCCGTATCCAGTGACCTTTCGAAGACACAGACGTTCTCCGCTTTCTCCCCCATTGCATCCAGCGGCAGATAACTGCCCGATTCGAAAAGCTCTCTTTTTTGCCGACGGAAGGCGAGCGCCCTGCTGATCAGGTAAAGCTTGATCGTCCCGTCGCCCATTGACGCAACCAGATCACGGGCGAGGGGAAGGGGGCCTGTCGATGATTCCGTCGTTTTCAGGGCATCGAGCAGGCTCGCCCGAAGTTCGAAATCGACGGACCTGCGGTTGTCGGGATCCACGAGGCTCAGGTCCCAGAGCTCGCATCCCTGGTAAAAATCGGGGATGCCGGGTGAAGTAATCTTGAGGAGCGCCTGCGACAGCGAATTGAGCATTCCGCATGACGAAATCAGCGGATGGAACGATTTGAAATCGTCCAGGAAACGGTTCGGATGCGCGTCATCCAGAATCATGTCGATGAAGAACATGAGCGCTTCCTCATAGGCCGCATCCGGGTTAATCCAGCTGGAATTCACCTTGGCTTCCCTTACGGCCTTGAGCATGTAATCCCTGATTCGCTGCCGGTAAAGCGCGTATCCCGTGCCCGTCGGAACCGCGGACGGCCAGGTCCCGAGCAGGGTCTGGTAAAGGAGATATTCCTCGTTCCTGTCGGGGACCCGCCGGCCTTCGACTGTCTTCTTCATATTCCTGTTGAATCTGCTCCATCGAAGCAGATGCTCCTTCCATTTCCCCGGGATCTCCGAAAGCACGTTAATCCTCGCCCTTACGTCCTCGCTCCGCTTCGTGTCGTGGGTCGAAGTGGGCAGCATGGCCAGAGGCCGCGACTTCAGCCGTTCGATGTTCTGGCCGTGAAAGGTCTCGATGGGGGAGCCGAAACGTTCGGGAGCTCCGCCGACCTCGTTCAGGGACACCAGCCTGTTGAAGACGTAAAATGCGGTATCTTCGACACCTTTGGCCATTACTGATCCGGTAATCTGCTGGAGCTTCATGACGAAATCGACCCATTTCCTCCTGCCTTCGTCCGTCAGCGTTTCGTGGAACCTGAGATTGAGGACATCCCTGATAAATTCGAAGATGGAGGCGTTTGTGGCGGGGTTCCTCCGCCTGGCCCTGTCGACCGCGTGGTTGATGTACTGGCGGTCCCTTTCCGAAACTTCGCAACTGCTGGTGTAAGTCCTGTAAATGGGGAAGAAGGCTATTACCTCGACCAGGGCCTTGATCAGGCTGTTCAGGGTGAAGTCGCGGGTGTGGCGGTTCATTTCCGAGATGGAGTTCAGGTAATTGCCCAGTGTGTTGATTTCACTGGACATGGAGACCTGCATCACCAGTTTTTTCTTCTCGTATACTATGTCCGGAAATTTTTCCCCGTTCCTGGCATACCGCGCATAGATCGTGTCGAACTGCTTCGCATTGGCAGTATCCACGAAAAGGCCGTTGAGCACGTTGAGAAACCAGTAGCCGGTCGTGCTGAAAATCGGCCACTCCTCAGGCAGTTTTTCACCCTTGGCTAAAATCTTTTCGCCGATGATGTAAAAGGCCTTGAACTGGGAGTCCCGTTCAAGTGTTTCCCGGTACCTTCGCCGGATTTCCGCCTCATTGACGGCCTCGTCGGCTTCCCCCGCCGCCTCCCCGGCCCCGTTAACCTCCGGTGACCTGAGAATGCCCTGGAGAAAACATCCGTACTGCAGCAGGGAAAGATACTCGGACGGTCTGTAGAGACCGTCGATATGGTCCACGCGCAGCCCGGTTATCTTGCCTTCCCTGATGAGACGGAAGACCAGCCTGTGTGTTTCGTCAAATACCGCCGGATTCTCCATCCTGATCGCCCCGAGTGAATTGATGTCGAAGAACCGCCGGTAATTTATCTCCTCGGTCGCCACCCGCCAGTGGGAAAGCCTGTATACCTGCTGTCCCAGGAGATCGTCGAGGTGGTCGAAACTCCTCGGATCGCCTTCCACTCCGTTGAAAAGCAGCACATTGGCGTCGATAAACGCGGCGACTTCCGCGCTTTCCTGGCAGAGTGCCCAAAGCCGGCGTTTTACGATCTCTTTCTCGCGGTATCTTTCGGTGATCCGGCCGGGGTCGGTTTCAGTACGCGGAGGCAGGTGATCGATGGCGGTCATGATGCTCAGCAGTTCCTGGAAGCGGGGATTCTCCTGCCCGAGAAGCAGTTCAAGTTCCTCCAGCCGGCAGGAGAGTATGGAAACGTAGGTCCTGGGGATGATGGGGAACCTGTGCTCGTAGTAGTACAGGTAGAAAGCGCCTTCCTCGAAGGTCAGCCGCAGTTCGCCGTTTTCGAGGACGGCCCCGTACTGGTCGCCCAGCACCGGGATCAGCACCTTGTTGTTCAGTTCCCGTTTGACCGGTTGCCAGTCGATATCGAAAAAAGAAGAGCAGGGCGAACTGGGGCCGTTCTCCAGGACATCCGTCCACCATGCGTTGTCGCTGCTTTCCACGCACATGTGGTTCGGGACGATGTCCAGGATGTGGCCCATGCCCAGCTTCCTCAACTCGTACACGAACGCCTCGTAGTCTTCCGCGCTTCCCAGTTCGGGGTTCAAGGCGTTGTGGTCAGTTATGTCGTAACCGTGTTTGCTCCCTTCTCGTGCCTTGAAAAACGGGGATGTATAGACGTGGCTGATTCCCAGGCCGCGCAGGTACGGCAGCAGCCGTCCCGCGGCCTCGAACCCGAAATCCCTGTTGAGCTGCAGCCTGTATGTGGCGACGGGTATGCTGAGTAGACCCGTCAAATCGGATTCCATTTGCGTCCTTTCTTCAGTTTATGTGAAATTTGCCGAAATTCCATGAATGCCCCATCCCCGCTCCGGCCTTGTCCTCACGTCGTCCGACCATAAGGACTAAGGGCGACGCATGCGTCGCCCCTACGATTGCGTGCGGTTAGAAGCCGGATTCCATAAGGTAAACCGCGCAGCTCCGCCCGTGCATGACGGCGGCCTCCCCGCCCCGGATTTTTTCCGGCAGAATGGCGCCCGGCCCGTTCCAGGCGGAGTCGGACGAGTCGAGCAGCTTTTGCCACACATTTCCATCGCCGGGAAACCGTATATTTACTGCCTTTTCGTTAAAATTGAAAATGCACGCAGCCCGGCACTCGTTATTCCATCTCTCCAACAGGACAAGTTTATCCTCTTCTATGCTGGACACGCTGAAATCGTCCTTTTCGGGAATTGAAAGGGCCGGTATGCTTTTTCTCATGCATATCAGCTCCTTATAGAAGCGAAACAAAACGGCGTGTTTTCCGGTCAGGCTCTTGCCCTGATCAGGTTTCGAACGCAAAAATGTCTCCGGCGAACCCGGGTCGGGAGGTTCTCCCCTCGAAAGGAAAGATTTGAACTCTTTCTTCCTTCCGTTGCACACCGCTTCAACCAGAACGGGGTCGGTATGGTTGACGAAATACAGAAAGGGCGCGTCTTCGCCGTATTCTTCTCCCATGAACAGTAGGGGAATGTACGGCGACAGAAGCACCGCGGCCGCGGCCAGTTTGAGGGACTCGAAGGAAACGAGAGCGGCCAGCCTTTCCCCGAACATGCGGTTTCCCACCTGGTCGTGGTTCTGGGCGAAGACGACGAACTTTGCCGCGGCCGCGCCTTTGGCGGAATTGCCATGGCGTCTGTGCCGATAGCGGGAATATTCGCCTGAAAGAACGAACCTTTCCCGGAGACATTTGGCAAGCTGGCCCGAACCGCCGAAATCAACGTAGTAACCGTCCTTCTCACCGGTCAGCAGGGTGTGCATGACGTGGTGAAAATCGTCGTTCCACTGGGCGTCGAAGCCGTACCCGCCCCTTTCCGGAGGATTTATCAATCGTACATCGTTCAGGTCGCTTTCGGCGATAACGTATATTTTCCGTCCGAGATCTTTTGCTTCATTGTGGACTTCGGTTGCAAGTTCCTCCAGAAAATGCCTGGCACCGAAATCGAAGATGCCGTGGATCGCGTCGAGCCGCAGGGCGTCCACGTGATATTCGTTCACCCAATAGAGAGCATTGCTGATGAAAAAGCGGCGGACTTCGTCGCTGTGAGGGCCGTCGAAGTTAACCGCGTCTCCCCATGGCGTCCGGTACCGGTCCGTGAAGTACGGCCCGAAGTCGTGAAGATAATTTCCCTCGGGGCCGAGATGGTTATTGACGACATCGAGGACGACGGCCAATTCCCTGCCATGGCACGCATCGACCAGTTTCTTAAGCCCGTTCGGCCCGCCGTAGCTGTTTTGGGGCGCAAACGGGTAAACCCCGTCGTATCCCCAGTTTCTCTCGCCCGGAAACTGGGCCACCGGCATCAGCTCGACGGCCGTAATTCCCAGGTCCAGCAGATGATCGAGCATGGGGACCACCGCTTCGAAGGTTCCCTCGCGCGTAAACGTCCCCACGTGCAGTTCGTAAATTATGTACTCGTCAAGCCGCCTGCCTTTCCATGACCCGTCTGTCCATGAGAAATTCCGCGGATCGACGACCTGGGAAAAGCCGTGCACTCCATCGGGCTGGAACCTTGAAGCGGGGTCGGGTCTCTCCGTTCCGTCATCCAGGACGTACAGATAACTGTCTCCATCCCGAACCCCATCGGCTTCGGCGGAGAAATATCCCCGCTCCTCCGATTGAAGAGGGAGCAGCCGGCTCTCCCCGCCGGCCAGAATCCTGATTGAAATTCTCTCTGCCAGCGGTGCCCATACCGTGAAACGCGCCTTGCCGTTTTCAAGTACCGTAGCGCCTATGTCAAAATGCGAATTTTTTCCCAAAACAGCTCCGGGGAGTCATGGCTGAACGCATACCGGTGAATTATCATTCCTTTTAAACAGTCTCTCGCCAAGACGCCAAGAGCGCCAGGCAAAACGAAACTGCTGTCCAAACAGGTTCATACACCAAGCAGGTAAAGACTTATAAATTTATAATTATTGCCGATTAGCACTAATCTTCCGCTACATATATTCCCCCCCCTTCAAGGGGGAGGCTAGGAGGGGGATGGGGGTGCTTTGATGCCGAGAAACCCATCCCCACCCCGACCCTCCCCTTGAAGGGGAGGGAGTTTTTGATGGCAGCGGAAGATTAGTTCTGATCAGGTAAAATTATAATAATTATAATTATTTGTGTTTCGTGGCGTCTTTGCGCCTTTGCGTGAGTTAAAGCCGTTTTCAGCTTCACAGATGGATCCTCGACTCCCCTTTGCCCTGGAGGAGCCAATGGAACAGCGTGAGGTACTCCCTCAACTGGCGGGTAAGCAGAAAGTTTTCCCTGACGAAGGCCTTTGCTTTCCCACCGATTTCTTCGATCAGGTTCCTGTGGTGCAGAAGGTAACGTATGCGATGGGCGGTTCCTTCGGGGGTGTTGACGAGGAAACCCGTGTGATAGTTGAAAACCTGCTTGCGGATGCCCCCCACGTCCCCGCCTATGACCGGTTTTCCCTTCCACATGCCTTCGGTCACCGTAAGGCCGAATCCCTCGCGGGTGGATTTCTGGATAATGATGTCCGCCAGCCTCTGGATGGCGTTTATGGTGCGGTGCGCGTCGGGGGGCAGGAGCAGCACGTGTATATCCGGGTCCCCCTCGGCCGCGGCCATTACCTCGTCGAGAACGGTCTTGCCTTCGGGGTCGTCGGTTGCCCCCCCTCCGGCGAGGACCAGTTGAACCGGAAGGACCTTTTTCACCATTTTATAGGCATTTATCACTCCCAGCGGATCCTTGAATCTGTCGAAACGGGATATCTGCACGAGAAGCGGACGATCGGGGTCGAGGCCGAAATCTGCGCCTACGGCGTGGATCTCCGTCCGCGACAGGTCTATATTCTTTTCACTCAGGGGATCGATGCTCGGGGCGATGAGAAACTGCGGATGGGGAAGGGGCTGGGCAAAAAAGCTCATGGAAAAGATGCTGGCGTCGTAGTCTTTTACCTGCGGCCTCAACGCCCTCCAAACCGAAAGGGAAGGATGGCTGATATCGATATGGGCGCGCCATACCCATTTGCCTTTCCTTTCTGAGCAAAGGCCCAGCAGCGGAGCCGGCTGAGGGTCGTGGATGACCACTACGTGAGCTTCTTTCAGGACAGGCCGGAGCCGCTCGAAATTTGCCTCGTTCACCGACTGGTGAGTTTCAATTTCCTTTTTGGAAAGGGTGACGGGAAAACCCTGCAACCCGTTGTGAATTGATTTGGTGACCGAAAAAAACTCCCCCGTTCCCTCGATGATTTCCCAGCTTGCTTCAATCCCCAGGTCGCACGTCAGAGGAATCATCCAGGAAAGGATCTCGGCGACGCCGCCGCCTTCGCGGGTGGAGTTCACGTGTACGATCCGGAGTCCCTTCAGTTTGCTGCCGAGAATCCGAAGCTCCTTTATTACGGAAGGAGACGCGATGCCTTCATACGCCGCAAGCGATTTTGCCATGGTTTTATCCAACTCCTCCAAGACATTCGACGAGGACCTTTCTCATTTCACTGAGGGTGAGAAAGCTGAAGTCGATGGAACTCAACGCGCCTGCATACCCCGCTCCATCATTTCCAAACTGGAAAAGCCACTCGGAGAAATCGTCAAGCCGGTCCGGCGTCCTTCTGCGGGCGTCGATGAAGTGATAAAAAATGCTGCCGTTTGTCATGTTGGCGATTTTAGCGGGGAGCTGCGAAGGATCCTGGATGGTATCGCCGGTCTCGAATACGACGGTCGTGGCCTCCAGGAAAAAAAATTCATTCCCTTTCGATACCGCCGGATTCATCGGCAATTCGCTCAGCCGCTCATCCAGTATGTCCAGTATCGTCCCCCTGAGGTCTTCCAGCGATCCGGCGGAGTATGGATCGAGGATTCCCAGGCGTTCCGCAAGAACCCGGTCGTCCAGATAGAGCTTGGCCCACACGGCGAAGTCATTGTGGTAGTCCGGGTAATCGAAGGAGGGGCGCAGCAGGGTTTCGCAGAAATGATGGTAGAGCACGTTCTCTCCGCATGCAGCTATCCTTTCGCGCAACTCCCGCAGATTCGCGGCTTCCCGGATACCGCTCATCCTGGTCAGAAGTGAGCAGTCTCTAACAATAAAGTCGTTCATGGCATGTTCTTTCCGCGAGGATGTATTTAAGTGTACTACACAGTCTTCGCGTTGCAAATCCCGACCCCGGAACTTGCCGTCCTTTGCCGGTCCTGATGGGGTTCCAGGTGAACGAGATATCAGGGAAAAATGTTTGTTCCGCCTCCTGAATGCCCTTACGGAAGTTTGACGTTGGCATTCGATGGTATACTTCTTTTAAAGTGTATATTTGAGAAACTGATTAATACTAATCTTCCGCAATTCCTAAATCCTCCCTCCCTGAATCAGGAGGGGGAGAAGTATGGTGCTGAAGATTGGTTATTATCAGGTTTGAGAATGTTGCGGATTATTTAAATAGTTTTACTCCGGTTCAACTTGCCTCCCGGATTTTGGCGATCAGGCAAAACCGGAGCCCGGTGGTTATTAAAATCCAGATTCACTCAGGAACATGCCATGTACAAAAAGATCGGCGACTACGGCATCATCGGCAATTTTCACACCATTGCGCTGGTCGGACGCGACGGTTCCATCGACTGGATGTGCCTGCCGCACCTGGATTCTTCGAGCATTTTCGCGGCGTTGCTCGACGATCGCAAGGGGGGCTGCTTTAGGGTCTGCCCCGAGGGGGAATGGGACTCGACATCCTCATATATCTCGGGCACCAACGTCCTTGTGACGACATTCCGCGCCTCGTCTGGGAATGTGAAGCTGACCGATTTCATGCCGGTGAGCCGCGGAACGGAGCGTGAAGCGCAACCGGAACGCCACGAACTGTACCGGTTAATAGAGGCCGTTGAAGGGGAGCCGGATGTCCGGCTTCTGTTCGCGCCGCGCTTCGACTATGCCCGGAGCGAGACCCGCGTGGAAAAGGCTGGGGCGGCATTTGTCGCCAGCGGCGGGAACCAGCGGGCGGTCCTGTGTTCTTCCCGTACCGGGCTTGAAATCAACGGAGACCGGGTGGAAGGAAGGTGGCGCCTAGCCGGGGGAGAAAGGGTCTGGCTTCATCTGTATTACGGGCTGCACGGCCCGTATGACCTAGATCCGGACAAGGCCCGACGCCTGCTGGAGTCTGCGGGGCGCTATTGGCGCGAATGGCTGGCAACGAACGAGACCGGAATCGAAATTGACCCGGGTCCTTTCCGGTGGATGATAGACAGATCGGCACTGGTGCTGAAGCTGTTGATTTTCAAGCCCAGCGGGGCCGTTGCCGCGGCCGCTACCACCTCACTTCCCGAAGTAATCGGCGGCGATCGGAACTGGGATTACCGTTTCAGCTGGGTCAGGGATTCCTCCATGACCGTGGAGGCCCTCAACAACCTGGGGCATTTGTCGGAAATGGAGGATTATTTTCGCTGGATCGAAGGGATCATCGGCGGCGGCCGGAGGCTGCAGGTCCTTTACGGCCTGCGGGGCGAGACCGACGTGACCGAAACCGTCCTGCCGCACCTGAACGGCTACAAGGGATCGCGTCCTGTAAGGATCGGCAATGCCGCGGCCGGGCAAATGCAGCTCGACATATTCGGCGAATTCATGGATGTGGCAATGCGCTTATCCGATTACGCCGGAGAAATAAGGTATGTACTGTGGCCTTATCTGCGCGAAATCTGCGACACTGTCGCTGATTGCTGGACGGCCGGGGATTCCGGCATTTGGGAGGTTCGCGGAGGCCCGTTTCAATTCGTTTATTCCAAGGTAATGTGCTGGGTGGCGCTGGATCGGGGACTGGCAATCGCCCGCCGTCACGGCTTCCCGGCGGACAGGGAAAAATGGGAGAGCGTACGTGATTCGATAAGGAAGAACGTACTGGAAAAAGGCTGGAACAACGGGAAACGCTCCTTCGTTCAGCACTACGGCACGGACGAACTGGATGCAAGCGCCCTTCTTATCCCCGCCTATGGGTTTCTCCCCTTTGACGATCCGCGCGTTGTCGCCACGGCCGAGGCGTTAAGCCGGGAATTGTCCGTGGACGGCCTGTTCTACCGCTACAGGTCCGATGACGCTCTTGCCGGCAGGGAAGGGGCTTTCCTGGCATGCACCTTCTGGTACGTCCAGTATCTCATCGCCCGGGGAATGTTGTATGATGCCGAACTGCTGCTCCTGCGCACGGAAAAATGCGCCAATTGCCTGGGCCTCTTTGCCGAACAGTATGATCCCGTCTGGAAAGAGTCGCTGGGAAATTTCCCCCAGGCATTGACGCACATAGGCTACATTAATTGCGTCCTGGCATTGATCAGGGCCAAGGCGAAAAAGGCAGCCTGCTGAAGAACGGTACGGGGATCCGGTTCCCGGTCATCCCTCGGTACGCAGCCGTTTTTGCTTACTTGAAACCGACCTCCAGGGAATTTTCCCACAGGCCGTGGATATTGCATAAGGCCGTTGCGTAGAGAACCCCCGGCTTTTTGATCTTCATTTCGGTTATTACGGTGTGATTGGTGTGTACCGGTCCCGTGTCGGGGCCTTCCACCGATTCTCCGTGGGCCGCGAACTCGTAATTGCCGACCTGATAGGCGAATTTGTCGCCTTCCGGCTTGAAATAGAGCTGGATCCACCGGATGTGGTGGGCGGTGGTATTGGGATGGGCGATCTCCTTGCCGAGAGATACCTTTACCGCAAACATTTCATCCGCGGTTATTCCCCCGGATACAACCTCGATTACAGGCACATGTTTTTCCTTTTTCCAGTCATCGGTTCCGTAAATTTCGCCAATTCTTGCCATTTTCTTTTCCTCCTTAAACAGGTAGTCTTCCTTATGGAAATTCCCGCCACGCGGAGCGGCGATCTTGGAAAAATTGCGAATCCAGTTCGGAAACGCGGCACATCAACGATATAACAATTCCTGGAAATTTCAAGGGGCAGAAGAGGTTTTTCATGAACTGCCGTCCGGGTCCGGGTTTGGTATGGTTTTGATTGAACTATACCATGGAGGGGAGATCAGTCAATTCATTATGGCCCCGGAGGCAACGATCCGCCGGGGAACTTAAATCCTGACTGAATTCCAGAATGCCTTGCAGAGGCGGGAATGCCGGGGCCTGATCGCGCGGAAACCCGCGTCACAGCCATGCCACGCGTTCCGCGATTACTATCCCGGCGGAAGACATTTCACGCATGGCGGATTCCACGGGGGATATCCCCTCGAAAAGAGAAGAGTCCGCATAATTGGAGGTCCGGGCTCCGCAAAGGCTGAGGTCGGCGACCACCGAAAGCCCGTCGTCCCGGAAACGCAGCCGCGTTTCCCGCGCGGACACCCGTATGCAGCTGTTGAGCGTGCATCCGCCCATGACCAGGACCTTTGTCCCGCTCCTGATAAGGGCTTCTACCCATTCCCGGCAACCGTTGGCGTCCGGAGTGAGCACATTGTTGCCCGGCTTTATGAAATAGAGCTGCCAGGGGTCGATGATGCCTTCCAGCCGTTCGTCCCAGCCGTAGCTTTCCGGCGGGAAAGGGCACCTGGTAAACATGACTTCCGTCCGGTGATAGACGTCGCGGAGCAAGCGTGCGCAGTTGTCAAATGCCCGCCGGATCGGCGACACCTCCGTCTCTCCGCCCGGTCCGAGGGACCGCATCCATTCCCCCGAGGTGAATGAACGCTGGGGGTCGATAATCAGCAGCGCAGCCTCGTCCGTCCGGACCACGAGCCGGGGTACGCCCAATTCCCCGATGGCGGCCGCATACCGTTGGGCAGCGTGATCTTCCAGGATATCTTCCAGCCGTCCGGCGGTGCGTTCTCCCAGCGCGGCGCCTTGAGCGGATTCCCCGCCCGGCCGGATCCGCGCTCCTTTTCCGGCTCCGTTATCCGCCGGACGTAACACGCGCGGGCCATCTGAAGGAGACAGCTCCGCTGCAAGTGGACCCTCCCGCAGCGCCTGTCCGTAGACGCCGTCAGGGTCTGCGCTAATCCGGGCCATGCACGCGATGAAAGAGTCCCTGTCGAGTGGGGCGCGTATGGTCAGGTAATCCAGGAGCGCGTACACCTGCGCCTGCGGCCAGTGCCAGCCGAACAGGACGGCAACCTGCCGGAGTTCCTCCCTGGACAGCAAACCGTCGCCGTCATAGTCCAGCTCGTCAAAAAGTTCGCCGTCAGTCATTGCCTTCCCTCATGTTACGGATTCCCGAATGGCAACAGATGTCATGCCGTAACTAGTACCGTGTAACACCTTTTATTTCTGAAAATTCCCCCTCCCTTGACGGGAAGGGGCTAGGGGGTGGGTGAAGCTGCAACTTTGGGACTACGTGGCAACTTCACCCCCACCCTGACCCTCCCCCGCATGGGGGGCGGGGATTAATTGTACCGCTGATTCAAGAGTTACAAGGCACTAGCGTATCACACCTGGCGGCCGGGATTCAAGGCGCGGAGTTTCGATCGTTCACGTTTGCGACGCCGGGCACGGCGGGACTTCGTCCAGCAGCTTCCTGACGCATTGCAGAAGCTTGCCCGGTATGACGGGTTTGGGCAGGAATTCTATTCTCCCGTCCCCGATCTCGTCCTCCTTGAGGAAGACTTCGGTGTAACCGCTGGCGAAGATGGCCTTGATGGCGGGGTTTATGCGCCTGATCTCCAGGTAGGTTTCTCTTCCGTTCATTTTGGGCATGATCCCGTCAATTATGACCAGCCCGATTTTTTCGCCGTGCTCCCTGAATTTGGCGACGGCGTCCTGCCCGTCCGCCGACTCGATCACTTTGTAGCCGTGTTTGGCCAGAAGTTCCCGCAACAGTGATCTCAGCTGATGATCGTCTTCCGCCAGGAGTATCAACTCAGAACCTCGTGGAGCCGGCAACGACGGAGCCGAATGTTCCTTTTCAGTCCCGGCCGTGATCAGCGGCAGGAGGATCCTGAATGTCGTGCCCTTTCCGGGAGTACTCCGGCAGTCGACGTAGCCGTTGTGCTGCATGATTATCCCGTGGCATACGGAGAGACCCAGGCCGGTCCCTTTTCCGGTTTCCTTGGTGGTAAAGAAAGGTTCGAATATCCTCCGGAGCGTCTGTTCATTCATGCCCGCGCCGTTGTCGGTGAACTCAAGCAGGGCGTACGTTCCCGGTTCCACGTAACCCCTGGCGTCACCGTTCGGCCTGTCGATCCTGATCGACGCGCTGCTGACGGTTATGGCCCCCCCCGAGGGCATGGCGTCCTGGGCGTTGATGGCGAGGTTGATCAGGACCTGTTCGATCTGCGGCCTGTCGCCCATTATTACCAGGTCCTCTTCCGAGAGCGACACCTTCAGCTCGATATCTTCCCTCATGAGCCTCATGAGCATTTTCTCCACGCCCCTGACGATCTCGTTCAGGTTAACGGCCCGCGCCGCGATCTCCTGCTTTCTGCCGAACGCGAGGAGCGACCGGGTGAGATTGACGGCCCGGTCCGCCGCGACGAGCGTCTCGGCGATGTAGCGGGCCGCCGGTTCATCCTCCTTCATTCCGTTCTGCAGCAGTTTCCCGTAACCGATGATGACCATGAGGATGTTGTTGAAGTCGTGGGCAATTCCTCCCACCAGCGTCCCGAGAGCTTCCATTTTCTGGGCGTGGTTGAGCCGGTTTTCCAGTTCCTTCCGCTCCGTGATGTCTGATATCAGCCCGTCATAGGCAACAATCCCGCCCTGAGGGTCACTGCGCGGTACAGGAGTATTTCTGACCCAGCGGATACTGCCGTCATTGTGGATGATGCGGTGCTCAAGCGGCATGGCAACCCCTGAAAGCACCCTCCTGGCCTGCTCCAGAACGGCCGCCCGGTCTTCTTCATGGACCATCCGGTACCACAGCATCGGGTCTTCGGCAAACTCCTCGGCGGCGTAGCCCGTAACCGCCCTGCAGCCGGCCCCGTGGGAGGATGCGACCGGCAGTCCGTCCGTGACATTTACCGTGTAGATGTAATCCGTTACCGATTCGAGGAGACACCGGAAGCGGGCCTCGCTTTCCCTCAGCGCCTCCTCCGCCTTTTCGCGCTGCCGGAGGGTCTCTTCAAGCTCCTGTATCTTTTCCTGCAGTTTTAATGTAACGACTTCGCCGTATTTGCTGATGAACTTTTCTTTTTCCTCCGGGTGTCCGGCTTCAAAATGTTTTTCCCGGTCGATCTCCCGCCCGTCCAGTACGGCCGATACGGCGTCCCAGATTTTATCAGGCTCCAGAGGCTTGACGAGAAATGCCCGCGCGCCGAGGGACAGGGCCAGTTCTTCTTCCTTCTCTCCGGTGTAGACCGCGGAATAAAAGATGAACGGTATTGACCGGAGCTTTTCGTCGGATTTGACCGAGCGGAGGAACTGGAAGCCGTCCATTCCCGGCATCATCGCGTCGGATATTATCAGGTCCGGCCTGTCGCTCTTCGCCAGCTCCAGGCCTTCGCCGCCGTCGCTGGCCTCAATAATCGCCTGACAGCCGTGCTTCTCCAGATTGTAGCGCATGAGTTTCCTGTCGTCGGCATTGTCGTCGGCTATCAGTATTTTCATCTAAACCTCCGCCCGCTTGATTTCCGTCTGATATCAGGTTGCAATTCAAAAAATACAAAGTTTGTCATTTCGAACAAAGAGAGAAATCTTGCCGGCTTGGCCGCATGCATTAAGATCTCTCCCTTTGGTCGAGATGACATCGTATTTATGAAAACACGTACTCAGGTTCAAGATTTCCCGCCCGGCTCGAAATGACAATTCATTGTCTGCATTTTGGCATGAAGCGGGGTTGGGATTCCATCGGGATTATCAGTTCCGCCTGCCGATCGCATCGTGAATTTTTTCGATGATGGTCAGAGGGTCGATCGGCTTTTCGAAATACGCGTTGCAGCCTGCCTGGAGTATCCTTTCCCTGTCTCCGCACATGGCGTGGGACGTGATGGCGATGATGGGCACCCGTCCGTCGGCTTCGGAACGCCGGATGCGCCTCATGGTTTCAATCCCGTCTATGCCCGGCAAATTTATGTCCACCAGGATAAAGCAGGGTTTCTCCCTGACGGCCATCTCGACCCCTTCCTCGCCGCTTCCGGCGGAGACCACTTCGTAGCCGCCGCGCCTGAGAGCATAGGTAATCAGCCGAATGTTGTCGCGGTTGTCCTCGATAACAAGCACCTTGTTCATGGCAGCGCAGCCGGTATTTTCAGGGTAAACCGGCTTCCCTTGCCGAATTCACTGGTCATTGACAGATCTCCTTTCAGTATCTCGACGGCCAGCTTCCTGGTCAGGTAGAGCCCGAGGCCCGTGCCCGGGGCATTGGCGCTTTCCGGGGAGACAAGGCGGACAAAGGGCTGGAACAGCTTGCCCCGCTCTTCTTCCCTGATGCCGATACCGGTATCGGCTACGGAAATGTCCACCATGTTCTCTCCGGCTGCATGCGCCTCGATGGACAGGCCCCCGCTGTCGGTGAATTTGGCCGCATTGCTTAACAGATTGAGCAGGCACTGCAGGAGCCTCCTCCTGTCAGTTTTGAGCCGCAGATTTACCGATTTGACCCGCAACCCGAGCCCTTTCGCCTCTGCCTCTTTCCTGACGAGACCGGCGGCTTCGAATATCAGTTCGGAAAGTTCGAATTCTTCGACAAGCGGTTCAATCTTTCCCGCCTCTATCTTCGACACGTCGATGACGTCATTGATAAGGTTGAGGAGATGCCTGCCCGAGTTCAGTATTATTGCCAGGTTTTCCTTCTGTTCGGCATTGACCACGCCGATCCATTCATCGTGGAGAATGCTGGAAAAGCCGATTATTGAGTTCAGCGGCGTGCGCAGCTCATGGCTCATGGAGGCGATGAACATGGACTTGAGGCGGTCTATCTCCTTCAGCTTCAGGTTTGCCTGCTCCAGCTCTTCGGTCTTTTTGTTCAGGTCTTCCACCAGATTCACCAGTGCAACCCGGCTCTTTTCCAGCTCGATGCCTTTCTCCCGCAGCTGCGTTGTCCGCTGCCTGACAAGCTCTTCGAGGTGGTCGCGGTGGCCGGCGAGTTCTTCTTCCATAAGCCTGCGCTCGGTGATGTCCTTCAGGTAATGAATGCCGCCGGTAAGTTTTCCCTCGCAGTCGTAGAGGGGGGATGCGCCGGTAATGAAGAATCCGCCGAGGAGCGGTTCGCGCATTTCAACCGAATGGGGCAGGCCGTCCTCCAGCATCTGTCTGAAAGGACAATACGCAGGCGGTCCATCGGTTTTGTGAACGATGCCGTAGCATGTCAGGCCCACGGCCTCGGCCGGTTTCATGGCCAGTTTGTCGGCCATGGCCAGGTTCACCCTCGAAATCCGCTGGGAGGTATCGAGGAGCATGACCGGGTCGGTGATGGCGTCGAACGTCCGCTCCCACTCTTCTTTTGCCTTGACCAGTTCCTTTTCTGTCCGAAGCCGTTCGGCGATGTCCCGCCCGAGCTTCTCTTCCGTCTCCAGGAGCTTGAGGTAAGGGTTTTTCACCGATGCGACGAATACGCCCCTGTAAATCAGGTAAAAGGCCAATACCTTGTAAATATGGCCGAGTATGTTGAAGGTGTCGTAAACACTTTTGTAGACGGCAAAGACAAGTTCGCTGAAGATGCAGAGAATAAAAGCGGCAAGGTAGTAGATTAGCAGTCTGTCTCCGGTTTTCGACAACTGCCCGCGGTATGCCGTGAAGGCGAGGACAAGCAGAAAAATGACGACGTACTCGCTTGTCTTCTTGAACGGTGTCAGACCCTTGTCTGTTTCGAAGGTAGTGGGGACCAGTTCCGGGAAAAAGATGATGAGGATCAGGACGACAACAGAGACGGCGAGAGCCGCGGTGATGAGAAACGGCTTCGACAGCCACCTGGTCCTGTTGCCCGGGGTTACGAAGGCGCTGCCGAGGAAAGAGGCGGCAGTGAAGAGCCTCGCCGCCACCCAGAACTGGGAGCTCTTGCTCGGCGAGTTGGGAGTGATAAAATCGGGCATGCCCGAATATGCAAGTGCATGCATGAAGTCCATCAGGCCGATTGCCAGGAATGCCGAGCCTAGAAAAAGCGCGTGCCGGTCTCCTGACTGTCCGTAAGTGAACCATGCTACCCCGAATATGGAGAGCGATACCATGACGCTGAAGAATTCCGAGCAATTGTGGAAAACCAGGAAGGGCATCGAGTCCATCACGCGATAGAATGGAGCGGGAAACAGCTTCACGACCAGCAACGGCAGAGCCGACAGAATGAAGACCCCGGTCAAAAGGGCATCGGGCCACAAGTGATGAAATCCGTTGCCAACCGGATATTTTTTATTGAATATACTCATAAAATCATCTGATTGGAATCAATCTCCTGCTTCCATCAAAAACTCCCTCCCCTTCAAGGGTCTGGGGTGGGGATGGGTATTTCGGCATCAAAGCATCCCATCCCCCTCCTGGCCTCCCCCCTTGAAGGGGGATGAATATTTGTTGCGGGAGATTAGTATAACTCAGATAAAACCATGGCGAATTCAGGGAATATTTATTCCTTTCTCAGGCTCTCGATTTCCTTTTCCAGTCGCTGTACATCTTCCTTCAACTCGACCATGCGAATCTCGCGCCCGACAAACAACTTGTTCATCCGTTCCAGCTCGGCGTTTTTCTCTTCAAGCTCGACGGTCCTCTCTTTCACCCGCTTTTCCAGCTCATCGTTAAGTTTGCGGAGCGTATCCTCCGCCTCTTTCTTTTTCCGCCGGACCTCGGCTTCGTGCATTTCCCGTTCTATGGCCGGGGCGAGTCGCGCCAGGTTTCCCTTCAGGATGTAGTCGTGGGCGCCGGCCTTCATGAGATCCACGGCCGTTTCCTCTCCGATCTGCCCGGAGACGATGATGAACGGCAGGTCGAGGCCGCTGCACTTCAGCGTCCTCAAGGCGTCAAGACCGCTGAACGCCGGCATTACATAATCGGATATGACGATGTCCCATTCACGTTCGCGGATTGCCGATTCCATCCTGCCGACGGTTTCGACCCTTTCGATCCGGGGGTCGTAGCCCTGTTTTCGCAGTTCACGGAGCAGGAGGAGCGCATCGTCCTCGGAGTCCTCGATGAGAAGAATATTAAGTTCCTTTTTCAATTGCGTCCTTTCAGTGCCGGTTTCCATAGGTAGTAGCGCCGGGCGGTATCAGGAAAAACGCGTCAGGGATCAACGCCCGCCTCGGGCTGGATTTCATCGGTGCAGTGCAGAAGCAGCATGGTCAGGTCGTCGGACGTGGGACATTTCAACTCCGCGATGGTCGACAGGCGGTTCATCATTTCCATCGGGTCGCCCGAACAGTCCAGCCGGCCCGCCAGGGCCATGTTGTTCAGCGCCAGGTCCTGGAGCGCTTCGAACAGCCCGTCGCTATACAGGACAAGAGTGTCTCCCCTGTTGAATGCCACGACCCCTTCCCGGTAAGTTTCATCGACGCATATTCCGAGAGGAAGGCCCCTGACACGGAGCTCTTCGACGCTTCCATCCGCCCGCCTCAGGAATACAAGCCCATGGCCGCAGTCCACGTAGGTGAGCTTTCGCGTGGAGGCGTCCAGCCTTGCGTGAAACAGGGTGACAAAGCTTTCGGAATTTTCCAGGTCGCTTTTGAGCGCCCTTGCGGCCATCTGCAATGCCTTGGCCGGCCTGTTCTCCTGGGTTTCGGCGCGGATGGTGGCCCTTACCGTCGCCATGAGCATGGCCGCGGCCATGCCGTTGCCCATGACGTCGCCGAGTGTAAGGGTTACAACGCCGGGCGCCACTTCCTGCCAGTCGTAGAAATCTCCCCCCACTTGCCGGGCGGGCAGGCAGCGGGCGACGACCTCGAAACCCGGTATTTTGGGGAAGTAGCGGGGAAGGAGCTTCGCCTGGATTTCGGCCGCCAGGGCCAGTTCGGTCTGCAGGTAGATGCGTCTCTGCTCGCTTTCGCGCAGGGCGATTTCCGCCCGTTTCCGCTCGTTTATGTCCCTGATCATGACTATGTCGGCAGTGGGGCAACCTTTATCGTCGAGCCTTTTCATGACGCATATCTCGCCGCAGAAGATTTCGCCGTTCTTTTTCCTGAACCTGGTCTCCCGTATTATCTTGCCGTCCGCGCCCGTGGACAGGTCGAAATATTTTATCGTTTCGGCGACTTCTTCATGGGCATAGAGCATGACAAAATTTTTGCCGACCACTTCTTCCCGATCATAACCGAATGTTTCCCGCAGGGCCGGAGAATTGACGTCATCGATGGTGCCGTTGAACTGGATCACCATGATAACGTCGCGGATGCTGTTGAACAGGTCGAGGAAGTTCTTGGCCTTTTCCCGGATTTCGGCATTCGCCAGTTCCAGTTCCATGAGCTTTTCCCCGATCTTGGATGTCAGCACGTCGGAATATCGTTTCAGGTAATCCTCTTCGGAATCGATGGGGACCGGAGTGAACATCCTTTCGTGATGCTTCCCCGTCTCCATGATGGCGCATATCTCGTCCCAGAACTCCGCCGGCTCCTTCGGCTTGACGATGAAGGCGGATGCTCCGAGGGAGACCGCCAGGTCTTCGTCCTTGAGGCCGGTATAGACCGCCGAATAGAAAACGAAGGGAATTTTCTGCAGTTCAGGGTCTTTCCTGAGGATTCTCAGGAAATTGAATCCGTCCATTTTCGGCATCAATGCATCGGAAATAATCAGGTCGGGCCGGTGGGCCCCGGCCATTTGGATGCCCTCTTCGCCGTCCGCGGCTTCAAGGACCTCGCAATCCTGTTTTTCCAGAATGCGGCGGAGAAGTTTTCTTTCCGTAGGGTTGTCGTCGACTATCAGGATCTTCATATCTTGACTCCTATGTTTTCCAGGTGATACTGAAAACAACGGCCGAGATCCTTCGGAATGTTATTTACGAACAAACTCCAGGCACGTGTCGGGAGAGTCAGCGGCGAAACCCGTCCGGCACGATCAGGGGGGATGGCGTTGTTGAAGCTCCTGCTTTGAGGCCGGTTCGTTCAGGAGGAGCCAGTACAATCCGAGAGTCTTTACGGCGTCGCTGAAACTGTGAAAATCCACCGGCTTGCGGATATAGCTGTTGCAGCCGGACGTGTATCCGTCGACGATATCCCGGTCTTCGTTGGACGAGGTGAGTATGACCACCGGGACCAGTTTCGTCCGGTCATCGGCCCGCAGACGGCGCAGCACCTCTATTCCGTCCACCTTGGGGAGCTTCAGGTCGAGAAGAATGATGGTCGGCAGATTCCTTGGGTCGCGACACGCATGGACGCCCGTCGCGTGCAGGAAATCGAGAGCCTCCGCGCCGTCCCGCGCAACTATGATCTCGTTCATTATGTTGTTCTTCCTGAAAGCACGAATGGTCAGCTCTTCGTCGTCGGCATTGTCTTCCACCAGCATTATCCATCTGTTGTCGCCCATGGTTTGTCTCCTGTCGGCTCCGGGCTTTATCAGCCGCCGAGCGTGAAATAAAATGTCGCCCCCCTGCCGGGTTCCCCCTCTGCCCAGGCTTTGCCTCCATGCCGCTGGATTATCCGCTGGACGATGGAGAGGCCTATTCCAGTTCCCGGATAGTCCTGTTCCGAGTGAAGGCGCTGGAAAGGTGAGAAAAGCTTGTCGACATAGGCCATATCGAAGCCGGCGCCGTTGTCCCTGACGAAATAAACGGTTTCGCCGTCCTTCGAATCCATGCCGACCTCGATCTTTGCCGTTTCGTGCTTGCTCGTGAATTTCCATGCATTGCCCAGAAGGTTTTCCATTGCTACGTGCAGAAGCCGCGGATCTCCCATCACCTTCAGATCATCCGTGACGCTGAAATCGACACTCCTGTCGGGCGAGCTTTCGCTCAACTGGCGGGAGATGGCGTACGCCATGGCGCAGAGATCGACTTCCTCCGGCTTCATTTCGGTCCTGGCGATCCATGAAAGCCTAAGCATGTCGTCGATAAGGACCGACATTCGCTGGCTTGCATAACGTACCCGGCGAAGGTAATCCTTTCCCTGGTCGTCCAACTCTCCGGCAAAGTCCTCCAGAAGGGCAAGGCTGAAGCCGTCTATGCTTCTCAAGGGCGCGCGCAGATCGTGGGAAACGGAATAGGCGAACGCTTCGAGCTCCTTGTTGCTTGCTTCAAGCTGGTTGGTGCGCTCGGCGACTCTCTGTTCCAGTTCGGTGTTCAATTTGCGGATTTCGTCTTCCGCCCGTTTGCGCATCAGGGACTCGACGATTGCCACGGCGAGCAACTCCACTGCTTCCCTGTCGGAATCGCCATAGCCGCCGGGTTTGTTTGCCAGGCCTATCAATGCGATGGTGCTCCCCGCCTGTTCCATCGGGACACCCAGAAAACAGGTCACCGCGGGGTGACCCTCCGGAATGCCGATCCAGTCGGGGTGAGCCGGCGGATCGTTTGTTATGATAGAGCGACCATGGCGGAAGACGCCGGACCAGATTCCACGGACTTCCATGTCCCTGAGCAGAAGGACGGCATTGTTTTCCGGCATCCTGCAAGCTTCCCAGCCCGGATCGCTCAAGGCGATCGCGTCGGCGCGACCCGCCGGATTAATTCTGATGATAAAGCCGAATTCGCTGCCGGTTAATGCCTCAGCGATGGCCAGGCACTTCCGGCCCAGCATTTCTTCGGTTTCGCAGCAGAATGCCTCCCTGAAAACCTGGTTGATGGCGTTAAGGATCGTATTTTGCCTGACTATCCGGGCTTCGGCCAGTTTGCGTGCGGTGATGTCCCGGGCTGCGGCGAAAACGCCGGCGACCTCGCCGCTTTCATTCCTGAAAACCGAAGCGTTGTAAAGAACGTGGGTCACATGTCCGTCCCGATTCAGGATCTCCAGGGGATAGTCGCGTACAATGCCGTCCCTGAAAACCTGCTGATACCCGGCCCGCGCCTTGCCGGGCTCCGTGAAATAATCGGAAAAATCGGTTCCGATCAGCTCATCACGGTCAAACCCGGTGGCCGATTCGGTGGCTCCATTTACATCGGTAATCCCGCCGTCGGAGCCTATGGTAACGAGGGGGTCCGGGCTGGCCTCGATCAGGCTCCGGTTATAGACGTTCGCCCGGCGGACTTCTTCTTCGGCGCGTTTGTAATCGGTCAAGTCGATCCCTATCTCCATGATCATCGGAGAACCGTCGGAGTCGGAGAAAGGGAAATCGAAGATGTCATAATTCCGGCAGTCAGGTCCGGTCCATTCCCAATGATGAGGCGCGTTGGTTTTCAGGACCTTGAACGTTTCGCAGTTCTCACACGGCTCGCTCAGATCGAACAGATACTCGAAACATCGCCTGCCGTGCGACTCGCCGAAACGCTCCCGGAAGAAACGGTTTGCAAACGGGACATGATAATCCGGAGTCAAAAGCACCACGTAAGCCGGCAGAAGTTCCAGGACTTCTTTAAACCGGCAGCGTTCGGCTTCCAGCGCCTCTTCCGCCTGTCTTCGCCTGGCCAGTTCATGCCGCAGCCGCTCATTGATCTTTTGCAGTTCGCTCGTACGGTTATCCATATCTGAATCCAAATCTTCCCCCTGCTTGCATGCCTGGAAAATATACCGGTTCCGGTTGATATGCGTGAGCAGTACAATCATCCCCAAGCGGCAGCGGAAAAAGGGAAACCGTTAAATTTGATATGACTTAACAAAATATTATCATAAAAAAAGATAAATTCTCGGGTGCGGAACAACTATGTTTAAGGTTCCACTGCTGCACTCTGATCTGGAAAATTCAAGTTTCGGAAACCTCTATTTCCCTTGACCGGTTTTTGTGGCATTGCCGCATTGAAAGGATCGTGATGTATAATTTAAATATCGGAAGAGTGTCGAAAAGCGGGAATGCATTTTGGCGGCTTAGCGAAGCCGTAGTAAACCCTGCCGGTTTTCCTGTCTTAACCCGGGTCAATGCCTCGCTGGACGTGCATGTCCGGACTTCCGGCGAGCAGGGATCGAATCTGAATCGCAATCTGCAGTCAGAGAAGGGAAGTCCCGCCGAAACCGAATCGAAAGGAAGCTTTGTTGATTATGACTGAATTCAAGCCGAACAACCTTCTTGAAGAGAAGCTGGTCGCGGTATACAAAAAGGAAATTAATATAACCGAATTTCTGGAGTTATTGCTTGATTCGCAGGTGGTAATACTCGCCGACAGAGATGTGGACATTTCTGGCCCCGACATGCATTTCAATCCGCTGGCGATTACCTCCCGCATGAGATTTGACGCGATTGCCGCCTTTACCAGCGTGGAGCGCGCCGAAAAGGCCTTTACCAGGTACCCGGAGTATGGCTATGCCGTTGTGGTCGACACATACTGGTTTCTGTCGGGGGCTTACGCGAATGCGGGGTTTGCCCTGAACCCTGGATGGGCCTGCGGCTTCGAACTGCCGCCGGAGGGGCTTCGGCAGTTGCTGGTCAGATATGCCGGTATGAAGCACCGTGCGTGAAAGACCGTTCGCAAGTCATTCCGTGAAGCTGTTCATGCTTGCATATCCGCGGACCGCGCATATTCCGCGGCAGCCGTGCGGCCCGCGCCACGGGTTAAAGTCAGTACGGGGGAGGCGGCGAGCCGGAACGCGAATATCCGGGAATCTGGTTCCCCTTGGCGTACATGCACTGCTGATAGGCGATATCGTAGCGGCGCTGGGCCTCCCAGCCGGATGCCTGGCCGGAGCTCGCTCCCGCCGCGGTTCCGAAAAGCAGTCCGCTTGCGGCGCCGATTGCCGCACCATAACCTGCGCCTCCCGACGCGGCGCCGATTGCCGCACCCAGCCCCGCGCCCATGGCCGTGCCTGCGACGGCGCCGGTGGCGGTATTCTGATTAGCAATCGCCTGTGGCGCCATCCCTATCTGTCCCGCCGCCCACTGCCTGCAGACCGCGTCGTCGGCCTGGAACTGCTCAAAGGACTTTCCGGAGCCGGGCAGAACCATCACGCTGGGGCCGGTCGGCATGGTTACGCATCCGCCCAGGGTCAGCAGCGCCAGAAATGAAAACAGGCTTCGCAAGCATTTCATATCCATTCACTCCTTTTCTCCCGGCTGTTCCGGGAAGGTGATCACCTTCAACCCGTCGTCCGGAATCCTGACTCCAGGGATAAATTTCGTCTATGCCTTCCCAAATCGGTCTCTCTCATTCTGATAGCTTGCATGTTAAAGGTTCTTACTTTATTTTACCTCAACCGGGAGAAATCACCAATAATCACGGTGAAGTGAATGCCGTTCCGGTTCCGGGTCCGTTTGCTGGCCGTCCTGAAGGAACCCGAAACCTGATAATTAATTGCATCTCCATGTCCGGGACCGGTTTGTTGGAAGCTGCCCGACGGGGAGCAGCAAAGGATAAAACGTTGACAACCTCACGACTTCCAACATAAACTGTCGCGGAAAATTGAAGCCGCAATTCACGGAGATGTAATGAAAAAAGTCATAGAAGAAATTTTTTCGAGTATTTTAGATCAGCAGGAAATTGTAAATTCAATAAACATCAATTTGAGGCCGGTTTTGCATGGAAGAAAAGAGTCTGACAATGAGGAAGAGTGCTTCAACAAGCTGTCTTTCTGTCTGGGATATCATATAAGAAAAGTTGAGGTTTTGAAAAGCATCATTTTTACTTATTTCAAGCATAACGTTATCAAAAAAGGTCTGGATAAAGCTCAAATAGAAGGAAATGTCGAAGGCATAATATTGTCGGAAACAGGCATGAGTGAGATGATTGATACGGCCCGGGCGTATCACGACAAAGCGTTATTCGAGTCGCGGGACCAGAGAGACGCCTCGTATCTCACGAACTGCATGAAATTGATAATCGAATCGTGTCTGCTTGTCGGCTTTATTGAGTATGTCAGCAGCCGGAAACATGCGTCCTTCCTGTCATATCCGTATGACAAGCTGGTCGGGAATTTCAACGAAATCCTTGGAAAGTATGCAGGAGACGCGTTTAAAGCAGTTATCAGATCCATGTGAAGTTCCGTGATGGAATAAGTCTTGCAAAAAACATGGTTAAACTATCTCCTAAAAAGGGGGGATGAAATTGGCGAAAAATGTATCGCGTTTAAATAAAACAATCATGATAGTCGATGATGAACTGTTTTTCCGGAAACTGCTCCGCGATATTCTTGAGGATGAGGGATATACGTCTATTCTGGAAGTCGAGGACGGGGTCGAGGCGGTAGAAAAATATCTCCAGCTCCGCCCGGACTTGACGGTCATGGACATATACATGCCGGGCAAAAACGGCATTGACGCCACAAAGGAGATATTCTCCTACGACAAGAATGCCAGGGTGCTGATCTGCAGCGCGGCGGGTTATGATGAGGACGTCAAATTCGCGACGAAAATAGGCGCCAGGGGAATTATTCTGAAACCTTTCATAGTAAGGGAAGTCACGGAAACCATTCAAAAGGCGCTCGAAGAAAATTAGAGCTTGTTCGTAAATAACGTTCCGCAGGATCGCGCCCGGATTTATGTTGGATTTGGCCTGGACGATTGAGCAAAACCGCAGGCGTAGCAGGGCTACGTCGAGGATTTTGCGATTGAGGACAGGTCAAAGACGGCATGACCTGCGCGCCGTACAACTTTGGCAGGCGGGAGACGGGATGCGAGCCCGGAATGCTTATTTACGAACAAGCTCTTAATGCAGAAGATGGGCGTTTGCTGTCCGGAGTCGGCTCGATATTTCCTGGACATTTCAGGGAGGTTGTAAAAATTCTGTGAAATATTGTATATTTTTTGTGCAGAAAGCCAGAAAATCAGTAAATTCCGTTTTATCTTTCGTCCAACCCGATTTTATCAACAAATATATCCACAAAATTTGTGGAAGCAAATTTTTTAATTATATGGATTTTGAAATTTCCGGAAAAGGAATTCCCCTTTCCGGGCACTAAGGTGCGGCTTTGACTGCGCATTGACCGATTAACCGCAGTCGGCCCCTTTCCGGGCCATTCCCATCGTGAAACAGGTATGACGCGTCGGCTGGATTGAAAACGCGCTCCCCACCCATTTCCCACTTACTTTAAATAGTATTCAATCAGCCCTTTGCCGAAACAGCGGAAATCAGGCGGATGCCATTGCACTGGAATACAGGGATAACATTGGATTTGTTTGCCAGGCAGGCCGGCTCCAGCAGGTACGTCCGGCTCGCCCGGGATTTTCCGGAAAGGAAATACAGTTCGTCGCGCATCGATATATACTTCGCGATGGTTTTTGCCGTTTCGTACGCATCACCCTGCGTCCTTGCCGTGAAATCTTTCCATTGTATCAGAATGCGCGCATCGGGCGGCGTATCGGCCCGCAAAGCGCGGTACAAGGCTTCCATTCCCGGAAGAGTCGGCACGAACAGGGCTGCGCGCTCAATCTGAGATTTCTGGTAACGGAAAAAAACCGGCGTTATGGCAAGGTTAAAAGTCGTTGTCAGAATCAAACCTCCGGCCAGAACGGCGCGCCACCTTTCCATCCTCGGTATTTTTCCCAGGAAAAGGGCAGGCAGGCAGAACAGGAGCGGGAGCTGGACACAAAGATATCTGGTCGTGAAGTCATGGCCCGTCAGGACAAAAAGAAGCACTGGTCCGAACAGGAGTATTCCGGTGAAACACAGTGATGGGGATGACCTGAATACCTGCCTTGGGGCGAACCACCGGCCCCGGAACCGGCGGAAGAAATCGCGGATGAAATTTCCCAGGAAAAGTATCCCCAAAAAAACGGAAATTAGGTTAAAGCCTGTCAGAACATAGAAAGAGTCCAGCGCCGTGTCCCCGAACGACCTGTATTCGGCCAGGTGATGGCCCGTCCACCTGCTGACGACATTGGAAAGCACGTTTACCTGCGAGGTGAGGACCTTTATTACGCCGAGCTGAAACTTCGACTTTCCGCTCAGGATCTGGCGTGTGTTCTCCCAGTGATTGCTCATTTCCCCGAAGACGTATGGAATGTAGATGACGACCGCGGCGAGAATCCCGGCTGCCAGCCATTTCCGGTTTATCCCGCTGCCGCTCAGTATGATCACGAGCAGGACGAACGGAACATAAAAAACGCCGACCATGTGGAAATGGGGCAAAGCGGCCAGCAAAACGCACACCCAGAAAATATTCGCGGAGCGCGGCGTGCTGCACACGTCCCACAGCGCCAGGAACAGCAGGACCCCCAGCATGGCCATCGCGGACGGATTGTTGCAGCTGACCGAAAAGTAGACCGGCCACGGCGAAACCGCGTAAAACAGCGTCGTCCACAGCGCGCACGATTGTCCGAACAGCCTGCGGGCAAGCAGGTATACCAGCGGGATCGTCGCGACATTGAGCAGGATAATCATCAGGATAACAGTCACGGGAGACCCGCCGAACCGCAGCGGCAGGGACCACAGCATCGCCCACAGCGGGCCGGGGACCTTGCCGCTGTTGAAGTGCGGCTGGCCGAGGTACTGCGCCTTCGCGTCGCCCTCCAGGTAGCTCAGGGCGGACCGGAAAGCCTCCATGTCGTCCGAAATGCCGGTCTGGTAGTAGCCATGTCCCCAGACAAGTCCCAGCAGCCTTAGAACAAGCCCGGCCGCGATTATGACAAGTAAAATGATGATAAGATTCTTTTTTGAAAGCTGCATGATTACCCGAGGATACAGGTGCCATGGCGGACTCCCGCCCCATGCGCTTGATCCTCGTCTCCCTTCGATGAACTGGTTTCATTTAATTGCCGCATGTCCGCGCCAGCGTTTGCTGATTGTTTCACTTGCCTGCCTGCGCCCACGCGCGGGAGTTGATAAAAAACTATATCTTAAACGATTTGTAAAGGAAATTCTCGGGGTTGGAAACAAGAATCGGAAATTTCGATTCGGTGCGAAGTATGCGCGCTGGTGGATGCAGGCGGGAACAAGGGAAGATAGGTTTCCTGGCTTTGCGGCTTCGATGATGCTTCAGGTCAAAAAATCGGGATTCCGGTTGAGACAATCATGTTAAAATATAGTTACTTAATACAGGCCTGGTGTGAGCTAGCCGATGCAATCCGCTTCCTTGCCGGCGGAAAACCGGAAAGGAGACTGAGATGTCGAAGTATCAATGCAGGTGCCAGTATGTGTATGACCCGGCAATGGGTGACATGACCCAGGGAATTTCCGCCGGGACATCCTTTGCCATGCTTCCCGAAGACTGGATCTGTCCCACATGCGGCTGCGACAAGTCGCATTTCCTGAAAGACGAGGGCAGGCCGAATTCCGAGCAGGGCCATCCGACCATAAAGGTCAATGTGAGATGCTTTTCGACCCTGGCGACAGAATCGTGCGGTTTCAGGGCGGATAAGCAATTTGAACTATACGAGGGATCAACGGTCCACGATTTGACGGAAAAGATGGAGATCCCCCTCGACGCAGTGAAGATCGTATTCAGGAACCACAGGGAAGTGGGCTTCTGGACCGTCCTTAACCAGGGGGACCGGATTGGATT
>DASRZQ010000239.1:0-4801 GCA_035686205.1 Geobacteraceae bacterium
ATCCGTCGCCGGTCTGATGCTTACCACCGAAGCGATGGTAGCCGACAAGCCCAAGAAGGAAGGCGGCCCGATGATGCCTCCCGGCGGCATGGGCGGCATGGGCGGCATGGGCGGCATGGACTACTAATACCGGAGTTGCCCCCTGTAATGCGAAAAAAGGGAACGGATTCTGTCCGTTCCCTTTTTCATTCTTCTTTTCCGACGTACATCACTGTTTAGTTCCAAGTTGCATTCAATTCATTGTCATTTCGAGCTCCAGCGAGAAATCCTGTAACGTTTATCAAAGATGTCTCTCTTCGTTCGACATGACATGTTTCTAAATATTTTGATTGCAAATTGGTATAACAGCCAACACAATAAACGTTTTCTGATTTTATCAGCTTTTCTTATCCTTATCCCTTATCTCCACCCTGCGTATCTTGCCGCTGATCGTCTTGGGCAGTTCGGTCACGAATTCTATTATCCTCGGATATTTATACGGAGCGGTCAGTTTCCGCACATGCTCCTGCAGTTCCTCGACGAGTTCGTTGCCTTGGGAATAACCCTTTGCCAGGACGACGGTGGCCTTTACGACCTGTCCCCTGATTTCGTCGGGGACCCCGGTAATGGCGCATTCCAGCACCGCCGGATGTTCAAGGAGCGCGCTTTCCACTTCGAAAGGACCGATCCTGTATCCGGAACTCTTGATCACATCGTCGGACCTGCCGACGAACCAGTAGTAGCCGTCCTCATCCCTCCAGGCCATGTCACCGGTATAGTAGATTCCGTCATCCCAGACTTTTTTCGTCAATTTCTCGTCCCGGTAATATCCCATGAACATGCCGACCGGGGTCTGTTTGCCGGTCCTGATGACAATCTGGCCTTCTTCCCCTACTTCGCAGGATTTCCTGTTTTCATCAATAATATCCATTTCGTACATGGGTGACGGCTTGCCCATGGACCCCGGTTTGGGCTCCATCCACGGGTAGGTGGCAATTGCCAGCGTGCATTCGGTCTGGCCGTACCCCTCCATGAGCCTGATGCCGGTTCCCTTGAGGAACTGGTTGTAAATCTCCGGGTTGAGCGGCTCTCCGGCTATTACCGCATATTTCAGCCTTGAAAGGTCATATTTCGTCAAGTCTTCCTTGATGAGAAATCTGTAGATTGTTGGAGGGGCGCAGAATGTCGTCACCCCGCAACGGGAGATCGTTTCGAGGAGATTGGCAGGAGAGAATTTCTCGTAATCGTAAACGAATACCGCCGACCCGCCGATCCACTGGCCGTAGATCTTGCCCCATACCGCTTTCGCCCAGCCGGTGTCGGCGACGGTAAAATGTATCCCGTCGTCCTGGACATTCTGCCAGAAATAGGCTGTCAATATATGTCCCAAAGGATAGGCAAAATCGTGCTGAACCATCTTGGGCATGCCGGTGGTTCCGGAAGTGAAATAAATGAGCGAGATATCGCTGTTTGTGGTTGCTTCCACCCCGGCAGGCCTTTCGCAATTCCGCACGGCTTCATTCTCCATAGCCCGGTCGAAGTCGAGCCAGCTGGTCCTTTCGCCGCCGACAATCGCCTTGTATTTCAGGGTGGGAGACTTTTCCATCGCCTCTTCGACATGCTCAAGCACCTCCGGGTCCGAAACGGCGACAACCATTTTTATGTCGGCGGCATTGCACCTGTAAACGATGTCCTTGGTGGTCAGCAGGTGAGTCGCGGGTATGCCGATTGCTCCCAGTTTGTGGAGACCCAAAAGGCAAAACCAGAACTCGTAGCGCCTCTTCAGAATCAGCATTACCGGATCGCCCTTTTTTATTCCAACAGAGCGGAAAAAAGCGGCTGCCCTGTCACTGAAGCGCTTCAGCATGGCAAAAGTGAAAGATGCTTCATTGCCCTTGTCGTCACACCAGATAAGCGCGGTTTTATCAGGCTTGCTCAGCGCAAGCTCGTCGGCCACGTCAAAGGCGAAGTTGAAATTTTCCGGGATTTTGACGTTGAAATTGGCGACGAAATCCTCATACGATTCGAATTCAGTACAGGAAACAAACCTCTCCAGCATAGCATCACACCTCACAATTTAAGATAATGCTCTTGCGGTTCCTCGAAAATTACCCCTGGTGGTTGGCTTGGGGCTTTTCCGGAGCAAATGGTTCGGCTTTACCGCAGGATGTCGGCCCGGGTAAAATGCACGGCACTGAATGTTTCTGCATGAGCCGGGGGGCAATGGCTCCGGATTGCTGCCTGCTCCGGAAAAGACCCAGCCCCATGCCGGGCGTATGCCTTCCTGACTGCCGCTAGATTATAATAGCCAGGAAACGGGCAGGTTTATTGTTCAGTGCCTTCATCCCGTGATTGAAGCTTGCGTCAAAGAACAGCGAATCGCCTTCTTCGAGAACAAGTTCATGGCCATCAATGGTTATTTTCAGAGTGCCTTCCAGAACAAAATTGAATTCCTGCCCCGGGTGACTGTTGACGCCGGGCATGCCGGCGGCGTCGGGCTCGACGGTAACAAGGAAAGGCTCGGCCTTTTTGTGGACAAAATTATAGGCGAGGCTTTGATACTTGTATTGCTTTCTCCTCTCGACGCTGATACCGGTACCCTTCCTGGTCAAGGCATAAATATGCAGTCTGGGACTCTCGCCGGTCAGCAGGTCGGTAAGTTCGACATTGAACCTGTGCGCCACCTTGTAAAGTAAGCCTACGGGTATGTCGGTGCATCCGCTCTCGTATTCCAGATATGTATCACGTGGTATGTTGAATTCAAGGGCCAGTGTTTCCGGCGAAATGCCCGCGATCTCCCGCAATTCGCGGATGCGCGAGGCAATGTTCCTGATTTTTTCGGGCATGCGGTATTCCTCCTGGAATTGATTCCGCTTAAACACAAAAGTCTAATTCATGCTAGGTGTCCTGTATATCATACATCCGCCGCAAAAGTACAATCAAAACCCGTATCCAAGACTAATAGCCAACATTTGCATATCCGCCGAATACCGACCGTTCGCGGTTCCGGTCCCCGGACTGAAAGGATCTCCAATAGTGTTGTTCTTAGTCCTGTCCAGCTGCAATTGATAAGCATACGCCAGGGCGATGCTGAACCGATTGAATTTCAGATCAGTACCGATACAAAAGAGATGAGTATCCGAGTCAGGAATGGCCGGTTCGAATGTAGAATCCGGCACGGGATTCTGGCCGTATAGATAGCCACCAAGGAGTGAAACCGTATCGTTCAATTTATACTGAGCTCCAAAATTAATGGCATAAGTGTCTTTCCAGTTTCTCGGGGTTGTCTGCGACATGCCATTGTCAAGGGTCACCGTCATCTGGTGAAATGACGACCAGCCCTCCCACCGCATGCCGGCTTCCATCGTCAGCGGCCCCAGGTCCTTATAAGCAATACCCGCATAAACCTGCTGAGGAAGGGTGAGATGTGTTTTCGCGCCCATACCCTGGAATAATCCACCAAGTTGAGGAGGAATTCCGGAAGGAAGACTGTAACTCACTGTACCGGAAGGGTCGAGTTTTACCTCACTACGATAGGAAGCGCCTAATGTAATGTTTTTGGTCAGGTCTGCTGCAAAACCGATGTTGAAACCGACCCCTGTATCATCACATTGGAATTTTTGACCTGCGTCCGGGAAAGTGCCAGCCGGAGCGCCTGCAATTCCTGAAAGATTAATCTTTCTCTCGAATGTTGCGTCAAGCACAATGATATCCAAACCGGCGGCTAACGATACTCCTGGCAATATGCGGTAGGAAGCAACCGGATTAATATTAAATACTGCCATTTGAGATTTGGTAGCTATATACCTGCCTTCCCAGTTTCCATCCCATTCCGTACCGAGACCGAAAGGATTGAATACTCCCAGGCCCGCACTCAACTTATCGTTGAATTTATGAGTCAGATAGAATGTGCCAGTGGCGTAAATGGTGTCCTGATTGTCGGATTTATTTCCCGCCGGGTCTGTAAACTCCCGCTCAGGAAAAAAAAGGGTTGTCCCAACTTCAATATGGGTCCCATCGAGATTGTTCATGAGGGCAGGGTTGAAAAAGATGGTGGAAGGGCTACTGGTATGCGCGACCACCGCTGCTCCCTGGCCTAATGAGGATGCGCTCTGGGTGAAAATGCCAAAGCCGGAGCCGTGGGCATTCTGGTTAATACAAAAAACACAGAACGCGGACAAAACAACTGAAAGCCCCATACGCAAACTGTTTTTAATCACTTGATCCCTCCTGAAATAATTAGCAATCCGGATTTCTAATGAGTAACATAATCGCGGCATATATAAGCAGAATATCGATCTTTATGTCAATGAAAAGGTGAAAAATTTTGCATTGCAGCGAGATTATTTTCACCAGAAGTGTAGAATTAAAACCTTGTAAAACCTGCTTCTTTACCTTACACTTACACCGGTTTGTAATAAGGACCTTACAATAAGGGAACATAAAAGTAATGAAAAAGTTGCTACTGATAAACCCGGTAGGCCGCAGAAGCGGTTTTCTCCTGAGCAAATTTTCCACATTCCCTCCATTGAGTCTTGCTTATGTGGCAGCAGTAACGCCGGATCAATGGGAAATTAAAATAATCGACGAGAATTTCGACAAATTCGAATTCGAAGAAGCCGACCTGGTAGGAATTACCGCTTTTACCAGCAACATTACACGCGCCTATGAAATTGCGGGGATTTATCGTGCAAAAAATATAAAAGTAATTTTGGGTGGCATCCATGTATCAATGCTTCCCGATGAAGCTCTCCAATATGCCGACAGTGTGCTTATCGGCGAAGCCGAGGGTATTTGGGGACAGGTAATTCGGGATTTTGAA
>DASRZQ010000240.1:0-4039 GCA_035686205.1 Geobacteraceae bacterium
GTGAAGGTGAACACCAAAAGCAGCGAGGACAGCGGAACCACCCCCTCCACGCCCGCCCAGCTGGATTTGGCGCGGATGCTCGCGCGCGAGCTTGAGGAGCTTGGTCTTTCCCACGTAACACTGGACGGGCACGGTTATGTATATGCAACACTGCCGGCGTCGTCCGGCGCTGCCGGGGAACCCCTGGCACTGCTCGCGCACATGGATACCTCGCCTTCGGAGTCCGGAGAAAACGTCAGTCCCGCACTCCACGAAAACTATGATGGCGGCTTTATAACATTTGAAGACGACCCGGCTCTGGTACTTTCGCCGGATGACTCTCCCGAACTCCTGCGGTTCAGGGGTGATACAATCATCACCGCATCCGGCAAAACCCTGCTGGGAGCGGACGACAAGGCGGGGGTCGCGGAAATCATGTCTGTGCTGGCGGCTTTCTCGCGTTTACCCGAATTGAGCCATCCCGAATTGATCATAGTTTTCACGCCGGACGAGGAAGTCGGCCGCGGCGTTGACAATATCGATCTCCAAAAGATGGGGAGGGTGGGTTATACCGTCGACGGGGGGATGATCGGCGAGATCGATGTGGAGTGTTTCAACGCCCTTCGCGCCGTGGTCGAATTCAGGGGCATGAATGTCCATCCGGGATATGCCAAAAACCGGATGCTCAACGCCGGTCACATCGCGGCGCGCTTCGCCGCCTCCCTCCCGGAGTTCGAGTCTCCCGAGCACACCGAGGGGAGAGAGGGCTTTTTTCACCTGACCGGTCTGGACGGTGATGAAAATCGTGCGATCCTGAAGTTCATCCTGCGCGATTTCGACGACGGCGCGAACCGGCGCCGTGTCAAGCTGCTTGAGCGGCTGAAAAGCGTGTTCGAATCGCGCTATCCGGGTCTCGACATCGAACTTTCCGTCAGCGAACAGTACAGGAATATGGGCGAGGTCCTCGACAAGTATCCTGATACCGTGGCAATGGCCGAACGGGCCATGACCATGGCCGGAGTGGAGCCTGTGCGGAAATTCATCCGGGGCGGTACGGACGGCGCCAGGCTCTGCTTTATGGGCCTGCCCACGCCCAACCTCTTCACCGGAGGCATGCTCTTTCACTCCAGGAAGGAATGGATAGCGGTTACGGCCATGTGCAAGGCATGCGATGTGCTTGTCAACCTTTGCGCTTTATATGCCGGGAAAGTCAGTCCGTGAATCGGGTGTTTTCCGGGCCGGTAAAAAACACCTTCAACTTCTGGTGCATTTCTCCGATAAGTAAATGGTCTGTTCTTCCGAGAAAATTACGAATTTTTGCTGTAACTCCTTTCCGTACAGCTTCGAAATTTCTCTCCTGGGGACTGCAAACACCGTCAGGTTGCCGGTAGGTAGTCGGCTTTTTCGGATATTGCACGAAAAACGAAAAAGGAGCCATTAATGCTGTTTGAATCACTTGACGGCGATCAGATCCGTCAACTTGCGAATATGGATTTCTGCCGCCTGTTGCCGTCGGGGAACAAGTTGCAGGACAATCTGCATTTCATGTACAAGTTTCTTGACAACATTCCCTTTCCCGTATTCGTAAATAATGCCGAATGCGCTTACCTGGCCTGCAATCAGGCTTTCGAGGAGTTGCTGGGCGTCCGCAGGGAACAGCTTCTCGGGATGACCGCGCGCGAGTGCGGACATGATGGCCTGGATTTCAGCATTTGCGATAACCCGATCGACCTGAATTCGGGCAAAGGCCCGCAGGCGATTGAAACCACTATTTTATCCGCCGACGGCAAAGTCCGGGACATAATATGCAGCAGATCGGTGTACCGGAACCCGGACGGTGCCATAGGCGGAATCATCGGCTCGATATTTGATATAACCGGCCACAAACATACGAAGGGACTGCTGGACAACCTCAAATTCCTGCAGGTATTGATCGACACCATCCCTTGTTCCATATTTTACAAGGATACAAAAGGCATGTACCTTGGCTGCAACAAGGCATTCGAGGAATATATGAACAGACCCCGTCAGGAAATTATCGGCAAGACGGATTACGACCTCGTGCCCAAGTCGGTGGCCGACAAATACTGCAGGGCCGACCAGGAGCTGCTCGGAAAAAGGGGAATTCATGCCTATGAGGCATCCATACAGTATGCTGACGGGACAAGGCATGAGGTGATCTGCAACAAGGCGGTTTTTCTCAACCCAGACGGAACGGCGGGCGGCCTGGTGGGCTCCATTCTCGATATCACTGACCGCAAGCGGTTCGAGGAACAGCTGATGTACCAGGCAAACCATGACTCGCTTACCGGCCTGCCGAACCGGAACCTGCTGAACGACCGGCTCAATCATGCCCTGGCGTACGAAGACCGTCACAAGGAGCTGCTGGCAGTTATGCTCATAGACCTTGATAATTTCAAGGTCATAAACGATACCATGGGGCACTCCTCGGGAGATTTGCTGCTGCTGGAAGTGGCGAAAAGGCTGCAGAGCTGCGTCAGGCAATACGATACGGTAGCCAGGCTCGGCGGCGACGAATTCGTGCTTCTTCTGACGGACGTGGAACATATCCAGAGTCTCGCCAAAATCTCCGACAAGATCCTGTCGCTGTTCAAGGAATCTTTTCTTGTCGCAGGCCATGAAATATTCGTCACTACGAGTATTGGAATAGCGACTTTCCCGGCGGACGGCGTCACGGCCGATGCCCTGCTGAAAAACGCCGACACCGCCATGTACCATGCCAAGCAGCTGGGTAGAAACGGATATCAGTTTTTTGCGGAAGAGATGAACCTGAAGGTACATGAGCGCCTTTCTATGGAAACAAGATTGCGCAGGGCGCTGGAAAGATGTGAGTTCCTGCTTCTCTATCAGCCGCGCGTCGACGTGGCGTCCGGCGCAATCACAGGGGCGGAGGCGCTGCTGCGCTGGCAGCCCGAGGGTGAAGAAGTTGTCATGCCCAATGATTTCATCCCCCTGCTTGAAGAAACAGGGCTGATAGTACAGGTAGGCGAGTGGGTGATGCGGCAGGTCTGCCTGCAGGGCGTGGAATGGCTGGCGGCGGGCGTGCCGCCGCTCATCATTTCGGTAAATGTTTCAGCCAGGCAATTCCACCAGAAAAACCTGCCGGAAAAAATCGAGGAGATACTGCGGGAGACCGGGTTCCCCGCGGAACTCCTGGAAATCGAGCTGACGGAAAGCATCATCATCCAGGATGTCGAGGAAACAATCCTGAAGCTGGACAGGCTGAAAGAGATGGGCGTAAGGCTGTCCATCGACGATTTCGGCACCGGTTATTCTTCCCTCAGTTACCTGAAGCGATTCCCCATCGATATCCTGAAGATTGACCGGTCTTTTGTGAAAGGGCTCACGACGGATCCCGACGACGCCACGATTGTGAGCACTATCATCGCCATGGCCCACAACCTGAAGATGAACGTGGTGGCGGAAGGAGTGGAAAACGGCAAACAGCTCCAGTTCGTGGATCAGCAAGGCTGCGAGGAAGTCCAGGGATTCTTCTTCAGCCAGCCGATTGCTCCCGAAAGCATTACCGACCTGATTCTCAGCAGAAAGAAGTTACAGTGCGAAGATTACGAGGGCTGATGCCGGGCCGCATTTATTATTGCATGCCGCCATTCATGCGGCTGCTTGGCGCCGAAGCTTTTGCGGTGGCGCAAAACGGGAATCCGGGCAAAATGCGCTTGCCGGGGAAGGCTGTCTTGCTGCCTGGCATGGCGATGCTCGCCCTCACCCTGATTTCCTGCGCAGGCGTCAGATCGAACGTCATCCCGCTAAATGCGGAGCGGCCGAAAGACGCGGCTTTCCGCATCGTGCTGAATAAGGAAATGTCTACCCTGAACATTGATGTCGAGGCATCGGCGGGCGAACTTGGCGACACCCTGAGCCGGATAATGGCAAGGGAGCTTTACAGGGGTTCCACCAGGACCAGAGGACTCACCGCGGACATCCTCAGAAACGGCCCGGTTGCAGTAAGCGCCGTCGACAATTACCTCTATCTCACTATCCCCATTTCCATGTCATTGAGCTACGGGGGCTTTGAAAC
>DASRZQ010000241.1:0-3804 GCA_035686205.1 Geobacteraceae bacterium
CGTGCAGGAAATGAAAAATCCTGCCGCGAATTTGGATAAAACCGCGGGAACGCCTTCACAGGCCGGACACACAGGTAATTTGAATACCACCAGAAAAGCTGAAAATAAATCCGGCATTGCCCCGGCTCCCGTAAAACCTGCACCTTCCTCCGGCATAAAGACAGCTTCTTCGACGGCAAAACCGGCATCGCCGCTGGCCAACCCTGCCGGACGCCCGCCTTACCCTGAAACTGAAAACTCATATCAGGCAAAACCGGGCAAAATTGAACGCAACAATGCCGACATGATTGTCCGCGGCATCGATATTACTCAGAACGGAATATGCATAGCCGTAAACGGAGCAGGCGAAAACTTCAGGTACTTCAGACTGTCGGCGCCCCAGCGGCTGGTAATCGATGTTTTCGGGGCGAAAAATGCCGTCGAGAACCGGCTTGTTTCCATAAACAGGTTCGGCATCAGGAGTGTCCGTTTGGGTACATATCCCGACAAGGTCAGGATAGTATTCGACGCCTCCGGAAAAATTTTTCCCTCCTGCAGGATCGAAGCGGAAAATCGGGGCATTACCGTGCTTTTCGAGAAAAAATGATGGTTGAGCTTTTTGATGCTTCTCCCACACCGCCATAATAATGACGGTCAACAAAACGCCACGCCAACTAACTGCAATAATTGATTTTATTCGCATCCGGGTCGGATTGACCATAGATGTCTGATTAATTCTCACCGTCACATTATTGACGCTTTTATCGCCGCGGTCCACTTTTCCATCGAAAAACACCAGTCCTCAATGCAGCACCTGATCAAATAATTTTTTCCGTAAACCATCGAAATTAATGAACAAATCGCCTGGACTGAAAGCCGGGCCGTTATCCGGATTCGCTGTTGGCATGCTTGCTGTAATTCCCTCAGCATCCGACATTCAATTTGAGAAAAAGAGAGGGAAAACCATGAATTGTCCAAAATGCAAAGGCAGAATGTATTCGGAAAAATATTTTGATTTCGTTAGATCGTTTGACGCCTGGAAATGCACGGGTTGCGGTGAAATGATCGACGAGGTCATCCTGTCCAACAGGGCGAAAAGCCGCAGTCTGTTCCTCGGCTGAGATACCGTTGCTGCCTGTTTTTCAGGAAAGTTATCGATACAGGCAATCTGAACTCATAACCGGGAATGAAACCCTGTCCATTTTCTCTTTGATAACGATGCACCGTGTGGCGCGCGGAAGCCGGGGTGAAATACGGCGTCCGCCGCCACCGCTTGACTGAACGATCTATTTTCTCCATCAATTATCCCGCCATCCGGCACAAGTTTGCTGTTAAACGATTGCATGCGTGCCATGCCGACCTGATTCCGCTTTACCTGATTGCATTCACTCCCTGTCCCCATCCTGACCATCCCATCGAACAAAATGGAACCTGAATGGTACTAATCTCCCGCTAGTCTCCCTAAACATACCCTTCCCCTTGACGGGGGAGGGCCAGGGTGGGGGTGAAAATTTCATGATCTCAGCCAATTGAAGCTTCACCCATCCCCACCCCGCCTCTTTGAAGGGGAGGGAGTTTTTGATGGCTGTGGAAGATTGATGCCCATCAGATCCATAAATGTGACAAGGTCGAAAAATACAGTCTTTTTTGATATTGAATTCTGAATCGTGCAAATGCATCCCCTGATTGAACCAGCAGTGATGGTTGTTGACAGTTACAGCGAGTAATGATTAAAATGCAAAATCTAATTAGCCGGATTAATTTGTCATTACTGTTAAATTTTATGACTCAAAGCCGGATCGGAGAGGTGACTTTCATGAAAGACAGGATGCTTAACTGCCAGTTCATATTCATATTTCTCATGGCGCTGCTCTGCAGTCCCGCATCTGCAATTGCCGGTTCGGATCTGAAACTCGTGCAGACCGGCAGCGGTGTTTATTCACTGCAGGGAACAAGCTACAGAGGAGTAGCCGGCACGGATGTCGTAATTCAATACGACAAGACTCTGCTTGGAAATCCCAGGATCACATGGGGAAACCTGGCGGCCGGAAATACGGCCGCCAATACCAGTCAGGCCGGGCAAATCCATATTGCCGCCGTGGACGTCAACGCGAGCGCGGGCACGCCCGGAACTGGAACATTCGCGACGATAACCTTCGATGTAATCGGAAAGCCCGCCGGGAATATCACCGCAAACACCAACCTCATTGATATAAACGGCGCTTCACTCGCGACACCGGTCAGTACTGCCCCGATCGCCTATAACGGCGGGTCGGCGACAACTTCGGCAACAGATTCCGGGGGAGATTCCGTTGCTTTTTCCGGGCAGACCGCTGCGACTGTTTCATCCGGCGGTTCGGGAACCGGTTCAAACGGAAATATAACCGCACCCCGATATGGCTGGGGCACCATATCCATGGACGGGAACACTCCCACGGAAAAGAAAAAAGAAGATCCTGTCGCTGCGGCACAGTTGCCGGAACCGGCGCAGGAAAATGAAAAACCCGCGGTAACTGCGAATACCGATGCGCCTCAACCGGACCGCCCGCCCGTTAAACCGGCAAAGGCCTCCGAAAGGCGGCTTGACCTGGTAACGGGAGTTCTCGGGAGGTTCCGTCAATTCCAGGGAGAAAAGAGCCCCAAAGCGCTTTTGGCCCTCTTCAAAAACGGGGAGGACATCGTTCAGGAACCCTCGGTGGCCCTTTCCGACGGAAGCAACAGAATAAAGCTGTTTGTCGGTCAGCATTCTCCGGAAAATCAGGCGCCAAATTTCATCCTGAAAGGGGCAAAACTCATATCCGTGCGGGCGGCCAAAAATTCCGGGTGGGTGATTGAACTGCTCCCGGACAAAGGCGTTTACGATGCCAACGTGACCGTATCGGATGACAGTCTGGTGAAAGTCATACCGCTGACCGTTGCGCCGCCTCTTCCCGCCAAAAGCGGTATCGGCCTGAAAGGAAAATTGACGGAGGCCGATTTCAATCTTTTCCTGAAAAAACGAGGCACCGACAAGGCCCCGCGTTTTGACCTGAACGGAGACGGAAAAAGGGACTACATAGACGATTACATCTTTACCGCAAACTTTATCGCAAAAAACGGCACTAAAAATCATAAAGTGACAAAGAAAAATGAATAAGCGTGTATCGCCAGACAGATGAATCTGGTTGCAGTCCGATGCACTCATCCTTCAACGGTTCCCGGGCGGACAAACAACAGAAGGCCATTTCGGCTGCCTTCACTGAAAAAACCATTATCCGAAGAAGAAAGGCTGTTTATGCTTCTTTTTGCCCTAGCGTTGCGATAGACGCTTTTCGTCGGAAACGGCCCTTTTCCCCCTGCCCTGTCAATTCGCGAGTCTGCCGCACGGCGTACTCGCCTCCCTCTATCCCACCGGTAAATACAGTTCACCCCCCTTCCTCTGCGAGAGAACGGCCAAAGGCCGGGTTAGGCGCTTCTGTCCAACTCATTGATTTCCTTTACGTAACAAGAATCTCTTGTCTATAAATTGAATGATACTAGTATTCCGTTCTGTAAATAACGTTTAAATAGTTCTGCTTTTGTGTTATCCTCTTTCGTGATGTTTTAAATTCACGAGCGAGGTGGCATATGGCAAAGCGTTCTGCGTTAAATCTGTCATCAGAAGCACGAGAAGAGCTAACACGGATCAGCCAAAGCAGAACCGAGGCAATGGCAAAGGTTTTACGCTCAAAAATCCTTCTGCTTTATAGCGAAGGAAAACGAATAACCGATATCACACGCGAAATCGGCTCCAGCAGGCCATTGATCGAACGCTGCATCGATAAGGCGCTGGCTTTTGGTCCCATG
>DASRZQ010000242.1:0-58503 GCA_035686205.1 Geobacteraceae bacterium
ATTCAGGAACAACTTATCGTTGAGCTTTATTCAAAATAAATAACAAACGAAAATAACCCACTTTGGGGGGAAAATAGATGTACAGAAATTGGCGTGACCTGATTAAACCAAAAAAATTACAGGTCGATGCGGAAACATATACTCAAACATATGGAAAATTTTACGCCGAGCCGCTGGAAAGAGGGTTTGGCACGACACTTGGCAACTCACTCAGAAGAATGCTGCTTTCCTCTTTGCAGGGTGCGGCGATTGCTTCCGTGAGAATAAAAGGAGTTTTACACGAGTTTTCCTCAGTCCCCTGCGTAACGGAAGATGTTACCGACATTATTCTTAATCTGAAAGGTGTCAGACTCAAGTTGCACGGGTCCGAGCCGAAAACAGTACGTATAATACACAAGGGCGAGGGCCTGGTTAGGGCTGGGGACATTATCACAGACCCGAACGTGGAAATACTGAACCCAGACCAACACATCGCAACCTGTTCTAAAGACGCAAATCTGGAGATGGAAATGGTTGTGAAAATAGGCAAGGGTTATGTACCTGCGGACAGGAACAGGGATGAAAAGGCGCCTGTAGGGACAATCCCCATTGATTCTATCTTTTCACCGATTCAGAAGGTCAATTTCGTAGTCACGAATGCCCGTGTCGGACAGATGACCGATTATGACAAATTGATATTGGAGGTCTGGACTGACGGAAGTGTCAAGCCAGACGATGCCATATCTTATTCCGCAAAAATAATGAAAGACCAGCTTTCAATCTTCATAAATTTCGATGAAACGGCCGAAGTTGTTGAAGAAGCGGAAATTGAAGAAGAAAAGGAAAAAATAAACGAGAACCTGTATCGTTCAGTTGAAGAATTGGAATTGTCTGTACGCTCCGCCAATTGTCTTAAAAATGCGGGGATCAAGCTGATTGGCGAACTGGTTTCGAGAACTGAAGCAGAAATGCTCAAGACACAAAATTTTGGTCGTAAATCACTGAATGAGATCAAAGATGTTCTTGCCGAAATGGGGTTAACTTTGGGGATGCAGCTTGAAAATTTCCCCGATCCTGAAATTCTTCGCAGAATACGCGGTGAAAAACAGGAAGAAGAGTAATTTGCAAGACTGAAGATAGAAAGGAAACGTGAATCATGCGTCACAATAAAGCGGGGAGAAGGCTTGGAAGAACAACAAGCCATAGAACGGCAATGTTCAGGAACATGGTGACATCGTTCCTGCAAAATGAGAGAATAACTACAACCGATGCGAAAGCAAAGGAATTAAGACCAATTGCCGAGAAAATGATCACTTTGGGCAAAAAAGGTGATTTGAATGCAATTCGTCAAGCTGCTTCTTTTATAAGGGACAAAAAAGTCGTAACCAAGCTGTTTGCCGTAATAGCCCCACGATACAAAGAGAGAGAAGGCGGTTATACGCGTATAATAAAAATCGGGCAAAGATTTGGGGATGCCGCTCCGCAATCGGTCATTGAACTTGTTGAAGAACAGATAAATAAAAAAGAAGTTAAGAAAAAAGGAAAAGCTGAAGTTGCCGCAAAAGAAAAGCAGCGAAAGACTAAAGCAAAAGAAGTGGCGGTTTCAGAGGAAATTCAGGCAGCCGCGGCTACAGAAACAAGTACTGTTGATGCTTCCACAATTGAAACAAAGGAAGATGATAAGGCAACTGAATAGAGTAATAAGATTAACAAAAGGAATCGTTGAAAAAAGCAAGGTGATGAACCTTGCTTTTTTATTTGAACTATGATTATCAAAAAGGAATTCTTCCGGTAAAAAAATCATGCAAAATCTTCATTGTTTATATGATCAGTATCACGTTTAATATGTTCTAAATATGTTCTAATTGCTATATGAAAACATGATGTCATCAGAGGACATATTAAAAGATAGGCTTGTTGAAATCATTTAATTTCCTTCGAGACTCCGGTGCTTTTGTCCGAATATGGTTTTAAATAAGTCAAACATATTGACTAGAATTATTCATATTCGTAATATCAAAGAAAACATTTGAAAAGAAATCAGCGGCCATGAAAAATGAAAAGCTTTTATATGTGGAAACATTTGGTTGCCAAATGAACGTAAGCGACTCGGAGAAAATTGTCTCCATGCTTAAGGAAATTGGTTACTCGCCCACAGAAAATGCTTCGGAAGCAGATCTTATTATACTTAACACATGCACTGTCAGAGCCAAAGCCGAACATAAATTATATAGCTTGCTTGGCAGGTTCAAGGACCTGAAGAGAACGAACGAAAAACTTATGTTGGGAGTGGGAGGTTGCGTTGCGCAGCAGGAGGGCGAGCGGCTTCTGAAAAAAGCGCCTTATCTCAATTTGGTGTTCGGAACCCATAACCTTCATATGGTTCAGGAGATGGTAATAAAGGCTGAACAGGGACGCAGGATTGCGCACGTGGATTTTATCGATAACGAAAGAAGAATCGATCTCTTCCCGAAAACAGATGACGTCGGACCCGTTACAAGGTTTGTTACTATCATGCAGGGATGCGACAATTACTGCAGTTACTGCATAGTCCCTTATGTTCGAGGAAGGGAGATAAGCAGGCGTTCTTCCGAAATAATTGACGAAATTCGCAAAATGGCTGATAACGGGGTCAAAGAAGTTACATTGCTTGGTCAAAATGTTAATTCCTATGGAAACAAAAATCCAGGTGAGTGTGATTTCCCTGAACTAATCCGTAAAGTTGCCGCAGTAGATGGAATTGAGAGGATACGTTTTACGACATCGCACCCGAAAGATATTTCATCTTCCTTGATTGAATGTTTCGCAAGCCTTTCAAAACTTTGCGGACACATACACCTTCCCGCCCAATCCGGCAGCGATTCAATACTTGCAAGAATGTTGCGAGGTTATACAAGAAAAGAGTACCTAGGAAAAGCTGAAGATCTGAAAAATGCCCGTCCCGATATCCAGATAACAGGAGACATGATTGTAGGTTTTCCGGGAGAAACCGAGGAAGATTTCGCGTTGACGCTTTCCTTGATGGAAGAAGTTCAATATGCAGACCTGTTTTCATTTGTATTTTCTGAGCGCCCGGAAACCGAGGCAGCCGGATATACCGACAAAATTCCACTGGAGGAAATGCGGAACAGGCTCGACAAGCTTCAGTCATTTCAGAAAAAGATTACCCTCGACAGGAATAGAAGTTATATCGGCTCCATTCAAAGGATTCTGGTTGAAGGGAAAAGCAAACAGGCAGACCAGCTGTTCGGAAGAACATGCGGCAACAGAATCGTAAATTTCACCGGGGACCAGTCGCTGGTTGGCGAATTCGTGTCGGTCCGCATTAGCAGGGCCTTTCAGAATTCCTTGTTAGGCGAGCTTTTACAGGATAACGAGTAAAATAGCCATACGAGATATTAAACGCGTCAAGAAAAAGGAGATATCCATGCGCGAAGAATCCCTGCGGTTTTTGGAAAAACTTGTATCGGCGCCAAGTCCTTCGGGATATGAGCAGCCGGCACAAAGAGTTTTTCGTGATTATATTGCGCCTTTCGCCCAGGTTTCCACGGACATGCTCGGTAACGTAATCGGTTTTGTACAGGGGGCTGGCGAAAACAGACCTAAAGTGATGCTGGTAGGGCATTCTGATGAGATAGGGTTCCTTGTAAGATACATCGACGAGAATGGTTTCATTTTTTTCGGTGCGATAGGAGGCATAGATCCGCAAATTACCCAGGGGCGAAGGGTCAGGGTACATACCCGCCAAGGTGATGTGCCGGGTGTTACCGGACGGAAACCGATTCATCTCACGGATGCGAAAGACCGCGAAACGGTTGTAAAGCTCGAAGCGCAGTATATTGATATCGGCGCAGCAAACAAGGAAGAGGCCGAGCAACTTGTCAGGATCGGAGACCCCGTGACATTCGCCGAATGCATGGAGATGCTGCACGGCGGCAGGATTACTGCACGGGGGCTCGATGATAAAGCCGGCAGTTTCGTTGTCGCTGAAGTTCTGAGACATATCTCGGAGTCAAAGATACAACTCACGGCCGACCTATATGGCGTTTCTTCAGTTCAGGAGGAGGTGGGGTTGAGAGGCGGGAAAACCAGTGCGTTTTCCATCAACCCGGATGTGGGGATCTGTGTGGAAGTTGATTTCAGTACCGATCAGCCCGATCTGGACAAGAAAAGCGCCGGAGATGTAAAACTTGGGGGTGGACCGATTCTTCCACGGGGGGCTAACATAAATCCTTCATTGTTTGAGATTCTGGCGCAGTCCGCGGAATCAGAGGGAATTGCCGTCCAGTATACAGGACTGCCACGCGCCACGGGTACAGACGCCAATGTGATGCAGATATCTCGCTCGGGAGTTGCAACGGCGCTGGTTAAGATTCCGCTTCGCTACATGCACTCTCCCGTTGAAGTTCTTTCTCTCTCCGATCTGGAAAATGTTATCAAGCTTATTGCAAGCGCACTGGCGCGGATAAAAGATAAAAATTCATTTATTCCTTCCTGACTTGTAATCTGTCATGCTTCGGCCATTGCTGAACATTTGACAGCAGACCGGATTGCCGGATGATAGAGGTTTCCTGCGTTGAGGGTAATTTCAATGCATTCGAACCTGCGGCAATTCTTTTTCTTGACTAAAATTCAACTATATAATAACCTACTCAGTTAATATTTAATCAAATAAAGGAGTATGAGATGTTAGAAGAAGGTATCAAGGAAGCCTTGACTTTTGACGATGTGCTTCTGTTACCAGCCTATTCTGAAGTTTTGCCAGCCGAAGTTGATCTTTCCACAAACATTTCGCGTAACATCCCATTGAATATACCCCTTGTCAGCGCTGCCATGGATACCGTGACTGAATCCCGGACGGCCATCTGTATGGCGCGGGAGGGGGGGATAGGAATTATCCATAAAAATCTTTCCATAGAATCGCAGGCCCTGGAAGTCGACAAGGTAAAGAAAAGTGAATCGGGGATGATCGTTGATCCCATTACCATGCGTCCGAACCAGAAGATCAGGGAGGCCCTTGAAATAATGGAGCGGTACCGCATTTCCGGTGTTCCCATTATCAAAAGCAACGGCAAACTCGTCGGCATTCTGACAAATCGCGACCTTCGATTTGAAACCGACCTTGAACTCCCGATCTCGGAGCGCATGACGAAACGGAATCTTGTCACCGTTCCGGTCGGCACAACGCTGGAAGAAGCAAAGGAGCATCTGAAGCATACCCGGGTAGAGAAGCTTCTTGTTATTGACGACGACAGAAATCTGAAAGGCCTCATAACAATAAAGGATATAGAAAAAATAAAAAAATACCCCAATGCATGTAAAGACAGTCTGGGTCGTCTCCGGGTGGGGGCCGCGGTCGGTCCCAGCAGTGACATGGAAGCGAGGGTTGAGGCGTTGTGCAAATCGGGAGTCGACCTGATTGTTGTCGATACCGCCCATGGGCATTCCCAGAGAGTCGTTAATGCCGTCAAAACCATCAAGCAGAAATTCCCGGGTGTTGACATAATGGCGGGCAATATCGCTACCCCGGAAGCCATGGAAGCCCTCATAAATGCCGGAGCGGATTCGATCAAGGTCGGTATAGGACCGGGTTCCATATGCACAACGAGGGTCGTGGCGGGAGTCGGTGTTCCGCAGATTACGGCCATCAGCGAATGTTCCAAGGTCGCCCGTAAATACGGTATCCCGATCGTTGCCGACGGGGGGGTAAAATATTCAGGAGACATAACCAAGGCGATTGCCGCGGGTGCCGATGTGGTAATGATCGGGTCGCTATTTGCAGGCAGCGAGGAATCTCCCGGAGATACCATTCTGTACCAGGGCCGCGCCTACAAGACATACCGGGGGATGGGTTCCATAAGCGCAATGCAGGAAGGAAGCAAAGATCGCTATTTCCAGGATGACGTGGAAAGTCCCGGAAAACTGGTGCCGGAGGGTATTGAAGGAAGAGTCCCTTTGCGCGGCCCCCTTTCCTCCACGATCCACCAGCTGATGGGCGGGCTGAGAGCGGGCATGGGATATACTGGCTGCGGGGCCATCAGGGAGCTGCAAAGCAAGAGACGTTTTATCAAGATTACCGGCGCGGGTCTGAAAGAATCGCACGTTCACGATGTAATCATTACCAAGGAAGCGCCCAATTACCGGGTTGAGAACTAGATATGATCCAAGACATACATCAGGAAAAAATATTAATACTGGACTTCGGCTCGCAGGTAACACAGCTAATAGCGCGCCGGGTCCGTGAACAGAGCGTCTATTGCGAGATCCATCCATATAATGTCTCTTTGGAAGCGGTCAGGGAGTTTTCTCCGAAAGGCATAATACTTTCGGGCGGGCCGGCCAGCGTATATGATAAAGATGCTCCACTTTGCGATTCGCGTGTCTTTGATCTCGGAGTGCCGGTGCTGGGTATTTGCTACGGGATGCAGCTGATGACGCATGTGCTTGGCGGCAAAGTGGAAAGGTCCCACAAACGCGAATATGGAAGGGCTATCATGGCGCTCGATGATGTCTCCGACCTTTTTGCCGGTTTTGACGGCTCCACTGAAGTGTGGATGTCCCATGGCGACAGAATTGAGGTAATGCCGGACGGATTCAAGCGGATATCCCATACCGAGCATTGCCCGGTTGCCGCCATGAAGGATGAAAAGCGCCGCCTTTTCGGCGTTCAGTTTCACCCGGAAGTGGTACATACGCCGAGAGGCGAGGAGATGCTCGGAAACTTCCTGTTTGCGGCCTGTGAATGCAGGCCCGTCTGGACGATGGCAAATTTCATCGAGACAGCCATCTCGGAGATTCGGCGGAAGGTCGGCTCGGGTAAGGTGATCTGCGCGCTCTCGGGGGGCGTGGACTCGTCCGTGGTCGCGGTCCTGATCCACAAGGCAATCGGCGATCAATTGAACTGCATTTTTGTCAACAACGGGCTTCTTCGCAAAGGCGAGGCTGAGAAGGTCGTAAATTTGTTCGGCAAACATTTCAGGATAAATCTGGATTATGTGGACGCAAGCGACCGCTTCCTGGAAAAACTTGCAGGCGTATCCGACCCGGAGCAGAAGCGTAAAATCATCGGCAACGAATTTATCTACCTCTTTGAGGAAGAAGCCAGCAAGCTGGGGCAGGTTGATTACCTGGCCCAGGGGACCCTATACCCCGACGTTATCGAATCCGTTTCGACCAAGGGACCGTCCGCCGTCATCAAGAGCCATCATAATGTCGGCGGCCTGCCGGAAAAGATGAATCTAAAATTGCTGGAACCGGTCCGCGAGCTATTTAAGGACGAGGTGAGACTGCTGGGCAAGGAGCTCGGCATGCCCGACGAAGTTATCCATCGCCAGCCATTTCCGGGGCCGGGACTGGCAATCCGCTGTATCGGGGAATTGAACAGGGAAAAGCTCGATATGCTGCGGGAAGCTGATGCCATCGTGCTCGACGAAATCAGAAAAGCGGGACTTTACCGTGATATCTGGCAGTCTTTTGCCGTTCTGCTGCCCGTAAAGACAGTCGGGGTAATGGGAGACGCCAGAACATATGATTACACTGTTGCCCTGCGGGCCGTCAATTCAATTGACGGTATGACAGCGGACTGGGTAAAGCTTCCCTATGAACTTCTCGGCACAATATCGTCGAGGATTATAAACGAAGTGAAAGGCGTGAATCGGGTTGTTTACGACATCAGCCAGAAACCGCCGTCTACCATTGAGTGGGAATGAACAAAATCAAAACGCAAGGTGCAAATCAGGCTAAAGTTGGAGGGGATCCCTTCGCCTTTAGCCTTTTTTCTGTAATTTTCCGGGAGGTCGAACTGAAAACTCCGTGAACAGGATAAAGCTTGCTATATTTGACCTGGATGGGACCTTGATAGATTCCCTCGAAGATCTGACTGATGCAACCAATTTCATGCTGTCCGGGATGGGAAAGGAAAACATGAACGGAGAACAGGTTAAAAAGCTTGTCGGTCAGGGGGCGCGAAGGCTTGTGGAACGGGCCATTCCTGGTGTTTCCACTGACGAGCTGGAGCGGGCGCTTGGTTATTTCATTTCCTATAATGATGAACACATTGTCGATAAGACCAGACTTTATCCGGATGTCAAGGGAACTCTGATGTCGCTCAGGGATTCAGGATGCCGTCTTGCCGTCATATCAAATAAAAACTCGGCCCTTTGTCGAAAGGTCATAAATGCACTGGGCGTGGAAGATTTTTTCGAGGTAGTCATGGGAGCCGATACTATGCCGTTCCGCAAGCCCTCTCCCGAACCGGTCCTGAAGCTGCTCAGGGATTTCGGGGTTAACACGGAAAATGCCGTTATTGTCGGCGACAGTATCAACGATGTGGCTGCCGGCAAGGCAGCCGGGATCCTGACGGTCGGATGCACGTACGGCTATGGAGAATTGTCGGAGGTTGAAGGTGCTGATTATGTTGTAGGAGCATTTGTGGAAATCCTTGACCTGCCTATATTTGCCGAAGCCGGTGAGCACAAGACGGGGCGTAGGTATTAAAACAGGAATCTTCATAATTATTTGTCATATTTCCGGTTAAGCTTCCGAAAATTTTTTTGGAAGTTGTAAAGTTTTAAGTTTCAAACAACAATTTTTTTAAAAATTAATTCAAGTTTTTGGGAGCAGTGTCGATAATATAAGCAGGAAAAAAAATTGTTCAGTTGTTGAGCAATGATCAAAAAACGAACAAGAACTTTCTCTGGGATAACGAATAAAAATTCACGGTTTCTTTAGGCAGACAGAGAAGGAATGAGAGAACAACCATATGAAAGTCGACAACATTCTCCAGAAAGAAATGTCGGTAATTCGTAATGAAGTGACGGAGAAAAAAAGCCGGCCGGCGGATAGCAAGGATCCTGCGGGTTCTGCGGCAAACGACATGGTCAGTATTTCCAGTCTGATGAACAATTTGAATCTTTCAGTCGCAACAAGCAGTGATAATCAGGTTCGAACCGATAAAGTGGCGTCGCTCAAGGCCTTGATTGAGGCTGGCGATTACAATGTCAGCGGTCAACAGGTTGCCGAGAAGATGGTGTCGATACCAAAAAAGAAATAAGTTAGTTCTCTACGCAGACAAAAAACCCGCTTTATGCGGGTTTTTTTATGTGCCGGAAAGACAGCGAAAGAAACAGTCCAAGCAGTCAACTCCTGTTAACAGGTTCAAATAATCGAAAACCAGACCTACAATCCAATTGCCGCAGGAGGGAAAGGATAGTAAGCTGGTAACTGATATGAATACGGCATGCATTAAACTGCTTGAAAATGAATTTCTCGCCATAGTCTCGACCGTAGCTGCTGAAATGGGCGTAAATGTGTATTTTGTCGGGGGCGGACTGCGTGACATGTTGACGGGCCGGGAAATCAAGGACCTTGATTTTGCCCTGGAATGCAGACCGGGCGAACTTGCTGAAAAGTTTGCCAGAAGGATAGGGGGAACATTCTTCTGGCTCAATGAGCAAAGGCAGCAGGCCCGTGTGGTTAAACGGAATGGTTCAAATGTCCTGACTTTTGATTTCACTCCTCTTCGCGGATGTGATATCGCCCGGGACCTCTCATTGAGGGATTTTACAATTAATGCATTTGCCGTTTCCCTGTCTGAAAACAAGGGATACATAATTGACCCTTTTAACGGATTGCACGATCTTGACCAGCGTCTTTTAAAAGCCTGCTCGGAAGATTCCTTTGAAAATGACCCGTTGCGTCTCCTGCGTGCTGTCCGGTTTGCGGCGGTGCTTGGGTTTTCCATTGAACCGGGAACCTGGCGGACAATATGCTGCAAGGCTACCCTCCTACGCAGAGTCGCGGCGGAAAGGATCAGATCGGAGTTCTTCCAGATTCTGGATTCCCGGGATGCGGCGGCCGCGCTCGGCAAACTCCATGATTCAGCCCTCCTTTCCGAAATCATTCCATTTTCTTTCACTTCGAACAAGGGGAGTGCTCCGTCTATAGCAGTACCTGTCAGCAACTTGATTGAAGTGGAGGAAATCATGGGTGAGCCGGCTGTTTATTTCCCGGGTTTCGGCGAAGACATTCATGACTATCTTGGCCGAGAGGTGGAATCTGGCGTGACATTGGCCTCTCTCGTCAAGCTTGCCGTGATCCTTGGCGCTTTCGAAAATGCCGCGACACTTGCGTCCGCAACATCCGGGAAATTGAGGTTTGGAAGTAATTCCAGGCGGATCCTTGAAATTCTGTGCGGGAAGATCATGTTGATGTCGGTGCCTGCTGCCTGGAAACCGACCGAAAGGGCCATATTCAGGTATTTCAGGGACAGTGAACCGGCAGGCTTGGGAGCGCTGATCATAGCATTGGCGCGAAAATATCTTAAGGCCGAGCTATGCGCGGAGATGGCCGGATACTATTTCACTGAATATCCGAATATTGGAGATGAGGCCTTCCTGTCGGGAGAGGAGATAATGACCTTACTGCGCACGGGTCCGGACCGTAAAGTCGGAATGGCCATGAGGCAATTGAGAGAAGCCGAAAGCGCAGGGCTTGTAAACAACAGGGCGGAGGCCCTGGCGTATCTGGGCAAAAACCTGTTGACAAAAGAGGAGACAGTAATATAAATATATCCAGTACCTGGCGGGAATAACTCAGTGGTAGAGTGTCAGCTTCCCAAGCTGAAGGCCGGGGGTTCGAATCCCCTTTCCCGCTCCAATAAAACAACAGGTTACGGCGTTTACGCTGTGACCTTTTTTGCTTTTTGCCTGTTTTGCAACCTCTGGTGTAACCTCTGATATTCTGTTTAGCGTATTCTTGCGGAGAAGAATCATGGCCGGAAATAGCGAAAACGGAAAAGAAAAGAAGAGGCGTCCCGGCTGGGTCCAGGCACTGGATCTGTTGCTGCGCACCTGGCACATAGGTGTAACCAGCGTCATCTTCGGTGGCGCCGTGTGCAGGGTTCCTTTCTTACAGCTTTTCGTCTGGCACAATCTGGCCATAGCTTCGGGAAGTGCGCTGATAGTTTCACGGGTTTGCCAGAGCCGGCACTGGCCGTATCAGATACGCGGCATCATGTCCATGGCACATGTCGGGCTGCTCGGATATGTCCATCTTCATCCCGAAGATATGATCCCGGTTCTCACGGCGGTTTTGGTCCTCGGTGTTTTCGCCGCCAATATGCCAGGCTATATCAAGCAGTGGTCCGTTGTCCACCGGCAAAGGGTTGAATGACGAGCCGCAGACAAGAAATCCTCTCCCTGATTGGTTTCAAAGGTTCGTTGCCGGTTTAGCCGGTGAATGCGAATTGTTCCGTAATTGTTACCCTGCCCGAAGAACTTCTTTTAATCCAAATGACTCAGTAACTAAGTTCATAATAATGATTGAAGAAGTCCACTGGTATCCGTTAAAGATTTCGACAGGAACACCAATTTTGTGTTATAAAAATGAAACCAAGGAGGAGTGACAGAATATGCGTATACTGGTTGATTTTTTTGATGGGAACTTTGGCCTCGTAGATACCGACCGGCTTGATTTTTTAATTGCATCGCGCGGGATCACCGGGTTTAAACGAACTGATGGTTGGGTAAGGGTTCCGCAAGGTCCTTTAAGAGGACACGGAGGGAAAAGGTATGAAGGCCCGGAGAGAAGGTCAAAAGTGATTTGAAAATTTGTAACCATTTGCGTTCTGTGTTATAAAATCTCTGTAAAATCATACGAATACATATTTCTTTCTGGGAAAATATGAAGGGGTTAGGCTGAAAGCTTAACCCCTGTCGCTTTTTTTTGAGTGGATAAAATTTATATAGATTAATTATCTATACTATAAGGAGTATTGAGTGAGCGTAAGGAAGTTGTCGGCGGGAGACATAATTGAGGCCCGATGCACCAGGTGCCGGGCTGTTACGAACCACAGGATTGTTGCGATGATTGAGGAAAAAGTGGTCAGGGTCGAGTGCAATACCTGCGGTGGCGTACATAACTACTACCCGCCCGAAAAAGAAGGAAAAACGCCAAAGGCAGGCTCATCGGTTTCGGCGGAGCGGAAAAAGGAAGCCGCGCCCCGCAAGGCCGTGAGTTCAAAGGGCCAGTCTTTTCATGAGGAATGGGAGTCTCTTTGTGCGGGTATGGAGCCGGAGCGTGCCATTCCATATGACATAAACGGTAAATTCAAGGCGGGTGACCTGGTTGAACATGCCGTTTTCGGCCTGGGGGTGGTGAAATCCGTAATTACGCCGAACAAGATGGAGGTTTTGTTCAAGGCAGGGGTAAAATTGTTGAAATGTCAGGCGTAACTGCTGACATCATGTGATTCCAAGCTTCAGCCTCGCTTTAGCCGCCGCGGCCGAATCGGGAAAACGGGCAAGGAACCGCTGGAAGTTTTCGCGTGAGGTGTCAAACAGCCCCATTTCATCAAGAATAGAAGCGTACTGGTAAAGTGCTCTCTCCCTCAAATCTGCTGGTGACGCGCTGTCTTCGGGTATCTTTTCGAGGCAGCGGGCTGCCATATCGAGGTCTTTTTCACGGTAATAAATTCCCGCCAGGCGATACTGCAGCGCCGGTTCCATGACGGTCCGGCTTTTGCCGTAGAATTCCCGATGTATTTCGACCGCCTGCCGCGGATTCGCCCCGATCAAAAGTCGGATGGCCTTGCGATACAGATCAGTACTTTCATCGGTCATGGCAAATTTCGATTTTATTCGGGCCAGGTGGAGGATGGCTTCAACGTTGTCGGGGTTCTTATCCAGGGCAATGCGTAATGATTGTTCGCCCGCACCATAGCCAACTTTCGATCCGGCGGCCTTGACGCCGATTTCCAGGTGCCGCTCTTCGATAGCCCCTTCCCCGAGCTTGAGGAAAAAGGAAAGACATATCCCCGCTAGCATGCCTCCGATGTGTGCCCAATGGCCGACATTGGATGTGTCCTGTCCCGTTAGCTGCCCGATCCCGCCGCTAAGGTCCATGAGAAAGAAAAGGCCTATGATTACAAGCGAGTTTAGACGGACTTTAAAGTTTATCGGCAGAATCAGCGAGAAAATTCCAAGTATCGGAAGAGGGAATACCATGCTCTTGAAATAACACCTGACTGCGAAGATTCCCATGGTCCCCGCAATTGCGCCGGAAGCTCCGAGGCTGTGTCCCGGCGCTCCAGTGGCCAGAAAATTGATGGATGCAAAGCAGACGGACGCCAAAAGTCCGGTTACCAGGTACAGGAGCAGGAAGCGCCGGCCGCCTATTCTTCGTTCAACGACCGTGCCGACCACCCAGAGAAAGACCATGTTGCCCCAAAGATGCAGACCACTGGCGTGGAGAAACATGGCGGTTAGAAAACTTACCGGCACGTTCCAGAAGTTCGGATCATACGGAATGAAGATGAAGTTTTCAAAGATGAATTTCTGGTCGACAAATGCATTGAGTTCAAATACATAGAAAATAATGAAGTTTGCCAGGATAATAGAGTAAGTAACAAGCGGTATCTGCTCTCTTTTCCTTTCCCCTTCAGAGTACATGAAAGGCATGAAAGTGATGTGTTCCTTCAGTATTTCAAAGGTTCCTCTCCCGCTCACGGCGGCTTCATATCTGACATAGAGCAGAAACAGCAGAGGGAACAGAAAAACGAACAGCCTGATAAGTCCGCTCAGGAATTCCCGCATGATGATGATTGCGAAAATCGTAAAGAATGCCTTCAAGAGAAAGGCTTGTTCCTGATGTTTTTCAAAATAATCAGATATCTTGCCTGACATAAATCCCTTTTTACTCCTTCCTTAAATTGCTAATTAAAAAAAGCCTGCCCTGGAAAGGCAGGCCCGTCGCGCATTGGCTGAAAAATGGTCAGTCACTTCGACGGCTCCTCTTTCCGGGAGTTCCCGGACAGGTGGCTTTGTGTCACACGGTTACCCGTGTTTTACCCTTTCGGCGACCAAATCGCTCTATGTTGTGGAGATGCTCGTCCGCTGAATTGAAACTCGGTATGACGATCGATTTGATGAAAATTTATATTATAAATATAATTAGAAAATATCTTCAATGCTCTGATACTTTATAAGCGAACCCATGTCAATAAAATAATGGAAAAATGAATATCCAATGCCTGGACATTCCCTCAAGAACCACAAAGCCGCCAAGAAAGCGTTCACCCATCTCTGCCTGCTTTCCGGATACATCCGCTTCGGGTATGAAAAGAAATTCCTGTAACCTTTTCGTCATGCACACCGTCTTAAAAAACAGAAATTCCCTGATGGGATATTCAAAAATTCTCTCTGGGACGGGTTGAATGTCCCGAAAGGAGCTTTGCAGTGAAAAAATATCTGGTAGGTCTGATGTTTTCTGTGGTATTACCGGTAACACAAGCCCAAGCGGCAAACGTCGATTTCAATGTGGGCGTGAATGTCGGTGTCCCCGCGGCGCCGGTATATGTTGCTCCTCCAGTGACGATCGCGCAACCCCCTGAATTTGTCGCGCCGCCGGAACTGGGCTTTTACGTTGCGGTCGGGGTACCTTATGATCTCTATTACTACGGCAACCGATACTGGCTCTGGCGTGGAGGTCTCTGGTACTCGGCTCCGTTTTACAACGGTCCCTGGGTAACCGTGGGCATCAAAAGCGTCCCTTACGGAATCCGCAGGTATCCATTTGATAAGATCCACTATTACAGGGATAATTATTACAGGCGGTACCACTCTGCCGGCGGTCCGCAGTATCGGCATTTCCATCCGGAACGTCATGAAATGGGCAGGGAAGATCACGGCAGAGGACATGAAGGCCATGGCGAAGGAAGAGGCGAAGGCCATGGCAGGTGGGAACGTTAGCCGTGAATTGTCCGAGGTTAAGCGTTCAGGTAGCGAATGGTGGGAGGGCGTTTCACAACAACCGCCCGCCCGCCGTTGTAATTCCTGATTCGCCGGCTAATTATGGTTTGGGCATGATCCGGCCTTCAACCGGAAAGACAGGCACTGTGGCGGAAGCTGACAGGACATTAATGGATAACGTCGAAAACGAGATTTCAGATGAACGCCTGATAAATGCAACACTCCTCGGTGATGACGAGGCGTTCGCCCTGCTTGTGGCCAGATACAAAAGGAGGGTGTTCAGCCTCGCCTCGCGCTTTGCGCGGGACCGGGACGAACTGGAGGACATCAGCCAGGAAGTATTTATCAAGGCTTACGAGAACCTGAAGGCTTTCCGCCGCGAGGCGCCTTTTGAACACTGGCTGTCGCGGATAGCCGTCCGCGCGTGCTATGATTTTTTGCGCAGGATCAGGCGCGAAAAGTCCCATACCCCCCTGGAAGACCTGGTGTACGAACTGAAGGATCAGAGCCACGAGGCGCGGCAGGCGGCACGGGAAGCCCACGAACTGCTCTCCTGGGCGATGTCGAAGATGCGTCCCGAAGAACGACTGATCATAACACTTCTGGAGCTTGAGGAAAAACCGGTAAAGGAAATAGCCGAGCTCACCGGGTGGAGCGAGGCGAAAGTCAAGGTCAGGGCATTCAGGGCACGGCAGACCCTGAAAACGATTCTGGAGAAAACATATGAAAGATGATTCTGAAAAGAGGCTCGACGGCTTGCTTGCTGCGGCAAGATCGGTCAGGCCGGATACTTCGGCCACTGAAGAGTTTTTCGAAACCCGGCTTATGGCAAGGATCCGGGAAAAGCGGGAACAGGGGCGCTCATGGTTCGCATGGGTGTGGCGGCTGGCGCCGGCATTCGTTGCGGTGGTCCTTGTGCTCGGCGTATTCACCATTTTCATGGACGAGAGCCAGTCGCCGGACATTTTTTCGGCCATAGCCAATGATCATGCGGAATATCAGGTCGCCAACTATCTGGGTGGGGAGTGATATGAAAAACATTAAATCGGTTTTGTGCATTCTGCTCATTTTCGTTCTCGGCGCCGCCAGCGGAGGTCTGGGCATGCACATCGTCTACAGGTCGCATATGGAAACGTTTCTGCGGGGCGACCGCAAGACGCGCGAAGAAATGCTGCTCAACCGTCTGAGCCGGAGACTCGATCTTGATGACAAGCAGCGTGATCAGGCCCGGGCCATAGTCGAGAAAACCCACGAGGAGATGGACAATATCAGGAAGCAGTATCGCCCCCAGATGGAAGCCGTGTTGGAGAAAAGCAGGGCGGAAATGAGGCGGACACTCAGGCCGGATCAACTGCAGAAATTTGAAAAGTTCATAGCCGAGCACAAGGCAAAACACAGACGGGATGACTGATCCGGAAAAATGAATAAGAGTTTATGGCTTTACGTGCACTTGAATTGTACTGCGGAATAGGCGGTTTTGCGGCGGCCGTTGAAAGTATGGATGTGCGAGTGGTCGGCGCGCTTGACCAGAGCATGGAAGCCCTCGAAGTCTATCGGCTGAATTTCGGGGAGAATGCGGTTCGACAAAGGGATCTGGAAAGGATCACCGTCGATGAACTGGCGGAGTATGACGCCGATATCTGGTGGCTGTCGCCGCCGTGCCAGCCGTACAGCGTGCGCGGTGTTCGGAAAGATTTGAACGACCCGCGAGCCGTCAGCCTCGTTCATCTTGCGAATTTATTTCCGCTGGTCCCGGATGACCGGTTGCCTTCTCACATTGCCGTCGAGAACGTGACCGGATTTGCCGAATCCGAAGCGCGCGGTCTTCTGATCAGGCTGTTTTCGGACCGCGGATACCGGGTCCTGGAGCGCCGGTTGTGTCCGACCGAGCTGGGCGTGCCTTCGCGACGTCCGAGATATTATCTTCTAGCTTCCCGTGCGGGAATTAATCCGGCCTGCCGGTCGGAGAAGCCGTCTGGCCGTCCTCTTTCAGTATATATAAATCCGGCTCTTTCAGCCGATATTCCTCAACATCTATTATTGTCCGCGGAGGTAATTGACAGGTTTGCGTCCGGCTTTCGCATTCTGGATGCAAATGATCCCGGCGCATATACTACCTGTTTTACCTCCGGGTATGGCAAATCATTAATGCATGCCGGTTCGTACCTGCGCTGCGGCGAATATGTTCGCCGTTTTGCCGCAGAGGAAATTGCATGTCTGCTCCATTTTCCGCCCCGGTTCAGGTTCCCCGATGCCATGCCGGCCAGGACCAAATGGCGCCTCATCGGCAACAGCCTTTCCGTTGCCGCCGTTCGCGAGGTTCTGCGGGTCATACCGGGCGCCGAAGTTGCACATTGACGCCAAAAACAGCGGAGTTGAAAAACCGGCTTATTCTTTTTCACACCGTACAAACCGGGGGACCTTGCGACCGTCCACGGTAACGGATTCCATGAACATATCTAGGGGCCTTACCCACAGAGATCCGTCCCCGTATAAACAGCGATAGACAACCAGTTTCTCTCCTGTTTCGCTGTGACACGCCGTGCCGATGACTTCATAGTAGTTGCCCTTGTAATGCCTGTACCGCCCCGGTACGGCTCCTTCAGGTCCATTTTCAAGGGGATTGTCGTTTTTTACGGATTGATGTTCCACTACCGTTTTGCCCTCAGGTACTGGTCGGGCCAGGTGATGTCCACCCCGAGCGAGCTGGCCGCGTGCAGCGGCCAGTAAGGGTCGCGGAGCATCTGTCTGGCCAGGGATACGGCGTCCGCCTGCCCGGTGGCCACTATCTGTTCCGCCTGGGCCGGGTCGGTTATGTAGCCGACGGCGGCGGTCGGCATGGCAATCTCCTTGCGGATGGCGGCGGCAAAAGGGACCTGGAATCCCGGTCCGGAAGGAAACGGTTCGTCGGGGATGATAAAGCCCGAGGAGCAATCGATAAGATCAGCCCCCAATATTTTCAATCTTCTGGAAAGAAGAACGGATTGGCCGAGGTCCCACCCGCCGTCCGCCCAATCCCTGGCGGAAATACGGACGAAGAGGGGCAGATCGGCGGGCCACGCCTCACGCACCGCCTTGGCGACCCTCAGCGGAAAGCGGAGCCGGTTTTCCAGTGTACCGCCGTATTCATCGGAACGGTGGTTCGACAAAGGTGACAGAAACTCGTGGAGCAGGTACCCATGGGCCATGTGGATCTCGATTACCTGGAACCCGGCCGCAAATGCCCTGCGTGCCGCGGCGCGGAATGATTCCTCGATTTCATCCAGGTCCGATGCGGATAGTTCGAGGGGCACCTGATAATCCGAATCGTAAGGGATGGGGCTCGGCGCCATAGGACGCCAGCAGCGCTCTCCGGGGGGCAATGGGCCGCCGCCCCGCCAGGGTGCGTCGGTGCTGGCTTTACGTCCGGCATGCGCCAGCTGGATGCCGGCAACTGCTCCCTGTTCCCTGATGAAGCGGGCTATGGGTCTGAATGCATCGCCGTGGGCGTCACTCCATATGCCGCTGTCGTCCGGGCTTATCCTGCCGTTCGGGCAGACGGCTGACGCTTCGACCATGACCAGTCCGGCGCCGCCGACCGCCCTGCTGCCGAGATGGACGAGGTGCCAGTCGGTTGCCAGGCCGTCCCGGCTCGAATATTGACACATGGGGGAAACGAAAATCCGGTTGCGAAATTCCACCGACCGGAGAGTTATGGGCGTAAACAACAATCTCATTGGTTTCTCCTGTTTCCGTGACTGCCGTCGGAAAGGCTCGTGAGAATAACATACAGGCGAGGCCCTTTCGTGTCAATACAATCAGGCTGCAAATGACCGGGTATTTTAAGGCATTTCCCGGCCGGACCTTGTTTTTGACGGAAATGGTGATATCAGTATTGTAGCCGCGGTGTCTCGCTGAAGCCCGTGAACCGTGCCGTTGGGCCGGCAATGGGCTTGCGGGAACAAGACTTGAGCCTTTATTCCGGAAAAGAAAGGACAACCGATATGAGAGAAGCAAAACTGACTTTACCGGAGATTTCCCTGATCGCGGGGACCAGGGTCGCTCTTGGGGCTGGAGCCGGTCTTCTCCTTTCCGAAAAACTGGACCCCGGGAAGCGTCGGGCGGTTGGGTGGACTCTTCTGCTGGTGGGCGTCGCCACAACGTTTCCCCTGGCGATTAACGTCTTGTGCAAAAGCGAGTCAGTAAGACGCAAGAGGGGTTTGGGCGGGCTTTTCGGCTGATTCTGAACATGTCACGGGTTGCCGAAAGGAGTTGATCTGATGTCAGGCAAACTTGAAGTCGCAACTCTCGGAGCGGGGTGCTTCTGGTGCGTGGAAGCCGTTTTCCGGGAGCTGAAGGGGATTGAGGAAGTCGTTTCCGGTTATGCGGGCGGGAATCTGCCTCATCCCACCTACGAACAGGTCTGCAGAGGGACCACCGGCCATGCGGAAGCGGTTCGGATAACCTTTGATCCCGCGGTTATTTCGTATTCGGAGATTCTCGACGTTTTCTGGAGGACCCATGATCCGACCACGAGGAACCGCCAGGGCCACGATTCCGGAACCCAGTACCGTTCCGTGATTTTTTACCACGATGATGATCAGAAGGCTTGCGCGGAAAGATCGAAGAAAGAAATGGACGGCTCGGGATTGCTGCCTGGTCCAATTGTTACGGAGATAGTCCCGTTCACGAATTTTTACAAGGCCGCGGAATATCACCAGGATTATTACAGGGCGAACCCGGACCAGCCGTATTGCCAGGTCGTGATCGATCCCAAAATAAGGAGATTCAGGAAAGAATTTCAGGACAAACTCAGGGAATTGTCGAGTAAGGACGGCTGAACCGGAGCATCCCCGTCCATACTGGTGCAGTTGCGGCCGGCCGCCTTGCTTGCGTACATGAGAGAGTCGGCCCTCCTGACCAGCGATTCGAGATTATCTCCCTTTCTGGCCAGCGTCGCTCCGAGGGAAACCGAAACATTTATCGGGCTTTCGCCGATGTCCAGCCGTGAATTTTCAATTATGACCCTGTAGCGTTCCGCGATATTGTAAAGCCTTTCTTCATCGACATTTATGATCACGGCCAAAAATTCCTCGCCGCCCCACCTGCCTACGGTGTCGAAAGAGCGCGAGCAGTGCAGAAGGCTTTTCGAGACCATTCTAAGTGTTTCATCCCCGGCATTGTGGCCGAAGTTGTCGTTGATCCGCTTGAAATGGTCGATATCAATGAATATAAGTGCGAACGGCCAATCATAGCGTGCAAGCTCGTTCAGCCGGGCAAGGATATTTGCTTCCAGAAAACGCCTGTTCGGTATTTCCGTCAGTGGGTCGACAAAAACCTGTTTTTTCAGGTCCTCGATAATTTCCATGGAGACGTTCTTTTCGGATATCTGGCTGAAGATTTCGATTGCGCCCGTTATTTTTCCGTCTTTGTTGCGAAACGGCGTGATTCGAACCCGCACGGGTATCCTGTGGCCGTCCTTGTGGTGAAGAAATACTTCGCCTTCCCTTGATGTCCCGTCGATAATTGATTTGGCCAGCGGACAATTTCCGGAGCAAAGATTTTCCCCCTGTTGGTCCACATGAACAAGAATGTTGTCACAGCAACGGGAGCCGATCACGTCTTCCCCGCGGTAACCGGTTATTGTCTCCGCGCCGTTGTTCCAGTATGTTATTTTTCTGTCGGCGTCGACGAAATAAACTCCCTCGTCCAGTTTGCCAAGTATTTCGTAAAAAAATCCGCTGCAGATATCCATCTAAGTCACCTCGTTAATTAAAAGTAAACGGAAGAAGTAATTTTGTCAATAAAGCGGATACCCTGTTTTTTATTTCGGCAATTTGACGGCTGTGCTAAAATCTTATCGTCCGTAAATAAAGTTGCGTATTATCTTTTTTCCCACTATTTCCCACCACTTGAGACAAGAGACGGGGACTGAAAAAATGAAAATTCTCATGCACATCTGCTGCGCGCCTTGCGCGATATACCCGGTTTCGGAGCTCAGGGCGGGTGGTAAGCTGGTAACCGGGTTTTTCTTTAACCACAATATCCACCCTTACCTGGAGTATCGCAGACGGCTGGACACGGTTGTCGATTATGCTCAGAAAGAATCCCTGGAAATAATTGTGGACGAAGAGTACCGGCTGGAGGAATTTCTTGCCGTCGTGGCGAGAAAACCGGATGACAGGTGCGGGTACTGCTACAGGGCGCGTCTGGAGAGGACAGCCGAAGAGGCAGCAGTAAAGGGTTTCGACAGTTTCTCGTCTTCGCTGCTATACAGCAGGTTTCAGAATCATGATATGATCAGGAGCCTGGGGGAACAGGCCGGGGAAAAATTCGGTGTGCCCTTCCATTACGACGATTTCCGCCGGGGCTGGCAGGACGGCATCCGGATGTCCAAAGAATCCGGCATGTACAGGCAGCAGTATTGCGGATGTATTTACAGTGAAAAAGACCGTTATGCGCCGAAAGCTTCCACACGGTCACGGTGAAAAAGCTCTTCGCGGAGGATTTATGCCCGGGATCGGAAAAGCGTTGATAATTACAGGACTGTTAATAGCCGCGGTTGGCGCCGTATTGATGCTTGCGGGCAAAGTGCCGTGGGTCGGCAGGCTTCCCGGCGACATCTATATCAGAAAAGGCAACTTCACGTTTTATTTCCCCCTGGCCATGTGTATCCTTTTTTCCGTCTTCCTGTCCCTGATTTTATGGCTTTTTAGAAAATAGCTCCCCTTCAACGCTTTCCCCTTGTAATCTTCAGCTTTCCTGTTAACGTTTTCTTGTCGCCGGTTTTCGAAAACGCCCGTCGGCGAAAGGGTTTCGGAGCGCCGACAGCCGGGCCTTGAGCGCCGAAATAATGAAAGTTTTATCAGGAGGCCGATATGCTTGATCTGTTTGAAAAAATCTTTTTGACGGGGGTAGGGGTCATGTCCCTGTCCCAGAAAAAGGCAGAGGAGCTGCTCGCAGAGCTCAGGGAAAAATACAGGATGAGCGAAGAGGAAGGACGGGAGTTCCTGGAAAAGGCGCAGGCGCTGGCCAGGGAAGGTAAAGACAAGATTGCCGAATCCGCAGAGGCAGAAGTGAAAAAGGCCTTGAACAGCCTCGGCCTTGTTTCCCGCGACGAGTTCGACAGGCTGTCGAAGAGGGTGGAGCGGCTGGAAGAACTGCTGGGGAACCGGTAAAGAAAGTCCATGCTCGGTTTGATGCGGATAAGGCTGAATGCCAGAAGCGTAAAAAGGTACCGCCAGATCGTCGGCGTGCTGATCAAATACGGCTTCGAAAACCTTCTTGAATATTTGAACCTGGCGCAGTTCATCGCCCGCGGGATGAGGCTTTTCCGGCACGGCGAGCCCGGAATTACCCGTCTTTCCCCCGCTGAAAGGATGCGACTGGCATTTGAGGAGTTGGGGCCGACCTTTATCAAGCTGGGGCAGCTGCTGTCCACACGGCCCGATATCATTCCGGGCAATTACGTGGTCGAGTTCGCAAAGCTCCAGGATATGGTGCCGGCCTTTCCCTTCGGCAAAGTCAGGAAACGTATCAAGGATGAACTCGGGGGAGAAATAGAGGATTTCTTTTCGGCATTCGACGAAAAACCGGTTGCGGCCGCATCCATAGCCCAGGTGCACAGGGCTGACCTTCTCTCGGGCGAGGAAGTGGTCGTGAAGGTCTTGCGCCCCGGGGTCGAAGAGGCAGTAGAGACGGACATCGACGTACTCATGGGGCTCGCGGTGCTGGCCAGGCGCCATTTCCGCGAAAGCGATATTTTCGATCCGGTTGCACTGGTCGGGGAATTCGCAAGGACCATCCGCCGGGAAATGGATTTGTCCCGGGAGGGGCATACCATCGAAAAATTCATGTTGAATTTCAAGGACGACCCCGGCTTGTATTTTCCCAGGGTTTACTGGGGGCAGACGACAAAAGGAATCCTTACGCTGGAGTATATTCACGGAATCAAGGTTTCCGAACTGGAAGCCCTTGATCTGGCCGGACTGGACCGGAAACTAATCGCCAAGCGGGGTGCTGACTCCTTTCTCCGGCAGGTGCTGACTCACGGCTATTTCCATGGGGACCCGCATCCGGGAAATATATACATTCTCCCCGGAAATAAGGTATGCCTGCTGGATTACGGAATGGTGGGAAGGCTCGATTCGCAGTCCAAGGATTTTCTGACCGATTTTCTCATGGCCATCATCGACCGTGATGTCGATGGCGTCATTTCCGTACTGCTCTATTCGGGGGACATCACGGACATCCTTGACGTGAGGGGGCTCAAGCGCGATCTTTCGGATTTCATCGACAGCTATTACGATGTGCCGCTCCAGAATGTGGTTATCGGCAGGATGCTTGTTGAATTCATAGAGATCATGGCTTCGTACCGGATCAGCTTCCGTCCGGACTTCATGCTTCTGGCAAAGGCGCTCATGACCATTGAGGGGATGGGGCGGCAGCTTGACCCTGATTTCAATATGGTGGAGCATCTGCGGCCTTTTGTCCTGGAGACTGTCCGGAAAAGGGTTTCGGCCGGCAGCGTGGCGCGGGACGTCGGTTCTCACCTGATGTCGTATATTAATCTGGCAAAAAATCTGCCCGACGACATCAAGGAAATCCTCAACCGCATCAATCGCAACAAGTTCAAGATAGACCTCGAACACCGGGGGCTCGACTACGTCGTCAGGGAACTGGACAAGTCGAGCAACCGCCTGTCCTCCAGCCTTATCATTACCGCCCTTATCGTAGGGTCCTCCCTTATCATGCAGAGTAACAGGGGACCGCTGCTCATGGGTTTCCCGATACTGGCCGTTCTCGGTTATCTGGTCGCGGCCCTTCTGGGCCTCTGGCTTGTTATCGCCATATTCCGGTCGGGACGGCTGTAACGTAAGGCCCTCCGGGCGCATTCGGCCGCATTAACCTTGGAAGAAAGAAACGTGTTGTATTTGCGCAACAAAGAGTGTAGCGTTTGCGCGACAATTCCATTATCATAAATTCAAGCTCCGCGTTGGCTTTTCTGTAATATGCTGTTAATTCAGTATGTTGGACCGATTTCAGGTTTGGCCCGCTTATTGCTACAAATAATTCAAATTATTAGAACAAGTTTTCCCATTATTATTGCCAAGGAGCTTGCAGATGCCCTTACAAACGACCGTGAAAGAAAAGATTTTATTATCAGGAATCGGACTCCACTCCGGTAAAACGGTAAACATGACGATCCGCCCGGCGGACGCGGAAACCGGCATAGTTTTCCACCGCATTGACGTAACCCCCCCGGTTTCCATAGAAGCGATAGCTTCCAATGTTGTAAATACCCGGCTTTCCACGACAATAGGCAAGAACAACGCAACCGTCTCCACTATCGAACATCTCATGGCGGCCCTGTTCGCCTGCGGAATAGACAACGCCCACATAGATATAGACGGGCCGGAAGTCCCGATCATGGACGGAAGCGCTTATCCGCTGGTTGCCGCGCTGAAAGAGGGGGGCATAAAAACTCTTTCGAGGGCCAGGAAGTATCTGGTGGTGAAAAAGCCGGTCACGGTCACTGACGGGGACAAGAAAATAACATTGATTCCATCCCGCTATTTCAGGATCTCCTTCGATATGCGCTTCAGTCATCCTGTTGTGAGCAACCAGTTCAGGAGCATGAAATTCGATGAAGAAAAATTCTGCGCCGACTATTCTCCCGCCAGAACCTTCGGGTTTCTGGCCGAGGTGGAGACACTCAAGGCGAACGGCCTTGCACGCGGAGGCTCCCTGGACAATGCCGTGGTAATCGGTGATGACGGGATACTCAACGAAGACGGGTTGCGTTTTGAGGATGAATTCGTCAGGCACAAGATCCTGGATTCAGCGGGTGACTTCTATCTGGCGGGGCACCGCATAATTGGTCATGTCAAGGCACTCAAATCCGGCCATGACCTTAATCACAAGATGGTTACCGAACTCCTTGCCAAAAAGGATTGCTGGAAACTGGACGAGCTTTCCGAAAAACGGGAATCCTCAGCGGCTTCCCTGTCTTTTGCCGAGATAGCGTGTTCCGAAGCCTGAGTCATATCTGTTCCCTCCCTTTTTTAAGCAGCCTTAGCGGGCTGCTTTTTTTTTGATATGTATGAACATGTCGAAACTGTTGCTAGATCTTGAAAAAATACTGTAATTCATTTAGATTGTGCATATTTGCAGGAAATTTCCCCAGCGAAACCATTTGAAAATGAAAAAAACGGGCACCTGATTTTCCCGGGCGGGTAATTTCCGTTTCGTCCTGGAAACGACTGGAAAAATATGGACAAGAAGAGGACGGTGTTGGGTTCACGAGATTTGAAAAAAATAAAAAGGGATGCGTTTATCATAGCGCTGTCGGTCCTGCTGATCATTTTTCTCACCGCGGCCGAGATACGGCTATCGCAGTTTAATCCCGAATATCCCGCCGGAAACAACATATTTGTTTTCGGACTGATAAACATAATAATCCTTCTCATCATCCTCCTTGTTTATCTCGTTTTCCGAAATATCGCCAAACTGATCCTGGACCGGAAGAGCAACCCCTTCGGCGCGAAGCTGAGGGGCAAACTGGTGCTCGCCTTTGTAAGTCTCTCCCTGATTCCCACCCTGCTGCTGTTCTTCGTATCGGCAAGTTTTATCAACATCAGCATAAAAAGATGGTTTGACAAGCAGGTGGAAACTTCTCTGGAAGAATCCCTCGAAGTCGCGCGTATATATTATCAGAATTCGGAAATCAGCGCCCTTTACTACGGAAGGCAGATAAGCACAACGATCAAGGAACAGAAGCTGCTGAACGACCAGAACCTGCCGCAATTGAGGAACCTGGTGCGGCAGAAACAGAAGGAGTACAACCTGGGGGTCGTCCAGGTGTTTTCTTCCCAGCACGAAGAACTGGTCAGGGCTTCAAACTCCGGAATGCCGCAGGCGGAATTTGCAAGCCCCTCATCGGATGATATTCGGGCGGCCCTCGGTGGAAGGGCTTTTACCAGGGTGAACCCGGTCGGAAAAGCCGATCTGATCCGCGGCATGGTTCCGGTATACTCTAACTGGAATCCCAGGGATGTTGTCGGCGTGGTGGTGGTCAATTATTACGTGCCGTATTCGCTGATAAGCAAAATGCAGAAAATATCGAACGAATACGAAAAATACCGACAGATGAAGCTGCTCAAATACCCGATCAGGAGCGGATACATCCTGACGATGTTTCTTATTACAATGGTGATCGCGTTTTTGGCCGTCTGGTACGGCGTCTACCTTGCCAACAGCCTTACCACGCCTGTCAAGAAGCTTGCCGAGGCCACCAGGCAGGTAGCCGAAGGGAACCTTGACATATACCTGGAAGGCGAGGGCGACGATGAAATAGGCATGATGGTCGCGTCCTTCAATAAAATGACGGAGGACCTCCGGAGCAGCCAGCTGGCCATCAGGGAGAAAAACGCGGAGCTTTCCAGAAGCAACATGGAGCTTGATCAGAGAAGGCGGTACATGGAGATAGTACTGCGCAACGTGACGGCCGGAGTCGTCTCGGTTGACCGGAAGGGTATTCTCACGACCGTAAACAAGTCGGCCGAAAAGCTTCTGAATATCGATACTGAACGGGTATTAGGGAGGCATTACAGCGAAATCCTGCGGCACAATCAACTGGACATTATCAAGGGAGTGCTGCGGGACATGGTTCTTTCCAAGAAAGACGCCATAAGCAGGCAGATAACCATTCCCCTGAAGGACGGGGCGCTTGCATTGCTCGTGAACCTGTCGCTGCTAAAGGACGAGAACGGGGAATTCATGGGTACAGTTGTGGTGTTCGATGACCTGACCCAGCTGATAAAGGCCCAGAGAATGGCCGCTTGGAGAGAAGTCGCACGGAGGATCGCCCATGAAATCAAGAATCCCCTGACGCCGATCAAGCTATCCGCTCAAAGGCTCCGCAAACGCTATCTTTCCAGGTTCGACGAAGAGGAAAAGGTGTTTGACGAGTGCACCGACATGATCATAAAGTCGGTGGACGAACTGAAATCCCTGGTCGACGAATTTTCCAATTTTGCCAGGATGCCCGCCGCACAACCGACCGCGAATGACCTCAATGAGATTATCAGGGAAGCCCTGACCCTTTACCAGGAGGCGCACCGGTCAGTAACTTTTTCCTTCCATGCAGATGATTCGATTCCTCTTTTGCAGCTTGACAAGGATCAGATCAAGAGGGTGCTGATCAATCTCCTGGACAATGCGGTCGCGGCTCTGGACGACAAAGGGAAAATTGATATAGAGAGCTCCTTTAATCCGGAGCTTCAGATAGCTTCCTTCACTGTGGCGGATACCGGGCACGGCATTGCCCCTGAGGACAAGCCGAGGCTTTTCGAGCCGTATTTTTCCACCAAAAAATCAGGGACCGGCCTCGGCCTGGCGATCGTGAACACAATCATATCCGACCATCACGGATTCATCCGGGTCAAGGACAACCAGCCGAAAGGCACCAAATTTATCGTGGAGCTGCCCGCCGGCGGAGAATGGGTATAGGAAAAGCGGGCAAGAGGCTGAGACAAGGAAAAACAATGAATACGAATTTAACGCGGCGAGCCGTTCCTCGGCTGATTGCCGTTATATTCATACGGGAAATGCGATGAGTGAAAAGATACTGGTGGTAGACGACGAGGAAAGCATCCGTACTTCACTGGCGGGGATACTGGAAGATGAGGATTTTACCATCTCTTTTGCGGCCGACGGGATAGTTGCCCTCGACATGGCGCGAAAAAACACGCCGGACCTGGTCCTGCTCGATATCTGGATGCCGCGCATGGACGGTCTGGAGACATTGAAGAGGCTGAAGGAAATGAATCCTTACCTGATCGTGATCATGATGTCCGGGCACGGCACCATTGAAACCGCGGTCAAGTCAACAAAGATGGGTGCATACGATTTTATCGAAAAGCCGCTTTCCCTGGAAAAACTGCTGGTGACGGTCAGAAATGCCCTGAGCATGAAACGGCTGCGCGCTGAAAATGATTCGCTTCGCGAGCTTGCCTTCCGCGACCATGAAATGACCGGAACATCGCCGCCGATGGCAAAATTGAAGGAACAGATAAAGCTGGTTGCGCCCACCAACGCGTCCGTGCTGATAACCGGAGAAAACGGCACCGGCAAGGAACTGGTCGCCCGCTCCATCCATTTCAGCAGCCTCCGCCGCGACAAACCATTCGTGGAAGTAAATTGCGCGGCCTTACCTGAGGAGCTTATCGAAAGCGAACTTTTCGGTCATGAGAAGGGTGCCTTTACCGGTGCCGTAGCGCAGAAGAAGGGCAAATTCGATCTGGCGGACGGAGGCACCATTTTTCTTGACGAGATTGGAGACATGTCGCTCAAAACCCAGGCAAAAGTGCTCAGGATCCTGCAGGAGCGCAAATTCGAAAGGGTTGGCGGGACCAAAACGGTGGAAGTCGACGTCAGGGTTATTGCCGCAACCAACAAAAACCTTGAGGGGGAAATAAAAAACGGCAATTTCAGGGAAGACCTGTTTTTCAGGCTGAATGTCGTTCCCTTTACGGTGCCTCCGCTGCGCGACAGAAAAGAAGACATACCCCTGTTGATGGAACATTTCCTGCGGATGTTCCACCTGAGGGAAGGTCGTGAGGAAAAACGGTTTTCCCCTGAATCCGTTGAATTAATGAAAAACTATGAGTGGCCGGGAAATGTCCGTGAACTGAAAAATATTATCGAAAGAATGATAATAATGACGCCGGGAGAAATTATAAGCGTCGAAGACCTGCCGCAATATATGGCAAACATGGACGCCGGCAGGGAGGCGGTCCCGCCGAAGCTTGAAAATATCATGGAATTCGGCACCCTTCGGGAAGCAAGGGAAGAATTCGAAAAGGAATTCATTTTGCAGAAACTTGAGGAAAACAACTGGAATATCAGCAAAACAGCTGAAATGATTGAACTTGAGCGCAGCAACCTGTACCGCAAGATGAAAAGCTACGGTATTGATCCGAAGAAATGAACGTCCGCGTTTTTTCATGATAGTTTAAGTATCTAAAAAATGTTGACTTTACGTGTTCATTACGCATAATAGGCCCGTTGATGCGTAAAAAACATTAATTTTGATAGACGATAATACTAAACCATCCGTGAGGATGGGGCGGAAAGCCTACAGGGTCTCCAAGAGACAGCCGGGTTGCCGAAATGTCATGACCATGAATATTTCCGCCCGGCTTTTTGCTTTTTCAGTCATTAACAAATAGTTATGACGGCCGGTAATGCGACAGTGGCGATATTTCAGGTCTTCAGTTTTCCCGCTCTGATCTTAATTAACGAATTGCGAGGTGCTCATGATGGTTCTGGACAAATCGTTATCCTGTATAGAAGTGGATGCACAAGACATCATAGCCATGTATAAATCATCATCTCCCGTTTCCATTTCGAATGAGGGTTTTGGCAAGGAACCATGGCATGCATATATCTGCTGTCTGCATGAGCAGAACCTGTTCAGCATTTTCATGGGGCTGCTGAATACGGGCACAAAAAGAACTCTTGTGTATACGATGGAAGAACAGCCGGATACCAGGGATGAGTATACGAAACTTTTGCCGCAAGCCATTTCCTTTGCGGGAAAAATGGGTTTTGAGATGGAGAACGTTAATCTCGATTACAGCAAAGGCCTGCGTGAAGTCATCATAAGTGAAACCCGTGTAATCAAGCCGTCCAAACACGGGAAGAGGAATATCGCGAGGAAGGCGGGCCAGGTCGCGGATATGAGCGATAATCAGGCGACGGGTGAAAACGGCAAAGTTCCCGCCGGAACGGTCCCGGCCAATGGCGATACCGGAAAACCAGAAAGCAGCAAGCCAAATGAAGGGGCTAAAACCGTGAGCCTCTCCGGGGCCGCGGACAAGAAGGCGAAACCCCCGCTGGAAGTGAAGACGGTTGGGGATAAGACGTTTGCCCGGGTCGTATCCCAAGTGAAAACGGAAGCGACCCGGCCGGCGGAAACCGGTCCCGCGGCCGGCGGAAAGGCAGATGAGCTTCTGGCGTTGAATAAAGAAGTCGAAAAGCTGACTTCGCAAAAGGCTGCCGCTGAAAAGGCGCTTGACCGGGAATTGTCGGCCGCCAGGGCGGAAGCGGCCCGGCTGGTCTCAGAGAAAGAGGAATTAGACAAAATGGCGGCACGGGAGCTGGAATATCTGCGAAAGGAGTCGGAAAGACTTTCTTCGGAAAAAGATGACGCCGAAAAAGTGTTTGCCCGGGAAATGGCCGCCGTCAATGCGGAAATTGAGAGCTTAAAGATCGAGGTTTCGAAATCGTCTGATTCTCAGTGTGACGAACTGGCCAGGCTGAAAGCGGAAGCGGAAGAACTGTCGAATGAAAAGAACTCGGCGGAAAAGGCCGCTGCCGGTGAATTGGCAGCCGCAAAAACCGAAGTGTCAAAGCTTAGGGAGGAGATCGCGGAAGCGCAAGAACGGGTTACGGTTGAGCTTGCGGCACTGGAAGAGGAAGCGCGGCGTTTGTCCCTGGAAAAGTCGACATCCGGAAATGCCGCCGTTCATGAATTGACGGCGGTAAAAGCAGAGATAGAAAACCTGAAGGAAGAGTTGTCGTGGACGGCCGAAAAAACCGACGAGGAACTGGCCGAGCTCAGGGTTGAGGCGGGGAGGCTGTTCGAAGCGAAAGCCGCTGCCCAGCAAAACGCATCAAGAGAGCTGGCCGAAGCGGAAGGCGAAACGGCAAGGCTGAAAAAAGAGATTGAGGAACTGAAGGAAAAAGCGGACGAGGAAGTCTCGGCGATTAAGGCGGAAGCGGAAAGACTGGCGGCTGAAAAGGCTTCAATGGAAAAAGAAGTACATGACATGGTTGCGGCCGTTAAAGCCGATGTCGAAATCCTTGTTTCGCAGTTGGAGGCGGCCGACCAGAGCGCGATTGAAGAGCTCACGGCCCTGAGGGCCGAGGCGCAAAGACTTGCGGCCGACAAGGCCGCCGCGGAAAGGGAGTCCGCGGAGAAGCTCGAAGAGGCCAGGCAGGAAATTCAAAGGCTGACTTCCGAAATGGCTGAAGCGGAAGCATCGGTCGCGGAAAAATTGGCTTCCCTGCAATCCGAGGCCATGATGCTCGAAGGAGAGAAAAACATCGCGCAAAGGGCCGCCGAAGAAGAGATTGATCGCAAAAAATCGGAACTGGATGCTCTTGTCGCCGGGAAGAAAGCCGTTGCGGCATCGGTCGCGGAACAACTCAATTCGATCCAGAAAGAGATGGAGAAAATTTCGGCTGAAAAGGAAGCCGTTGAAAAATGCGGTGAAAATAAAATCGCCGAGGCAAGGAGTGACGTTGAACGGCTTACCGCTGAAAAAAACTCAGCAGAGGAGTCGGCCGCGGCAATACTCGCTGAATTGCGTGCCGAACTGGACCGGCTTGCAGACGACAAGTCGGCCGCGGAAAAAGATGCCGAGGAAGAAACAGCGTCCATGAAGGCGGAACTGGAAATTATCGCCTCGGGAAAGGCGGCTGCTGAAACCGCGCTGGCCGAACAATTACGACAGCTGGAGGACGGGAAACGGCGGCTGACGGAAGAAAAAACCGCTGCGGAAAGCGCTTTCGCCGCGAAACTGGCCGACGCGAAAACCGGTTTGGAAAAGGCCGCGGACGAAATGACCGCATCCATTATCTCCATAGTCGAGAAACTTGCGGAGGTCAAATCCGGCACCGACACCTTGCTGCAGAGCCTTGGTACGGTTTCCGTGAACGTTTCCGGAGCGAAAGCCTCCGGAGAAAAAACGGCGGAAGACATTATTTCCGTGGCGGAAACGGCAGGTAACCGGAAACAGGAGCCTGACGGGAAGCCTGCCGCATCGCTGGAAGCTAAGTCCGTTCCGGAAGAGGCGATGCCGGCGGAGGACAAACCTTCGATCCGTGACGACGGCAAAAGGGCGGAAGAAGCCGAACCGGTTGCGACAATGAGATTCGGGACCGGAGACCTGTCCGTGGAGAAGGCGCTTGCCGGGTTGATGGGCGCGGTTTCCGGGCAATCCCTCGCAGATGACGGAGACGCTGCTGCCGATGAAATGTTCCCGCCGGATGAAGTAATAGGCGAGGATGCGAAATCCGCTAATATGGATCCCTCCATGGAAGCCGATTCGGAAGAAGCCGATGAGGATGACCCTTTGTCTGTCGAAGACTGCTCGGACCTTTCAAATGAATTCCACATTGACAAATCCATTCATTCCGTCGAATATGCCTCGGCGGATGAAATACTGGAGGTTCATCAGTCGCTGAACGTGGCGAGAATAACTCCGGAGGGATATCTGGCGCAAAACGCCAAGGCCTATGTCTGCGCGGTTAAAAAACGGGGATCGGCTTCGGTTTATATCGGCCTGCATCTTGTCGACAAAAACGAGGTGCTCATATATTCTTCCATAAAACGATCCAGGGCGGGGAATTTCAGGAAAGTCATGCAGAACGCCATTGATTTCCTGGAAACCGCGGGATTCCTCATGGACCCCATGACATTGGGGAACGATACGAAAGCCCGTGCGAAATCCATCGATAAGATTCCCATTCTGTCACGGGTGCATTAATACCCCTGATTGGAATCAATCTCCCGCTTCTATCATAAACTCCCTCCCCTTCAAGGGGAGGGTCGGGTTGGGGATGGGTATCCCGGCATCAAAGCATCCCATCCCCCTCCTGGCCTCCCCCTTGAAGGGGGAGGAATATTTGTAGCGGGAGATTAGTATTACTCGGACTAATCCATAAAAGATGTCGACAAAAGAATTTACGGTGAAATAACTCCGGAAGGTGGAGCGGGGAGAATCCGGTGAAGTTTGGAATTTATTCCGAAACCGCGAAATATCCGGCTATGGTATTACTGGTATTGCTTTCTTTTTCCCTTAGCTTCGCCGCGGATATACCGGAAAGCACGGTCGGGAATTCGTTGACGAACGAGGCAGCCGTCGGCGATTATGAAAACGGGCAGGTTCGCGGGAAATGGAGTAAGACCGGCTTCAAAGATCAGAAGAAACTCGGGGAGATAGTTGAAAGGGCTATCCAGGCCGCCGGGGAAACGGACGGCGGAAAATCCGCCAATCTGGACCTGCCGGTCAAGGGCGTGGTCACATCGAAAGTCGGGTTGCGCCACGACCCGATCGACGGCGGGCTGCGCAGGCACAACGGGATAGATATAGCCATTCCCGAAGGCACCGCAGTTTTACCCGTAGCGCCGGGCAAAGTGCTGTACAGCGGCCAGCAGCACGGCTATGGGAATATGGTTATCATACGGCATAATGACGGAATGATTACCATCTATGCCCATCACAGCAGCAATTGCGTAAAAACGGGAGACAAGGTGGACAGGAAAACAACTATAGCCTATTCCGGATCCACCGGGCGTTCGACCGGTCCCCATCTTCATTTCGAAGCGTGGCAGGGAGGAAAAAACGTCACCGAAGCGTTCCTGCCAAACTTCGCCGGCCGCTGCATTTCCGACGGCTCCGACGCGTCATTGGAAAAAACGAACCTCCGAAAAGTCATCATGTCCGACGGAACAATCCTTTTTATCGACGTTTCCCGGGTAAAAAACTGAGCGGCACAGTCCATAGGTTCGTCAGCACATCATGCCTTCGAGACTCACTTCTATTTAAACCTGGGTTTCCTCTTTTCGATGAAGGCGTTTATCCCCTCCACGTGTTCTTCGGTCTCGAAGCACTTGGCGAAAGCCTCGATATCCGACGTTATGAGCTCATCCTCCAGTTTTGATGAAATGTTGAGAATTTTCTTGGCGAGTCTTACAGCCGACGGCCCCTGCCGCGCCACTAGCCGGGCCGTCTCTTCCGCCTGATCCATGAGTTCCCGATCCGGGGCCACGCGGTTGACGAGGCCGATGAATTCCGCTTCATTCGCATCGACGATTTTGCCCGTCAATACCAGCTCCTTGGCTCTCGCGACTCCCACCAGTCTTGTCAGGCGCTGTATCCCGCCGAACCCCGGGATAAGCCCGAGAACGACTTCAGGCTGGCCGATTTTCGCGTTCTCTCCTGCTATTCTCAGGTCGCATGCCAGTGCAAGCTCGCAGCCTCCCCCGAGCGCGTAGCCGGATATGGCAGCTATGACGGGCTTCAGGCAGTTCTCGATCTTTTCGAAAACTGAATGACCGAGAAGCGCGAAAGCTTTTGCCTGTTCGGGGGTCTTACCCTTCATCTCCTTGATGTCGGCCCCCGCGCAGAAATTTTTTCCGCCGGAGATGAGGATGACCCGCACCTCGTCATCCTTTTCGAACTCGTCAACGGAATCCCGCAATTCCCGCAGCATCCCCTCATCCATGGCATTCATCGCCTCGGGCCTGTTGAGAAGAATGATCCCGGTCTCATATTTCCTCTCAGTCAACAAACGTTCACCGGTACTCATAAAATCCCTCCCCGCTTTTTTTCCCCAGTTTTCCGGCGGCTACCATCTTTCGCAACAATGGGCAGGGCCGGTATTTTTCTCCCAGTTCGGAATGGAGGACATCCATAATTTCGAGGCAGATGTCCAACCCTATGAAATCGGCGAGCTCCAGCGGACCCATCGGATGGTTGGCCCCCGATCTTGCGATTTCGTCGATGCTTTCCCGGGAAGCGATTCCCTCGTGAAGGCAGCAGATTGCGTCATTTATCATCGGCATCAGGATGCGATTAGCGACGAAACCGGGCGAATCGCCGACAACAATCGCCGTCTTCCCCATTTTTCCGGCGACGGCTTTTATTGCGGCAACTGTTTCCGATGAAGTGCGCAGCCCGGTGACTATTTCGACAAGCTTCATGACATAAGCCGGGTTCATGAAATGCATGCCGATGAAGCGATCCGGTCTATTTGTGACGCTTGCCAGCCTGGTAATGGATATGGAAGAGGTGTTCGTGGAAAAAATCGTCCCGGTGGGGCAAATCTGATCGAGGGTCTTGAAAATTTCCCGCTTTATGGGCTCCTGTTCGGCCGCCGCCTCTATAACCAGGTCCGCATCCGCGCAGTCTCCGAGCTTTCCCGAAGACTTCAGTATGGAGAGCATATCGTCGCGCACACGACCGTCAAACTCCCCGGACCTTACTTTTCTGTCGAGGCCTTCCCGTATTTTTGACAGCCCACAGGCAGCGAGCGCATCGTCCCTGTCAAGAAGTGTAACTTCAAAACCGCTTCCGGCGGCGGCCCTGGCTATCCCGGACCCCATGGTCCCAGCGCCGACAACGGCTATTTTCCTGATGGTCATGACAAATCTCCCTGTGGTCTCAGTATCATGGAAAAGGTCTATCTCTCGATAATCATCGCCACTGCATTGCCGCCGCCCAGGCAAAGCGTTGCCAGGCCCCTTTTCAGCCCCCTGTCCAGCAGGGAGTGGATCAGCGTCACGAGTATCCTTGCTCCGCTTGCTCCTATGGGATGGCCCAGGGCGATGGCGCCGCCATTGACGTTGAATTTAGACGGATCGATGGAAAGCTCTCTCATGACCGCGATAGATGCGCTGGCGAACGCCTCGTTGTGCTCGATCAGGTCCATGTCGCCGATGCTGAAGCCGGTCTTTGCCAGGAGCTTTCTGACGGCCGGAACAGGGGCTTCCATCACGTCTTCCGGGGGGGTGCCCGCCACCGAATAACTTACAATCCTGCACAGCGGAGAGAGGTCGAGCTCCGCCGCCTTTGCCGCCGAAGCGACAACCACGGCCGCCGCGCCGTCGCTCAACTGGGAGCTGTTACCGGCGGTGAGGATGCCGTCGGCTTCAAAAGCGGCGGACAATGTCGACAGTTTCTCCATGGATGTGTCTTCCCGAAAGCACTCGTCCCTGTCGAACAGCCCGCCGCGGACAGGAACCGGCGCTATTTCCCGCAGAAACTTTCCCCCGCGGGCCGCGGCGGCTGCCTTGCGATGGCTTTCGACGCTGAACACGTCAGCTTCTTCCCTCGTGATTCCGTACTTTCTGGCCGTTCTTTCGCCCGTTGAGCCCATGTGATACCTGTTGTAGACATCGAACAGTCCGTCATGGATCATGGCGTCCACGAGCTGTGCATCGCCGAATTTCATGCCCCATCGCAAACCGTCGAGGAGGTGGGGGGCGGAGCTCATGTTTTCCATCCCGCCGGCGACGATGATATCCCCATCTCCGGCCCTGATGCTCTGGGCGGCAAGCATGACTGCCTTGAGGCCCGAACCGCAGACCTTGTTAACAGTGAAAGACCCCGTTTCCACCGGAATGCCGGCGACGATAGCGGCCTGCCTGGCGGGATTTTGCCCGAGACCGGCGGAAATTACGTTTCCCATTATTACTTCGTCAACCATCTGCCTGTCGATGCCTGCCCGCTGAACTGCTTCGCCGATGACAACGGCGCCGAGCCGCTGGGCGGGAATATCACGGAGGGACCCTCCGTACTTTCCGATGGCGGTTCGCGCCGCGCTCAGCACTACTACATCTTTATCCATACCGGCTGTCTCCATTCGACAAACAGATGTTTATCCCTGGGAAAAGGATATCTCAAATTTGTCTTCTGTAAACAGGCGCGCACCCGGAGTTTTCAGGAGCAGGCTCATCCTCCGGCACGCTTTACCCTGTATCCGCGATTTTCCAGCTCGGCGACCAGAAAGTCGCGATGGTCGCCCTGGATTTCGATGTTTCCTTCCTTGACGGTCCCTCCGGTCCCGCACCGGCGCTTCAGCTCGCCGGCCAAATCCTTGAGCGCGCCGTCCGGGAGCGGAACCCCGCTGATAACGGTCACCGTCTTGCCTCCTCTCCCCTTGCTTTCACGCTGGACCCTTACGATGCCGTCTCCCTTTCCTGACGCCGTCTTCTTTCCGCAGACACAGGCCGGCTTCGGTTTTCCGCATTCGGGACAGATGCGGCCCAATTCCGAGGAGTAGACCAGCGGAGTATCTTTTGACAAGGGCTTTTTCATGGCAAACCTTTCCTGAAAGCTAATTCTTGTGTCAGAATAGCCTGTTGAATTAATGATACTCTCATACAAAACGATTGTCTTGTCTAATATAAAATCCATGTTGAGTGTTTCAAAAATTCCAATGATTTTCCTTAAGAGTTAATTTTTCCTGTTAGTAAAATTGCTGAACTCTGTTGCGATGAGAGAATATCTGAACTTAGATAAAAAGAATGTCTTTCATGAAGTATTTGCATTGATTTCTGTCTAAATTTATCGTATTAAGAAACGCAAAGTCTTGCCGACGGATTAGGAGCCAATTCCCGACAAATTGCCAGTAGAAAGCGTTATGCGGCCGGAACAGGCATTTGTCGGATAAAGGAGCACCATATCATGGAAGAAAAGCGAAAGCACGAACGGTATCAGGAAAATCTTGAAATAAGGATTATCTGGCAGGGCAACGGAACATTTGTCGGCAAGACGCGTGATTTCAGCGATGGCGGCACGTTTATAACGGTCGATTATGACCCCCGGCTTTCTCCGGGCACGGAAGTGAATCTCCAATTGAATTCGCTGGTCGCGGGAAAAGAAGCGCCGGTCCTGAACGCAAGGGTGGTGAGAACCGAGCCGGACGGTATAGCATTCGAGTTTATCAATTTGTAAAACCGGATAAAGAGAAGGAGCACATTTCCAATCATTTGTCGGCATCTTCCTTTCAAGCTCCCCAGAAAGACCCATTTGTCATCTCACGCCGCGGATCCGGGCGCTTCCGGCACCGACCCTTCCATGGGGCTCATTTGCCGGCCCTCCGGGCGGGACCGCGACATTGGCGCACGCGGGCTAAAACGCGGATAAATTTGTGGGAAATATGTTGTATGCATGTTAAACTCCGGTAAAATCGGCTTGATATCGCGCCCCGTCGCCATGACAACCGGTAAAGTGCCGGTGTCTGCCCGGCAAGCGCCTGCCGTGACTTCGCATGATAAATGTCCAGGAAAACAACCCCATGAAAGAAACCATCGAAACACTTTTTCCCGACGAGAGGTCGATACCGGGAGAATATCGCATCAATGAGCCGATTTGCCAGGATTACTACCTGGTGGACGGTGAACTGCGCCACTGGAAGGGCCCGCTTCGGGAAGTCCTCTCTCCGGTCTGGGTGAAATCGGGGGAATCTCTTTCCCGAAAACTCCTGGGAGTATCTCCGCTTCTCGACGCGGCTGCCGCCATGGAGGCGCTCGATGTTGCCGTTCGTGCCTATGACAACGGTCGCGGGGTATGGCCGACCATGTCGGTGGGCGAGAGGATCCAGTGCGTTCAGAGGTTTACGCGGGCCATGACGGAGCAGAGGGGGCCAATCGTCAGGTTTCTCATGTGGGAGATTGGCAAGTCTTTAAGGGAGGCGGAACGGGAGTTCGAGCGGTCCCTGGCATACATACGCGAGACGGTCGAGGCACTGAAGGAACTGGACCGGGTCTCGTCCCGCTTCGTTATCCAGCAGGGCATAATCGGCCAGATACGTCGGGCGCCTCTCGGGGTGGTCCTGTGCATGGGACCATACAACTTCCCCCTCTACGAGACATTTACCACTCTTGTTCCTTCGCTCATCATGGGCAATACCCTGGTGCTGAAACCGCCCCGGTTCGGCATTCTTCTTTTTCAGCCGCTTCTTGAGGTTTTTCGCGATTCTTTTCCGGCCGGGGTGGTAAACACGGTATTCGGAGAGGGAGAGGAGATTATTCCCCCGCTCATGGCCTCCGGCAAAGTGGACGTGCTTGCGTTCATAGGCACGAACAGGGTCGCCGATTCCCTGCGAAAGACCCATCCCCGTCCACACCGCCTCCGTTGCGTGCTCGGACTGGATGCCAAAAACCCGGCCATCATCCTTCCGGACGCCGACCTGGACCTGGCGGCGGCGGAATGCATAAGGGGAAGCCTCACTTACAACGGACAGCGGTGCACCGCCCTGAAAATTATCTTCGTTCACCGCAAGATCGCGGATGCCTTCCTGGAGAAACTGGCGGGAGGGATCGGCGCTCTGAAATACGGCATGCCCTGGGAGAAGGACGTTACCGTCACCCCTCTGCCGGAGCCGGAGAAGCCGGAATACCTGGCCGGACTCGTTGGCGACGCGCAAAATCTCGGCGCCGGTGTAATAAACGCCGGAGGCGGAACGGCCGTAAAATCCTTCTTTTCCCCGGCCGTCCTGTATCCCGTTACCCGCGAAATGCGTCTTTACAACGAAGAGCAGTTCGGGCCGGTAATCCCGGTTGTCCCTTACGATGATATCAGGGAACCGATCGAATACGTGGTGGCTTCCAATTACGGTCAGCAGGCGAGCATTTTCGGCCGGGATACCGTTCTCCTTGCCCAGCTCGTTGATTCTCTTGTCAACCAGGTCTGCCGCATCAATATCAACAGCCAGTGCCAGCGCAGTCCCGACACGTTCCCGTTCAACGGCAGGAAGGATTCCGCTGAAGGGACCCAGTCCGTATCCGATGCGCTCCGGATATTTTCCATCCGCATAGTAGTTTCGGCGCGGGAAACGGACGCCAACCGGGAAATTATCACCAATATCGTCAAGGACAGGAAATCCCACTTCCTGTCTACGGATTTTATTCTGTAGGCAGGAATTCCCTTCCCGGAAAACAAATAATTTCAATATTGTAAATTCCGCCGGAATTTCCGCTTAAATAAAAATATAGTGATAAACTTATATAACAACAGCGTATGATGATTGTTGTCCGATACAAGGGTTCGGGTTGCCGGAAGGAGGGCAGATCCATGTCGCCGGTGGCTTTGAGCGTAATGCGCTATACTCTTTTCTTCAAAAGGAAAAACGCCCTGAAAGTCCTGGATTACGGCGCGGGCAGGCTGCGCAATGCCCTGTATCTTTCCGGCGAAGGATTCCATGTCTATGCGGCGGATACTTCGGAGCAGGTCAGGCGCATCCGGGAACTCGATTCGGTCAAAAGGCTGGACGGGCTTCTGGAGAATCAGCAACTCAGCCCGGGCGGCCTGAATGCGGACCTGGTGGTGTCAACCTATGTCTTCAACATTATTCCCGATGATGAGGAAAAATTGCAGTATCTGCGAAATGCTTCCTTAAACCTGCGCCCGCAGGGATATTTCCTTATCGAAGTGCAATGCAAACGCGAGTCGCCCCGATGCGGAAGCGGCTGTTCCGCCCACATGAAGTACCCCACCTGCGCAAAAGCCTGTTCACTCGGCGAGCTGGACGAGATGGTCAAGCCGTTCGGTTTCAAGCGGCTCTGCCATTATTATCGCCGCCATGCCCTGGCGGTTTTATACCAGCTGCTGAACGCCCGGACCGATATCGTCAAGAGGGATGACCTACGGGTTACTTCCATGTCGTAGTAATCCACGGAATTCAAAGTCTTCTCCATATGGAAGGAAGCCCGTGTCAGAAATCCATCCAGGCGATACGGAAACAGGTCCTTTTTGTGCGCAAGATATTGTATTTACAATAATTGTAAATTAATCCTAAAAACGGCAATTAGCCACGAATGACACGAATAAACACGAATGGTTTTTAACCCTTATTTGTCTTCTTATTGTCACCTATTTGGTGGATGATTTTATTTGGAAAATGCTTTGAAAATTCGTGCTAATTCTTGCTAATTCGTGGATAAAATGCTTTTTTCAGGTTAATATGTTTACGTTTTCCGGTGAGAAATATGCAATAACAATCACCTTGCGGAAATGAAATATTTCAAGCTTGTGTTTTAATCGGTGTTCATCTCTTAATGCAGGTACGCAGATTCCTGATTTTCCTGGTAAGGAGTGGTGATATGAAAATGCGGTTGTTTTTGTTTATGGGAATGTTACTGTTGTGCGTTATTGTTTCCGGTTGTGCCGTCAAGCCGCCAATGATCGGGAATCAGCTGGATGCCGGGCCACGGTTGGCCGTCATATCGGCATTTGACCGCGAACTGGAAAAGCTTCGGGCCGTGGCGGAGATTACTGATACCCGCACGATCAATGGCAGGAATTATTTCATCGGAAAGCTGGCCGGCAAGGACGTCGTACTGGCCCTCAGCGGAATCAGCATGGTTAATGCCGCCATGACCACCCAGACCCTGCTCGATCATTTCACGGTAGACGGGATCGTCTTTTCCGGGATCGCCGGCGGAGTCAACCCCGATCTCAATGTCGGGGATGTCACGGTGCCTGCCCAATGGGGCGAATACCAGGAACAGGTCTTTGCCCGGCAAACGCCTAAGGGATGGGATCCGGCGGGATTTGCCGGGATTTTCGCAGGTGATTTCGCCAATTACGGCATGATGTTCCCCAATACGGTTTTCGTAAACAGGAAAGGCGAAAACCCCGACATTCCGGAGAAACATTTCTGGTTCCATGTTGATGCCGCCATGTTGAAAATCGCCGGCCGGCTTGCCGGCAAGGTGCATCTGGGCAGGTGCTCCGCCGAAGGGGAATGCCTGTCCGTCGAGCCGAAAGTGGTCGTGGGCGGCAATGGTGTCAGCGGACCGACCTTTGTCGACAATGCGGATTACCGGCGCTGGGTTTGGGAAACCTTCCGGGCGGAAGCCCTGGATATGGAAACGGCCGCGGTGGCGCACGTCGCATACGTGAACCGTGTACCATTCATTGCCTTTCGCTCCCTGTCGGACCTTGCCGGGGGAGGCGGCGGCAAAAAGAATGAAGGGGCGGTGTTTTTCCGTCTGGCGGCGGACAATTCCGCCGCGGTGGTCATTGAATTCCTGAAAGAGCAGGGAGAAAGGTGACGGACGGCATGCCGGTTTTGCGGATCACGGTGTCGAACACCGGCAGTAGGCCGTGGCCGGAATGACCGTATCTCGACCCTCGCAGGGTTCTATTTCATCAGCCAGGCTTTCCGGGAAGCGGGATTTCGAAAGGATCTGGAAGTTCTCACGGTTGGGTACGAATTAGAAGATTACTTCTGAAAGCGATAAAAGGGACGAATTTGCAGATGTGGAATCAGCGGCAAATTCGTCCTTTTTTTGTGTTTACCTGGCAAACAAGTGAGGTGGAAGAGTAATTCCCGGCAGATTTTGTCGACTCCCCCCTCAACGCTTTTTCATCAGCCTCAAAAGCAAGGAAAATTGAAGTCGATTTTTGATAAAATTAATCATAATATAAAAGAATAAAATCATAAAAATTTATTGACAAATAGAAAATTTGTATTAAAAATATCATTATCAATTAGAAAAATATAACCATGCGCGAACTGATCGGAAAGTTACCGGTTTTTCAAAACTTCCTGAAGGAACTCAGAAAAAGTCATTCGGATATGATTTATTTAATTTGCTAAAGGAGGCGACATGAGCTTCCGGGCAATGAATGATACTCTTGCCGGGCGAAAAAACATTCAAGGGGGAATCCAAATGAAAAGAATGATCATTCCTTTATTGAGTCTGGTTGTTCTTGCCATCGGCAGCACTCCGGTCTTTTCCGCGGTTTATACCGTAACAGATCTTGGTACTCTGGGGGGGGGAGCAGCACAGCCGTCGGCATAAACAATGAAGGCCAGGTAGTTGGGCAGGCAGACACTATGAACACAAGTCACCAGTCTTACCTGGGGCACGCTTTTTTCTACAAGGGCGGCAATATGAAAGACCTGGGTACGCTGGGAGAGCAATCGAGCGTGGCCACCGGAATCAACAACAGCGGACAGGTTGTGGGTTACGTCGGCAAGCAGTCGCAATCGCGTGCCTTTGTTTACAGCGGCGGCAAGATGACTGAAATCGGAACGCCGGATGCACAGTACAGCTTGGCCAACGGCATCAACAACAAGGGCCAGGTGGTCGGCTGGTCCGGGTTTACGGCCAACTCGGACGGTCATGCCTTCTTATACGACGGTACAAATACGAAGGACCTGGGAACTCTTGGAGGATGGTTTAGCGAGGCATATGGGATTAACGACAAGGGACAGGTGGCGGGATATTCATTTAACGCCTGCTCGGCCTTGCATGCCTTTCTATACGACGGTGCGGCCATGAAAGACCTGGGAACCCTGGGGGGATGGTACAGCAAGGCTACCGGCATAAACGACAGCGGACAGGTGGTGGGCAACTCCAATATCGCCGGCGACACGGCCGGGCATGCATTTCTCTATGAAGGCAACACGATGAAGGACCTGGGGACGCTTGGCGGGTCCGACAGTTATGCATCGGCCATCAACAGCAGCGGCAAGGTGGTGGGTTACTCGTCCACTGCCGGAGACGCGGCCCAGCACGCCTTTCTTTACGAAGGTGGCACGATGCTGGACCTGAACAACCTGGTGGGCGGCAGCGGCTGGGTCCTTGAAAAGGCATTTGGAATAAACGACAGTGGACAGATTGTAGGAATTGGGATTAACGGCAATGGCCAGGAACATGCTTTTCTTCTTGACGATCCTCCGCATTGTCCGCTTCCATCCGCGTTAACGCTGTTTGGCCCGGGGCTCGCTGGCTTGTGGTTTTTCCGGAGGAAAACCGTGGCATAAACATGTGAGCGGGGAGACGCTCTCAATATGAATTCCGGAAGGCTTTGAGGCAGCAGCCGGGTAGCTGCCGCGGTTTTGCAAAAAATGAAAAAGGGTCAGACGTTCAATGTCCGGCCCTTTCGTTTTCCCTGGTGGGCGCGCGGGATCGAACCGTGAACTTGACGATTAAGAGCGGAAAAGGGGAAGAAATCCATAAAAAGGTGATGGCTGGCATCCATACCGTGGCGTAGGCCCCGTCAGCCGTAAACCTCGTCATGCCCGCCCACGTCGATAGGGATGATCTCCTGGTCCTGAATGACCAGTTCGAGGGTAATCCGGTAACTGATATTAATGGATATTGAATGAAGCTCGCTCAGACGGCCTTTCAGCCTGTGCAATCGAAGAGATGGGTGGAAAGGATTGATTTCCAGCAGTTTAAGTGTCTTTTCGTATTGGGTGATAAGTTCGGGATGTTTCCTTATGAAGCGGGCTGCACGTTTATTGTACCCGGGTGTGTAGATTATCCGGTAGCTCACGATTTGTTTTTCCGGATACGCGCCAGGTGATCATCGACACTTTCCTCGATTCCTTTTCCTTCGGAGATTTCCCGGCGGGCCTGGTACAGGGCGACTTCCAGCTCGGAGACCCGAAGCCGGTTGTATGTATCCATGTCCATGACCACGTAACGGTCTTTTCCTCGCACGGAAATAATAGCCTCTTCTCCATCCTTCAGGGCGGCCTCGATGGATGAAACCCCTCTGGTTTTGAGCTCGTTGGCGCTGATTGCTTTCATGAACGGAAACCTTTCGCGATGTTTGTAGTACTGTTTATCGTACTGTTAAACATACCATTTGTTGGTGTGGGTTGCAATTGGAAATGTTGCAAATGAAAAAAGGACTTAGCTTTTATGGCTAAGTCCTTGAAATCCTTGGTGGGCGCGCGCGGGATCGAACCGCGGACCTGACGATTAAGAGTCGCCTGCTCTACCAGCTAAGCTACGCGCCCGGTTGTTATTAGAAAATTTATACTCCTTTCGACAATGACGGTCAAGGTGAATTTCCCTCCTGTTGCCCATGTTGTCCGGCCGCTTATAAGTTAGCCCGTCAATTCGCTTCAGCCGAATGGTTAATAAGTGGGATTGCTTCTCCATACCTGAGCGCTGGACTGGATCTGCCGCGACTGCCGGAGTTTAATCGAACACCGAATTCGACCCGGTTGTAACGGTTATGCACGGCTTGATCTTTTTTTTCCTGCGCAGTTTGTCGATCATCTCCGGCAGCAGCTCCAGGACGTAATCGATATCCGCGTCGGTATTTTCCCGGCCGAAGGAAAAGCGTATGGCGCTCCGGGCCGTCGTGTCGTCCAGACCCATGGCGCCGAGGACATGGGAAATGGTCCGGTTGCCGGATGTGCAGGCGGAACCCGCGGAAACGGAAACTCCCGCCCGGTCCAGCTCGGTGAGCAGAAGTTCGGCGTTCGCTCCGATGAAGGAAAGATTGCTGGTGTTCGGGAGCCGTTTTTCCGGATGGCCGTTCAGTTTCACGTCCGGGACCAGTTGCATGATCCGTTGCTCGAACCTCTCGCGCAGGGTTCTGATCCTCGATGACTCCGATTCAAGTTTTTTCCGCGCTATTTCACAGGCCGCCCCGAAACCGACGATGCCGGGGACGTTTTCGGTGCCGCCTCTCCGCCGCTTTTCCTGGGAGCCCCCGTGTATCAGCGGAGCCAGGTCAATGCCTTTCCTGACGATGAGCGCCCCCATTCCCTTGGGCGCGTGGAACTTGTGTCCCGACACGGTCAGGAAATCGACGGGAAGATCTTTGAAGCTGACCGGGATCTTGCCCGCGGCTTGTACTGAGTCGCACAGGAAAGGGATTCCTCTCCGTGATGCGATTTCGCCGATTTCCCTGATCGGTAATATGACCCCGGTTTCGTTGTTGGCATACATGACGGAGATCATCGCCGTTTTTCCGGTTATCGCCGCCTCGACCGCATCGGGAGTCAGCATCCCCTCGGCGTCTACGTCGAGCCAGGCAACATCGTGCCCGATCCCCTCAAGATAACGGCAGCAGTTTATTACCGCCGAATGTTCCACTTTTGTCGTTATGCAATGCCGCTCCGGTTCCCGCGCAGCGGTCATGATGCCTTTTATCGCCGTATTTATCGCCTCGCTCCCGCCCGAAGTAAATATAACTTCCGGGGGGTCACAGTTGACGAGGGCCGCGACCTGCGCGCGGGCATTGTCAACGGCTCTCCTGGCTGTCCTGCCCAGCTTGTGCACGGATGAAGGGTTGCCGTAATCCTCCGTGAAGTAAGGCAGCATGGCTTCGAGCACTTCCGGGGCCACCCGTGTCGTGGCGTTGTTGTCCAGGTAAACATTTTTCATATGGTTCTCCAAAATAAAAAACCCGCACCAATGACTGAACTTTGTCAGCATCAATGCGGGTTTCGTTAAGTCTGCCACCGGCAGAGGACGAAGTGGGCGCCTTGTCCGCAAGTTGTATTTTAACTGGGTATTGTTTCATGCGCAATCACGCAAATGACATTTAATACCAAGTTGCATTCAATTCATTGTCATTTCGAGCTCCAGCGAGAAATCTTGAAACGTCTATCAAAGATGTCTCTCTTCGTTCGACATGACATGTTTTGAATTTTTTGATTGTAAATTGGTATAATTACGGAATGCAATGCCATTTTGTGAATTAGTCAGCTATGGAACCGGAGTCTATCAAAAAATAGTTCACCGGTAAACAAAAAGTTCTTGAAAAAATATTTTTATTGTCTAGAATAGTCAACAACAAAAAACTGAATACACAACTTCTTATCAAGAGCGGCGGAGGGACTGGCCCTGCGATGCCCGGCAACCCCCTGAAAAGGGAAGGTGCCAAATCCTGCGGAACCGGAAGGTTCCGGGAGATAGGAAGGGAAGATAAAAATCCCCTTCCGTGCCCCCGGAAGGGGATTTTTATTATATGGAGGTTTTGCAATGAATCTTGCGACGAAAGCAGTGCAAATCGGCATGGAATGGGATTCACGCACGGGGGCGGTGACCATGCCCATTTACCAGACGGCCACTTTCAGACATCCCGGCCTCGGTCAGAGCACGGGCTACGACTACTCCCGCTCGGGAAACCCGACCCGGCAGGCGCTGGAAGAGGGGATCGCCCGTCTCGACGGAGGGGTTCGGGGTTTTGCCTATTCGTCGGGAATGGCTGCTATTGCCAATCTTCTGCTACTGTTCCGGAAAGGCGACCATCTGATCGTGACCGAGGATCTGTACGGCGGCACCTACCGCCTGTTCGAGCAGATATTCCGCCAGTATGGACTGAGCTTCACCTATGTCGACACGAGTGATATAAAAGCGGTCGAGGCGGCGATCCGGCCGGAAACCAGGGGGCTGTTCGTGGAATCCCTGACCAACCCGCTGCTCAAGGTTGCGGACGTCAGAGGGCTGGCGTCGTTCTGCAAGACGAAAGGGATGCTCTGTATCGTCGACAATACGTTCCTGACTCCGTATTTCCAGCTTCCCCTGGCGCTGGGGGCGGATATTACCGTCTACAGCGCCACCAAATACCTGGCCGGGCACAATGACACGGTGGCGGGGCTGGCGGTCGTCAAGGACCCGGAGCTGGCGGAAAGGGTCTATTTCCTGCAGAATTCGGTGGGGGCGGTGCTCGGTCCGCAGGATTCCTGGCTAATCATCAGGGGGATGAAAACACTCGGTGTGAGGCTTGACCGGCAGCAGGATAACGCCCGGCGGATCGCGGAATGGCTTGCCGGACATCCGAAGGTGCGGAAAGTGTTTTATCCCGGTCTGGACGGACACCCGGGGAATGAGGTCCTCAAGGAACAGGCGAAAGGGGCCGGCGCGATGATTGCCTTCGAGGTCGCCGAACCGTCTCTCGTGGAGCGGCTGCTCATGAAGACGGAGATCATTTCCTTTGCCGAAAGCCTCGGAGGAGTCGAAACGCTCATAACTTTCCCCGAGGTTCAGACCCATGCCGACATCCTGCCGGAAATACGGCGGAGGCTGGGGATCAACGACGTTCTGCTGCGCCTTTCGGTGGGGATCGAGGATGTGAATGATTTGATCGGCGATCTCGCTCAGGCGTTCGAATAATCATTCGGAAATTCAGAGCGCACGACCGTAGAGGCGAGGCATGCCTCGCCCTTGACCTGTCTGTACACATGTGTTTTGGGCGACGCATGCGTCGCCCCTACGCTTGATGTTATTCATTCGTCGGGTAAACAATTCAATCAGGAGATTACCATGAAATTCGGAACAAGAATAATCCACAACGGCCATGAAACAGACCCGTACACCAACGGTTTGAGCGTGCCCGTCTACCAGGTGTCCACCTACCGGCAGGAATCGGTTCACAAATTCGGCAAATACGACTACGCCCGTTCGGACAACCCCACGCGCGAGGCGCTGGAGGAGACGATTGCGCTGCTGGAGAACGGCACGAGGGGCTTCGCCTTCGCTTCCGGCATGGCAGCTATTTCTTCGGTGCTTCTCATTTTTTCCCAGGGCGATCACCTGATCGTTTGCGAGGATGTGTACGGCGGGACTTACCGGGTACTGACGAACCTGTTTTCCCGGCTCGGCATCGAGTCGACCTTTGTCGATACCACCGACCTGTCGGCGGTCCGCGCCGCGATCAGGCCGAATACCAAAGGGCTCTACCTGGAAACGCCGTCAAATCCGCTTCTCAAGATCACCGACCTTGCCGGCGCGGCCGCAATCGCCCGTGAACACGGGATTCTGACCATGGTGGACAATACTTTCATGACGCCCTACCTGCAGCGTCCGCTCGACCTGGGATGCGACATCGTGCTGCACAGCGGCACCAAGTTCCTGAACGGCCACAGCGATGTCATTTGCGGTTTTGCGGTGGTGAGGGACAAGGAACTGGGGGCAAGGATACGCTTCATCCAGAACGCGTTCGGGGCTATCCTCGGCCCGCAGGATTCATGGCTGGTGCTGCGGGGTCTGAAGACCCTGAAGGTGCGGATGGAGGAAAGCCAGAAGGGAGCGGCGGCGGTCGCGGAGTGGCTGGCGGGGCAAGGCAGGGTAAAGGAGGTATTTTATCCGGGTCTCCCCATACATCCGGGATATTCAATACACAAGAACCAATCGGAGGGGCCGGGCGCCGTTCTTTCGTTTACCCTGGATTCCGTCGAACTTACCGAAAAAGTCCTCGAAAACATGAAGCTTGCCGCTTTCGCCGTAAGCCTCGGAGGGGTCGAGAGCATCATTTCCTATCCGGCGAAAATGTCCCATGCGGCCATGCCCCGCGAAGAAAGGGAAGCCAGGGGAATTACCGATACCCTGGTCCGTCTTTCCGTGGGCCTTGAGGATACCGATGACCTTATCGCGGATTTGGACAAGGTCATAAACGGGTAATACCCAGATGCAATCAAACAATTTCTAAACATGTCATGTCGAACGAAGAGAGACATCTTTGATAAACGTGTTCAAGATTTCTCACTGGAGTTCGAAATGACAATGAATTGAATGCAGCTGGGTATAATATTGCTCCGGTAGTTTATCGCGCCACGGCGGGGACCGCCAAGAAGGAACCCTATTTAACCGCAAAGTGGATACTGGATCAATTTGGCCGGACCAAGACGGAGGCTTGCGGTAAATACAGGCAATTTGTCAGTGAAGGGGGGGCACAAAGAAGCGCTGTGGGAGATGCTGAAGGGGCAGGTCATTCTCGGCAGCGATATGTTCATCGCACGAATGCAAGAGTATCTTGACGGCAAGGAACAGGTGTCGGAGATTCCACGGAAGCAACGCCTCGCTGGTCGTCCAAGCCTGGACGCTCTCTTGCCTCATGGTGAGCGCCTCACTAAAAAAGAGAGAAATCTGGCGATCTATGATGCGCATGTGAGGCATGGCTACACCCTTAAGGAAATAGCGACGTATCTGGACATTCACTATACTACGGTGAGCAAGGTTCTTCAGACCGCCGATAAGAAAAACTGATATTTCAAGACCTGACCCCCGAGCCGGCTTTTTACTCTTCCCCCTTTTCAAAGTCACTGACCCCAAAAACCACTTTGAGAGAAACGGTTTGTAGAAGCAAAAAAATGTGTCTATTTGGACAAATAAATGAAAAATGCTTTGCAAACGTTATATAAAATAATATATAAAGACTCATGGTTAAAATATTAATTACAAAGGGGGAACCATGAGAAAGTTCAGCATGTTGGTTTCAGTGGGAGTGTTCATCGTTCTTGCCGTCATGGCATCGGTTGTGTTTGCGGCTTACCAGCACGCCGGCGATGCGGACAATGACGCAAAAGTTTTCCTCGGCGTTTATCCGGGAGCGGCCGGAACAAAGCTTGACAATTGTGCTCTTTGCCATGGCGGAGGGGAGTATACGGACCCGAGCACGCATAAGACCACGACCATGGGTAGCTGCCAGTATTGTCATGCCGTGACAAACTACGGACAAAAGACCGACCAGTTCGCGGAAACCCTGAATTCCTACGGCAAGGACTACCTGGCCAACGGCCGGAATGCGGCAGCGTTGAAGGCGATAGAGTCCCTCGATTCCGACGGTGACGGATATACCAACATCGCTGAGATCACGGCAGTCCGTTATCCGGGCGACAAGAACGACGATCCGACCAAGGTGGCCGCTCCGTCCAGGGTCTTCGACAAGGCCCAGCTGGAGGCAATGCCCCAGCATACCCAGTTCATGCTGATGAACACGACCAAATCCGGCGACTATTACGCGGAATACTCCGGCGTGGTGATGGAGCACCTGCTGAAACGCGCCGGAATAAGGAGCGACGCGACCAGGATCACCGTTTATGCGCCGGATGGCTATTCCATAGCCCATCCCCTCGCGGACGACCCGTCGAATGAAGGCCCCTCATATGCTCCCTATGTAAACGGGACATATCCGCAGGCCATTTACTACTATGACCCGGTTGCGGACCTGGCCAAGGGGGGGTGGTGTGATTACAGTTCACCGGGAAATGCCGGACGCAACAATGGCGATGCCATTGAGGTGAAGGGCGGCCTCAGGTACATTCTAGCCCTGCGGGCGAGCGGCAAAGACCTGGTCCCGGGCTATCTCGATTCGACAAACAAGCTTGCAAGCGGCACCGAAGGGCCGTTCCGGACCGTGACCCCGCAGAAATTCGTGGGGCCGCCCGATCAGCCTTCAAACAAGAACAATCCGTCGCTCATCTGGCCTTTCGATTCCACCCTTGACCACAATGCCGGTTTCTCTTCCAAATCCGCCACGATCATCAAGGTCGAACCGCTTCCGGAAGGCACAACCGATATCGATGTGATGGAGGCGGGATGGAACTACGTGGACACCGGCAAGATCGTTGTTTACGGAGATATCGACCCGCAGCGGAACATTCTCGACAAACTTTCCGCCCTGGCTTCCGTCGTCAGGTCCGCCGACGACAAGGCGTTCAAACATCCGGGATTCAAGAGGGCGCTTGCCCAGGAGATAAACGAGGCGCGCATCCTGGTCGCGAAGAGACACTACAAGCCCGCTTACCGCGAGCTGCAAATGGAAATGCTGCCGAAGCTCGAAAAATGCGAACAGTCCGGAAGGCATGAAGGCCGAGAGTGGGTAACCGACTGCGATCTCCAGCAAAGGCTCCTCTGGTCTCTCCAGGAGATCATTACGCTTTTGAAGATCGTGGTTTGATATATACGGCATTCTTCATCTCATCCTGAAATGGAAGCAACCGGCAACGTTTTCGAAACGAATTGCCGGCAAGCTTCCGTAAATTAATTCCGCAAACGGCGTGAGGCTGTCCCCGCCCGACAGACCGCCTCGCGCCGCTTGCGGTGAAACCGGCGATAATGCCTGGTCAAAGCAATTCGGTCTTAGTCTCCCCAAATATTACCCCCATACGTTAATCCGAATTATTTCGATTTTATTGCGAAGAGAAAGTCCCGGGGCATTTTTACCTTGAAAAAAATGCCCGCAGATGCTACAAGTGCACAGGTTTTCGCAGATTTCCGGCATTACGGTTCCGCGGGCTCCGAATGAGTCCGGATGGGTATTAGCTGAACAGTATGAAAGGTGGTGGAATGAAATGGGAGTGTTCCGCTCTTTATCATTCGGCAAAAAAATGAAAATGGGGACCAGGGTTTCGGCTTTGCTGCTGACGGTTGCCGCCGGTTTTCTGATACTTGTTTTAATCGGCTTGAACCTTCTCGGTGACGTCAGGATAGGCAGCAGGGGTTACGCCAGAATAAGCGGCATGAGAGATTGCCTGGAAAACGGGCTGCTCATCGAGGCCGATGCCGGGAAAATTAACGCGATGATTTCGAATCCCGGCGGTGGAGCGGACCGGGGCCGGGATGCCGTCAAGGAACTGGCGGGAGAGATAGACTCCGGGTTTGCGAATATTTCAAACCGGGTGGAGAAGGACAGCGCGAAAACTGCTGTCGAGGCCGCCAGGACAAAATGGAGCGAATACTCCGGAACCCTGACGGACGCGATGCAGCAGGCGGGCGGGGCGTCCGCGGGCGATCGGGAAAACAGGTTCAGGGAGCTTGCCGGACAACTTGCCGGGATGAACAAGGTCCTGAAAGCGGAAGCAGGAGGTGCTGAAGAAACGGCCGGAGCGCTGGTGGGGAAAAAGGTGACAACCGCGCTGGTTCTGTCGGGCGCGATCATACTCGCGGTAATTTTAATTGTATGGCGCATACTCGCCGGTATCAGCCGTCCTTTCCGCGACGAAGCGGATTACGCGCGCTCGGTAGCGGACGGAGACCTGACCGGGAAAGTTTCTGTGGAGACGGAAGACGAAATGGGAGAGCTGGGCGAATCCCTGAATTCCATTACGGAAAACTTCCGCTCTCTGCTGGACGGCAACAAGGCCTCGTCGAAAGAGTTGACCCGCATCTCGCGGACAATAGCGGAAACCTCGAAACAGGTTGCCAATGCCTCTGAGAACAAGGGGAAAAGGATAAGCGAAACATCCGCGGCAATCATGGAAATCAACGCATCCGTGAAGGGGGTGGCCCAGGGTGTCGACAGCCTTTCGCTGTCCGCTTCCGAAAATTCCTCGTCCATTCTCGAAATGGCCGCCAGCGTAGAAGAGGTTGCCCTGAATGTGGAAAACCTTGCCCAGGCCGTAGAGGACGTCAGTTCCTCAATCGTGGAAATGGCGGCTTCCATAAAACAGATCGGCAACGGCGTGAACAGCCTTATCGAGGCATCCTCGGTGACGGCGTCGTCGGTCATGGAGATGGATTCGGCGATTCAGCAGGTGGAAAAGAACGCGAAGGATACGTCGCTCATTTCCGAGGAAGTCAGACGTGACGCCGAAACTGGCAGGGCATCCGTGGAGGCCACCATCAGAGGCATGCATGAAATCAGGCGCTCATCGGGTATTACTACCGAAGTGATCGCAACCCTTTCCGGAAAGGCCAATGATATCGGCACAATCCTTTCCGTTATAGACGAAGTTGCAGAACAGACGAACCTGCTGGCGCTGAACGCGGCGATTATAGCGGCCCAGGCCGGTGACCAGGGCAAGGGGTTCGCCGTGGTTGCCGACGAGATAAAAGAACTGGCCGACCGCACCAGCAGTTCGACCCGCGAGATCGCGCTGCTGATAAAGGGTGTCCAGGAAGAGACGCGCAGGGCCGTTGAAGCGATCAGCCAGGCGGAAAAGAGCATAGCGGACGGTGAGCAGTTGTCCCAGAAATCCGGGGAGGCGCTCAACAAAATCGTTGAAGGCGTCAAGAGGGCGACCGAGCAGATTGCCGAGATAGCCCGCGCGGCGGCGGAGCAGGCAACCGGAAGCCAGATGATAAGGGACGCGGTGGAACAGGTTACCGACATGATATTGCAGATTTCAAATGCCACCAAAGAGCAGAACAAGGGGAGCGACCTGATTATGACCGCGGTGGAACGGATGAAGGTCCTGACCGGCCAGGTCCGGTCATCCACCCGCGAGCAGAGCAAGGTTGGGAGTTTTATCGCCCAGTCCACGGAAAATATTACTTCCATGATACAGCAGATAAAGCGCGCCTGCGACGAACAGGCCAAGGGAAGCGAGCAGATTGTTTTCGCCGTTGAGGACATCCAGAGATCAACCGATGAAAGCCTCGAAGCAGTGTCCGTGCTTGACGAAGCTTTTATTGGCCTTTCACGCCAGGTTGAAGCCCTCGACAGGGAAGCCCGGAGGTTCAGGACAGATGGATAGCAGCTACAGAGCCATGAACAGGATTTCCAAAACATTCAAAAAACTGGGCGAGAAAGGCGAAAAGGCCCTCGTTACTTTCATCACCGCGGGGGACCCCGATATGGCGTCCACCGCCGAGATGATCACGGAACTGGAAAAGGCCGGCGCGGACGTAATTGAGCTCGGCATGCCGTTTTCAGACCCGATGGCCGACGGTCCGACCATTCAGCTGTCATCCGAGCGGGCGCTGGCCGCCGGCGCGACACTGCCGGGCATCCTGGATGCGGTAAAATCGGCAAGGCGCGATACCGACATCCCGATAATCCTCATGGGTTATTACAATCCCATTTTTCTCTACGGAATGGAGCGTTTCGCCGAAGACGCCGCGGCGGCGGGCGTCGACGGCGTACTCTTGGTGGACCTGCCCCCCGAGGAATCAGAAGCGGAGGGGTTCACCAGGACCGCGAGGAAACACGGCCTGGATGTGATTTTCCTGCTTGCGCCGACTTCCGGTGACGACCGGATTGAAAAGGTCATCAGGCTCGGACGCGGTTTTCTCTATTATGTTTCCGTTACCGGGGTGACCGGGGCCAGAAAAGATGTCTCGTCGTCCCTGCGCGAAGAGGTGTCGAAAATAAGGGAGAGAAGCACGCTCCCGGTGGTCGTCGGCTTCGGCATATCCGATCCGGACCAGGCCGGGGAGGTTGCCCTGATTTCCGACGGCGTGGTCGTGGGCAGCGCCCTGGTAAAATATTTCGAAAAATACCGGGGCAGCGAACTCAGGGAGAAAGTCGCTGATTTTGTTTCATCTTTGAAAGCGGGCATAAAAAGCGCGGCAGCCTCGCGGAAATAAGGGCGGAATGACAAAGGTCAGCCGGCTCGCCTGTCCCGGACATGGCGAATCGGAGGCCGATTCAGGGGTATGCGGATATGAGCTGGTTCAAAAGGGAAAGAAAGCCCATTAATCAAAACGGAGCGAAGAAGATCCGGGTGCCGGAGGGTCTCTGGACGAAATGCCAGAACTGCTCGGAAGCGATCTACTCAAAGGAGATAGAAAAAAATCTCAATGTCTGCCCCAAGTGCGACCATCATTTCCGCATACCTGCCGGGAAGCGGATCTCGCTGATCCTGGACGAAGGGACTTTTGTCGAACACGATGCTGATATGCAGTCGGTGGATTTCCTCAATTTCAGGGACTCAAAGAGCTACCAGGAACGTATCGACGCGGCCGTCGCCAAGGGAAACGGGAAAGAGGCGGTTATTTGTTGTGAAGGCAGGATCGACGGCGTCCCCGTCCAGCTGGCGGTCCTTGAATTCTCATTCATGGGCGGGAGCATGGGCAGCGTGGTGGGAGAGAAGATTACGAGGCTCATTGAGCGCGCAGTAGAGTGTCGGACGCCGGTGGTCATAGTGTCGTCGTCGGGCGGCGCCAGGATGCAGGAAAGCATCCTGTCCCTGATGCAGATGGCGAAAACCTCCGCCGCCCTGGCGCGCCTGCGCGAAAACGGGCTGCCGTTCATATCGGTGCTGACGGACCCGACCACGGGAGGAGTCACGGCGAGTTTCGCCATGCTGGGCGACGTCAACATGGCCGAGCCGAAAGCGCTGATAGGTTTTGCCGGGCCGAGGGTCATCGAACAGACGATCAGGCAGAAACTTCCCGAAGGGTTCCAGAGGGCCGAATATCTTCTGGAGCACGGCATGGTCGATGTCATAGTCCACAGGAAGGAAATGAAACCCACGCTGGCCCGGCTTCTCAAGATGCTTTACCACTGAGCCGTCCGGGCATGACATATCAGGAGACGATTACATATTTGTACGGCCTGGGACGATTCGGCATCAAGCCGGGCCTGGGCAGAACAAGATCCATCCTGAAGGCCCTTTCGAATCCGCAGGACGGACTGCGGGTCGTGCATGTCGCGGGAACCAACGGAAAAGGTTCTACGGCTTCTTTCCTGGCTTCGATTCTGGCCGCCGGGGGATATAAAACCGGTCTTTTCACTTCCCCCCATCTGATCGGCTTCACTGAACGGATACGCATAAACGGGATCGAAATTGACGAGAACGACGTGGTTTCAACGGCCGGACGGGTACTGGCGGCGGCCCCCCCGGGCGCCACTTTTTTCGAGATCGTTACCGCCATGGCATTTCTCTATTTCGCCGAAAACGGGGCGAATCCCGTGGTAATGGAAACCGGAATGGGCGGCCGTTTTGACGCCACCAACGTCTCGCCCAAGATCATGTCGCTCATAACTCCCATATCGCTGGACCATTGCGAATACCTGGGCGACTCCATTTCCGGGATCGCCCGCGAGAAGGCGGGGATTATTGAACCGGGCAAACCGGTCATTGTATCGTCACAGCCGGAAGAAGCGCTGGCCGTTATCAGGGAAGCATGCGAGCAATCGCGTTCACCCCTGTTCTGCTTTGGAAGGCAGTTTAACGCGTCCTGGCGGGATTCCGGTCTCTATTATCGAGGTCAGGAATGGGAACTTGCCGGCCTGAAGCCGGGCATACCGGGCAGGTACCAGTCCGAAAACGCCGCCGTTGCCCTTCGCGCGGCCGAATTGCTCGCGGGACTGGGCTATTTCCTGGATGAAAAAGTCGCCAGGTCCGGCCTGGAGCGCGCTTCCTGGCCTGGAAGAATGGAAATGCTGGGCGGCTCTCCCAGGATACTTCTGGACGGCGCCCACAACCCGGCCGGGGCAGCGGCACTGGCGGAATCGCTGGCGGATGTTCAGAGGAACAGGCTCATTCTGGTTGTCGGCGTGATGTCCAACAAGGATCTGGACGGCATGGTGGCCGCGCTGGCGCCACTGGCGGACCGGGTGCTGGCGGTTACGCCGACGATAGCTCGGGCGTTGTCTTCCTCGGGGCTCGCCGCAAGGTGGGAGGCCGCCGGTGTAACCGCCACCGACGCCGGCACGGTCGCTGCCGGGCTTGAAATTGCCGCGAGGGAGGCGGGCCCGGAAGATCTGGTACTCGTCTGCGGTTCGCTCTTTACCGTCGGTGAAGCAAGAGCCATACTTTTGTCCGGGAAATTCGAGCCATTCAGAGGGTAAAACGACAACGGTATCCCATGAAAAAATATCTCCCCAGCCTCTTCAATTTGATCATTCTTATCATCGCCGCGGCGCCGGGTCCGGCTCTGGCCGCGGGACCCGTCCAATCCAACAAGCTGATCATTCACGCGGACACCCTGACCTATGAGAAGGCTGACGACATTTACAGGGCGGTGGGCAACGTCCACCTGGACTGGGATGATGCCAAGCTGGTTGCCGACAAGGCCTTTCTGCAGGAGAGCGAAAATCTGGCCGAGGCCGAAGGGAAAGCCGTTCTCACAAGCGAAGGCGACATTTTGCACGGCGACAAAATGACCGTGCATCTCGACACCGGGATGGGGGTGGTAACGAACGGCGACCTGTTCAAGAAAATGGGAAATTTTCATCTTCGCGGCAAGATAATGGAAAAGGTGGGTCCGGAAAGCTACCATGTTGATAAAGGCACTTTCACTGTTTGCGACGCGCCCGTTCCCAGCTGGAAGTTCAGCGCCAGCGATATCGACGTATATCTCGGCGAATACGCTACCGCCAAAAATCTCCTTTTCTACATCAGGGACGTACCCGTTCTGTACCTGCCGTACATGATATTTCCGGTAAAACGGGAGCGCCAGTCCGGCTTCCTGCTGCCCCAGGCAGGGACCTCCAGCCTGGGAGGGTTTGTCCTGACCATTCCCTATTACTGGGCAATTTCGCCCAGCCAGGACGCCACCTTTGACCTGGATATCCAGAGCAAGAGGGGCGTGGGCACGGGGGTGGATTACAGATATATCGGGAAAGCCGGTACCGCCGGGAGCTTCCGGAGTTATCTCATTTACGATACGTCGAAGGACAAGCTGCGGGGGTCTTTGTCGGAAAAGCACCAGCAGGAATTTTCACCCTCGCTGTTTTTCAGGTCGGACATCAATTATGTTTCCGACAAGGATTTTTTCAGTGACTATAACGAAGGTTTCGCCGCATATAACCAGAGAACAACCGACAGCTACGTATTCCTCACGAAGCACTGGCAACAGTATCTGTTGACCCCCGAGCTGCGGTTCAGCCAGGATTTGTCGGCCCCTTCCAATGTGGCGACCATGCAGAAACTGCCCGTCCTCACATTCACCGGCATAGAGCAAAGGATAGGGGCAAGTCCGTTTTATTACTCCCTCGACTCCAATTTTACCAACTTCTACCGGGAGGAGGGCGTTCACGGGCAGCGGATCGATCTGCATCCCAGATTGCTGGCCTACGCAAAACCGGTGGCGGGACTGGAAGGCACGCTCTGGGGCGGCTATCGTCACAGGTTTTACAATGTTTATGGCGGAACAGGCGGCGACAGCTTCGACGACAAGGGGGTTCTGGACGGTGGGGCGAGAATTTCATCCACGCTTTCAAGGGTGTATGACACCGACTGGAAGAGCATGCCGAGACTGCAGCATACCATCGTCCCGGAAGTCAGTTACACGTATGTGCAGAATGCGAACCAGGATGAGCTGCCGTTCTTCGATTACAATGACAGGATAGTGCATCAGAACATGATTGTCTACTCCGTTGCCAATTACCTGACGGGCAAGATCGTGCAAGGAAACACTCCCCCTGCCTACCGGGACATCGCCTTCCTGAAATTGTCCCAGGAATTCGATTTCAGCGGGACGCGCAGGGACCTGCTGACACCTTACGACGAACTCCGGCGCTTCAACGATGTGCGGATAGAAGCCCAGGTCAGCCCGGTGGAGCATATAACTCTGGGTACTGACACCAGATACAATACCTATCGTTCCAATCTGTCCACCACCGATCTTTCCGCCAATTACAACGACGGCGCGGGCAACAGCGCCGGAGCAAGCTACCATTTCGCCCGGACCCAGTACAAATACCTGGAATCCAGGTTGTCGGTCGCGCTGGTAAAGCCCTTTGTCTTAAGCTTTGCCGGCAGGTATTCCGTCGATGGCGGAAAGTTCCTGGAGTCACTTACTTCCCTGGAATACAGGCACCAGTGCTGGAGCGTGATTTTCTCCTACGGAGACCGGCCGGGCAACCAGCAGTTTTATGTCAATTTCGTAATTGCGGGAATAGGGCAGCTGGGTAAGATAAAGGCGTTTTAGAAAGTTGATTGGTTTGTTGGTTTGTTGGTTTGTTGGTTTGTTGGTTTGTTGGTTTGTTGGTTTGTTGGTTTGTTGGTTTGTTGGTTTGTTGGTTTGTTGGTTTGTTGGTTTGTTGGTTTGTTGGTTTGTTGGTTTGTT